>QKAX01000191.1 GCA_003246255.1 Demequina lutea
GCGCGTGGGCGGCGGCATCTTCACCAAGGCCGCCGACGTGGGCGCTGACCTGGTGGGCAAGGTGGAGAATCACATCCCCGAGGACGATCCGCGCAACGCCGCGACCATCGCCGACAACGTGGGCGACAACGTGGGCGACTGCGCGGGCATGGCCGCGGATCTGTTCGAGTCCTACGCCGTGACGCTCGTGGCCGCGCTCATCCTCGGCAAGGTCGCCTTTGGCGAGGAGGGGCTCGTGTTCCCCCTGATCGTCACCGCGATCGGCGCCATCACGGCCGCGCTCGGCGTGTTTATCACGCGCGTCAAGAACAACGAGCCCGGCCTGCGTGCCATCAACCGCGGCTTCTACACGTCGGCCGCGCTGGGCGCGGTGCTCTCGGCCGCCGCCGCGTGGCTGTACCTGCCCGGCTCTTTCGCCGAGTTCAACGGCTCCTCCCTGGCCGACGCCACGGCGGACCCCCGCATCGTCGCTACGGTCGCGGTGTTTGTGGGCATCGGCCTGGCGGGCCTGATCCTGTGGCTCACCGGCTACTTCACCGACACGGCGGGCCGCCCCACCAAGCGCGTCGCCGAGACCTCCCTTACTGGCGCCGCGACGGTGGTGCTGAGCGGCATCGGCGTGGGTCTCGAATCCGCCGTGTACACGGCCACAGTGATCGCTGGAGCGATCGTGGTGCTGTTCTTTGTGGCGGGCGGCTCGCTGTCGCTGGCCCTGTTCCTCGTGGCCCTCGCCGGCTGCGGACTGCTCACCACTGTGGGCGTGATCGTGGCCATGGACACCTTTGGGCCCGTGAGCGACAACGCGCAGGGCATCGCCGAGATGTCGGGCGAGGTGGACGAGGAGGCGGCAAAGACCCTGACCGACCTCGACGCCGTGGGAAACACCACCAAGGCCATCACCAAGGGCATCGCGATCGCCACTGCCGTGCTGGCAGCGACGGCGCTCTATGGCTCGTACTCCGATGCCGTCACCGAGGCGCTGTCCACGGCCGGCGGCGCGGTGGCCGACTTCAGCTACGAGGTGATTAACCCGCTCACGCTGGTGGGCATCATCATCGGCGGCGCGACGGTGTTCCTGTTCAGCGGCCTCGCGATCGACGCCGTGACCCGCGCGGCCGGCGCGATCGTGTTCGAGGTGCGCCGCCAGTTCCGCGAGATGCCCGGCATCATGAACGGCACGCAGCGCCCCGAGTACGGGCGCGTGGTGGACATCTGCACGCGCGACTCGCTGCGCGAGCTCGCCACCCCCGGTCTGCTGGCGGCGATGGCACCCATTTTTGTGGGCTTCGCGCTGGGCGTGGGCGCGCTCGCTGGCTTCCTTGCGGGCGCCATCGGCACGGGCGTGCTCATGGCAGTGTTCCTTGCCAACTCGGGCGGAGCCTGGGACAACGCCAAGAAGATTGTCGAGGACGGCCACCACGGCGGCAAGAACTCCCCGGCGCACGAGGCCACAGTGATCGGCGACACCGTGGGCGACCCCTTCAAGGACACCGCGGGTCCGGCCATCAACCCGCTCATCAAGGTGATGAACCTCGTCGCGGTGCTGATCGCGCCAGCCGTGGTGATGCTCTCGTATGGCGACGATGCCAACCCGGTGCTGCGGTGGGCGATCGCCCTCGTCGCGGGCACCATCGCGGTGGTTGCCGTGGCCGGGGCGAGCCGACGCTCGCACGCGGGCCGGGTCGAGCATGCGGTGGACGAGGCCGTGGCCTCCGAGCACCACGCGGCCGACGCGTCGGCCGGTGAGCCGGAACCCGAGGCGGAGGGCGCGCGCCACCAGTGAGCGCGCGTTCGCTGAGCGTTCGTGTGCAGGACACGCGGACGCAACATCGCGGTGCCAGGATGCGCTCATGAGTCGCACCAGGTCGCCCCTCGCGGGCGTGGTGGGCGCGCTGGTGGTCGTCGAGGCCGTGTCAGGCGTGCTCCAGGGCTACTACACGCCCCTGTACACGGACATCGGCCGCTTTCTTGGCGTCAACGATGCTCACCTCAACTGGCCCGAGGCGGCGCAGCTGCTGCTGAGCGCGATCGTGGTGCCGCTGCTGGCGCGGCTTGGCGACATGATTGGCCACCGCCGCGTGCTGCTGCTGTCGCTCGCCGTGACGGCGCTCGCCACGTGGGGGCTCGCGTTCTCGCCGAACTTCTGGCTGTACACAGTGGTGTTTGCCATCCAGGGCTTCTACGTGGTGTGGCTGCCCATGAACGTGTCGATCATCCACATCCGCGCGCGGCAGTTCCCCAACACCGCGGAGCTGACGCGCAAGGGAGCTGGCCTCATCACCGCGGCGTTGCAGGCGGGCGCGATCATCGGCGCGCTCACTGCCGGTCAGCTGGCCACGGTGTTCGTCGACCAGTTGTGGATCACGCTCGCGGTGCCAGCCGTGCTGGTGACCGTCGCGTTCTTTGTGGTGTGGTGGAAGGTGCCCGACACGGGCGTGCGCACCGGCGGCACTCTCGACGGCAAGGGCACGGCGCTGCTGAGCCTGTCGCTCATGGCTCTCACGGGCGGCCTGGCGCTGGTGCGCCTCGACGGCATCACGGTGTGGGTCGTGGGAATGGTGCTCGTGGGCGCGGCGCTCATGTGGTGGTTCATCCGGGTGGAGGGGCGCACCGAGGAGCCGCTGATCGACATGCGCCTCATCGCGCGTCCCACCGTGTGGCCCGTGATGCTGACGGCCGGCCTGTTTGGAGTCTCGGTGCTGGGTGCGCAGGTGCCGCTGTCCACGTTCGCTGGCACCGACCCCGCCGAGGTGGGCTATGGCCTCGGCCTCGACGCCGCGAGCCGTTCCATCCTGATCGGCAGTTACGTGATCTCGCTGCTGGTGGGCGCCACGATCTTCGCCGTGTTCGCCAAACGGTGGGTGCCCCGGCACGTGCTGCTCGTGGCCGCCGTCATGGTCGCCGCCGGCTACCTGTCGCTCATCCCGCTGCACGACACCCTCGCGCAGGTGCTCGCGTGCATGGTGGTGGCAGGCCTCGGCTCCGGCGCGCTCGTCGCCGCGCTGCCCGCCACGGCAGCCGCCGCCGCGCCGCCCCACCAAACCGGCGTTGCCACGGGCCTCACCAACACGACCAAGACGCTGGGAGGCGCGTTCGCGTCGGCGTTCTTCGCGCTGGCGCTCGCTCATGGTGTGGACGCCGAGGCCACCACTGCGGCCTCCCTCACCGGCTACCAGGTGGTGTGGGGGATCTGCGGCGTCACGGCCATCGCCGCCGTGGTCGCGCTGTTCACGGTGCCCAAGGCGGCCTTCACCAATGCCGACCCCGAGGCACACGGGCTCGCGGCCGACGCCGGGGTCGCCGTGCCGGAAGGAGACGCCCGATGACGCCGCCGGTGGGATCGCCCGAGGCCGTGGCGGAGCTCGCGGCCGAGCACCTCGCCGCGCTGATCCGCATCCCCACAGTGACGCCCGACGGCCCCGGTCCGCTGTCAGATGCCAAGGATGCGACGATGCGGGCCCACCGCGCCGCGCTCGAGGCGTTCTACCCGCATGTGTTCGGCGCCGCCGAGGTGGACGAGCTGCCCCGCCGCGGCATGCTACTGCGCATCCAGGGCATCGCCGCCGACCGTCCCGTGGTGCTCATGGCGCACCAGGACGTGGTGCCGGTGCCCGAGGACTGGGAGGCCGAGGGGTGGGAGCATCCGCCGTTTGACGGCGTGATCGCCGACGGCTGGGTGCACGGCCGCGGCGCGCTGGACGACAAGGGTGCGCTCGTGGTGATGCTCGAGGCAGTGGAGGCGCTGCTCGCCGAGGGCTGGCAGCCGCGCGAGGACCTCTACCTGCTCATGGGCGCCGACGAGGAGGCCTACGGCGACTGCGCGATGGAGGCCGCCGCGCTGCTCAAGCGCCGCGGCGTCGTGCCGTACATGGTGCTTGACGAGGGAGGTGCTGTCGCCTCCGAGGCGTTCCCCGGCGTCGGCCGGCCCATGGCGGTGGTGGGGGTGTCCGAGAAGGGCATCGTCACGCTGCGTCTCACCGCCGAGTCGCTCGGCGGGCACGCGTCGACCCCGCCGGAGGAGTCTGCGGCGGGCGCGCTCGCCTGGGCGATCCAACGCCTCGAGTCGCACCCGTTCCCCGGCAGCCTGCACGACGTGCAGGTGGAGATGTTCACCACGGTGGCACCGCACGCCGCAGGCATCCTTGGCCGCGTGCTCGGGGCTGCCGGTGCGCTGCGCTGGTTGCTCGCCCGCGTGCTACCCCGCGTGAGCCCCGAGATGGCCGCCACCGTGCGCACCACCACCGCGGTGACCCGCCTGCAGGGAAGCCCCGCAGACAACGTGCTGGCCACGCGAGCGTCGGCCGTGGTGAACATGCGCGTGGCCGTGGACTGGACGGTGGCCGACGCCGTGCGCCGCATTCGCAACCTGCTGGGCCCCGACATCACCGTGACGGTGGTGGAGCAGTCGGCTCCCTCGCCCGTCTCGCCCACCGGCGACGACCCGCGGTGGCGCGCGATCGGGGAGGCCGTTGCGGCGTCGTACCCCGACGCGGTGACGGTTCCGTACATCATGCTGGCCGCATCGGACGCGCGCCACATGGCGCACCTCAGCGAGGCCGTGTACCGCTTTGCCCCGCTGCACATGAACCGCGCGCAGCGCGAGGCGATCCACGGGCCAAACGAGAAGGTGCAGGTGACGTCGCTGGGTCAGGGCGTGCAGTTCTATCGCGCACTGCTGACGGGCACGCTGTTCGACGCCTGATCGCGCACACGGCAGCCGTGGCGGCCGATAGGGTTCCCATGCGCCCTTTGAAGAGGAGTCCTCATGCCCTCCCGCCCGTCCGATGCGCGCGTCTCACTCGGCCAAGCCGACGCGGATGCCCTGCGCTCAGACCTCGCCACGTGGACCGTCGACGCCGTTGAGAACGCCGTCGGCGAGCGCGCCACTCGCGCCCTCTCGCGCGAACAGGTGCTTCCCGCCGTGCGCGCCGCGCGCGCCGCTGGCAACGAGCCGACAGCGCTGCTGACGCGCCTGCTGATGCTCGGAGACGAGCTCACGCGCGAGCAGGTGGACGCCGCGCTGCCAACGCTGGGTGCGGAGGGTGGCGAGCGCATCGGCCTGCTGCGCGCGGCCGGGGCGGGGGCCGGCG
>QKAX01000123.1 GCA_003246255.1 Demequina lutea
ATCGCGCTGGGAGACGATTCCGTCGAGGCGCCCAAGCGCTTCTCCGTGGACAACTACGCGTACGCGCAGGCGCCGCGCCTTGGCATCGAGGGCTGGCTGCGCTGGGGCTGGCGCCAGGTCACCTCGATGCGCCTCGCGCTGGTGCTGTTGCTGCTGCTCGGCGTGGCCTCGATCCCCGGCTCGCTGCTGCCGCAGTGGTCGCAGGACGCGGCGCGCACACAGCTGTTCATCAACGACAACCCGTTCTGGGGTCCGCTGCTGGACGCCACGGGCTTTCTCGACGTGTTCGCGTCCGCGTGGTTCACGGCCATCTACGTGCTTCTGTTCCTGTCGCTCGTGGGCTGCATCGTTCCGCGCGCTCTGGCCCACGGCCGCAACGCGCGCGAGCCTGTGGGTCAGGCGCCCAAGCGGCTGACGCGTTTCCAGCACCACACGACCACCACGTCGGCCTTGCCCGCGCTGGAGGCCGCCGAGAGGGTCGCAGCGTGGGGCAGGGGCCGCGCGCCACTCGGCTGGTTCACGGGCTATCGCACGCGCGTCGAGCAGCGCGAGGTGCGCGGCGGCGGCAGCGAGGTGGCGGTCACCTTGGAGCAGGGCTCGGTGCGCGAGTGGGGCAACCTGCTGTTCCACCTGGCGCTCGTGGGCGTGCTGTTCTCGCTCGCGTTCGGGTCGTCCTTCACGTACCGCGGCCAGGCCGTGATCGTGGAGGGCCGCACCTTCACCAACGCCGTGGTGGACTACGACTCGTTCTCCGCGGGCCCGCTCTTTGACGATGCGTGGCTGGACCCCTTCACGTTGCGGCTCGACTCGTTCGACTCCACCTTTGACGCTGCCGGGCGCCCCCTGTTCTTTCGCGCCAACGTGACCTTCACCGAGCCGGGGCAAGAGCCCACCGCCGACGACATCCGCGTGAACCACCCGCTCGAGGTGGACGGCGGCAAGATCTACCTGCAGGGCAACGGCTACGCACCCGTCATCACGGTGCGTGACGCCGACGGCAACATCGCCTTCTCCGGTCCCACGCCGTTCTTGCCGCAAGACGCGGGCTACCGCTCCAACGGCGTCATCAAGGTGCCGGACGTGACGAGCGGCCCGCAGGTGGGCATCGTCGCCACGCTGTATCCCACGGCCGCGCAGACCGCGGACGGCGCGATCTCGTCCGTCAACCCGCAGCTCATCAACCCGGTCATGCTCATCACCGCGTACGAGGGCGACCTGGGGCTCGACAACGGCATCCCGCAGAATGTCTACCAGCTCGACGACACGAACATGACGCAGCTGGTGGGCGACGACGGCGAGCCGCTTGTGGTGGACCTCCAGCCAGGCCAGACCATCACACTGCCCGATGGCCTTGGCACTGTCACGTGGGAGGACACCCCTCACTTTGTGGCGCTAGACCTGCGCGCAGACCCGTCGCTGCCATGGATCCTGGGCACGTCCCTGGCGGCGCTGCTTGGCATCTCCGTGTCGCTGTTCGCGCCCCGCAGGCGCGTGTGGCTGCTGTTGCGTGAACAGCCTGGTGGCGAGCCTCTTACACTGGTGGAGGCCGCAGTGCTTGCCCCTGAGCACGACGAGGCCGCCGCACATGCGCTCGCCCGTGCCCTCGCCGTCGCAACGGGGGCCGCCCCGGACAGTCCCCCCGAGGTCCCGGCAGCGTAGAAGGAGGACCCATGGACGTCACCACGTTCAGCGCGATGGCGCTGTGGACGGCAGCCACCCTGTACACGATCGCCCTCGTGGCCTCTTCCGTGCGCCTCGCGCGTGTGGCCGAGGCTCGCACCGCTGCGCGCACGCCCGTGCCTGCCATGTCGGGCGCGCCTGCGACGGCCGAAGCAACTGGCGAAGCCGTCGCCGGCGACGAGGCCCCCGCAGCCCCCAACGACCTCCCCGCCGGTGCTGTGGTGGAGACCGCGCCCGAGCGCTCCAAGGCGCTGGGCATCGGCCGGGCTGCGATGTTCGTGGGTGCGGGACTCCAGCTCGCTGGAGTGGTGACCCGCGGCATCGACGCCGGCCACGCGCCTTTCGCCAACATGTACGAGTTCACCATCGCGGGTTCGCTCGTGGCGGTGCTGGTGTTCCTGTTTGTGCAGCGCACGCGCGACCTGACGTACATCGCGCCCGGCGTGGCGTTCTTTGCCGTGTTCGCGATCGTGACCGCGCTGCGCATGTTCTACCGCGACGCCGTGGGCCTACAGCCCGCGCTCGATTCGTACTGGCTCGTGATCCACGTGCCCATCGCCACCATCGCGTCGGGCATCTTTGCCGTGAGCGGCATCGCGTCGGGCGTGCAGCTGATGCGCGACGCGCGTGACCGCGGCAAGAAGTGGGCGCAGTCGGCGCTGCTGCGCCCGCTCGCCGCCGCACCCGAGCCCGCCAAGCTCGAGGCGCTCGCGTTCCGCTTCAACGCCGTGGGCTTTGTGCTGTGGACCTTCACCATCATGTCCGGCGCCATGTGGGCCGAGCACGCGTGGGGCCGCTTCTGGGGCTGGGACCCCAAGGAGGTCTGGTCGTTCGTGATCTGGGTGATCTACGCCGCGTACCTGCACGCGCGCACCACGCAGGGCTGGGCCGGTCGCCGCGCCGCATGGCTCGCCATCTCCGGCCTGGTGGCCATCATCCTGAACTTCACCGTGGTCAACCTGTACGTGCAGGGACTGCACTCGTACTCGGGGCTCAGCAACGGGTAGTCGCCGGGCGCTCGTCGTGCGGCGATAGGGTCGATCGCGTGAAGATCGCCCTGGTACTCGACGATGCCCTCGCGCGTCCCGATGGCGTCCAGGAGTACGTGCGCACCGTAGGCCGCGCGATGGGCGAGCGGGGTCACGACGTGCACGTGCTGTGCTCGGGTGAGGCCGGACCGCCGCCGCCCGGCATCGTTGAGGTGCACAGTCTCACCTCCAACGTGGGCGTCACGTTCAACGGCAACGGGCTGCGCACGCCGCGCCCCGCGTCGCGCTCGCGGCTGAGGGCGTTCCTGGCCGCGCAGCGCTACGACGTGATTCATGTGCAGACGCCGCACTCGCCGCTGTTCGCGGCGCGCGTGGTGCGCGAGGCGAGGCGCGTCCAGGGAGCCGGGGTGCGGATCGTCGCCACCTTCCATATCCTTCCCGACGGCAGCGTCAGCGAGTGGGGCACGCGCGCCCTCGGCCTGGGGCTGCGACGCAACCTGCGCCTGTTCGACGCGTTCGCGGCCGTGTCGGCACCAGCGTCGGCCTTTGCGCGGTGGGCCTTTGGGGTGGAGTCGGTGGTGATCCCCAACGCCGTGCGCGTGGCCGATGTGCGTGCGCAGGCCGAGGCCCAGCCGTGGTCCGCGGGGGAGGGGCGCACCGTGGTGGCGTTCCTCGGGCGCCTCGTGGAGCGCAAGGGCGCCGTGGAGCTCGTGGAGGCGGTGGCCGCGATGCCGCGCGCCGCGCGCGACGGCGTGCGCGTGAGGATCGCGGGGAAGGGCCCGCTGCGCTCGCGGATCGAGGAACTCGTGGCTACGCGGGGCCTGGGCGACTCCGTCGAGCTGGTGGGCTTCGTGTCGGACGACGACAAGCCCGGCTTCCTGGCGGCGGCCGACGTCGCGGTCTTCCCGGCCACAGGAGGCGAGAGCTTCGGCATCGTCCTCACGGAGGCGATGGCGGCCGGCGCGGGCGCCGTGCTGGGCGGCGACAACCCCGGCTATGCATGGACCCTCGACAACCCCGACGCTGTGGTGAACCCACGCGACGCCGTGGGGTTCGCTGCGCGGCTTGCTGCGGTGGTTGACTCGCCTTCGGAGCGCGAGGCGCTGCACGCGCAGCAGCAGGCGCGGGTCATGGACTTTGACGTGGCCACGGTGGCGGATCGCGTCGAGGCGCTGTACGGGGTGTAGCCCGGGCAGGGCGCCGTGAGGCTCATGGTCGGTGCGCGCAAACTGGCGGCGCCAGGCTGCGGCGCCGGGGATACCGGTGAAGAGTGCGCCTCTCTCCGCCGGTTTGCGCAGGGCGCCCGCCTGCGGCGCGGGCCGCCCCGCGTCGTCGCGATGTGACTGTCGCATCGGACTCTGCGCGCCGTGGCCGCGCGCTAGGTCCGGATTCACAGTCACACACGGGCGCGAGGTCGCGAGAAGTCACGTGCGGGAGGCTGGCCCCGGCAGAAGTGACGCGGGCCTCGCCTCACGCAGTTGCGGCGCGTCCCGGAGCCGCCCGGGGTGTCACTTCTGCAGAGGATCCGTGCCGTCGCGGCCCACCGGCCACCGACCTCGGCCCACCGGCCACCGACCCCGACCCCGGCCCGCCGACCCCGGCCCACCGTCCCCCGGCCCCACCCCGCGCGGGTACGGTTGATGCCATGCAGGTGCTCGCATATTGGCTCATGAGAACGGCAGTGTTTCTGGCCGCGTTCGGCGTGCTCTACGCGATGCGCTGGTACGACTTCTGGGCGCTGCTGCTCGCCCTCATTGTGGGCTGGATCGTGTCGTACATCGCGTTCCCCGGCATGCGCCTGCGCGCCGCTCAGCAGATGAATGGATGGCTGGCTCGCGGCCACCGTCGCGTCGACGAGGACGCCGACGCAGAGGACGCCGAGGCCGAGGCCGACACCAAGTAGCGCGCTACGAGAGCAGGATGCCCGCCGTGAGCAGGGCGCCGTAGGCCATGCCAAACCAGGTGAGGCCAATGAAGACCGGCTTGAGCGCCGGACCCGCGGCCCCGGCGCGCACCACCACCGCGATCACAGTGGCCGGCGCCAGCGTGAGCAGCGCGACGAGCACCCACGGCACCGCGAACGACATCACCACGGCGGCGATCATGGGCAGCGCCATGACCCACACGAACAGTACGCGCGTGCGGTGTGCGCCCAGCTTGACCGCAAGCGTGCGCTTGCCGGCAATGGTGTCGCCCTCGACGTCGCGGATGTTGTTCACCATCAGCAGCGACACCGCCACGAGGCCCAGCGCGGCCGAGCCCACGACCGCCCACCACGTCACGGTGCCCGCCTGCGTGAGCATCGTGCCCAGCATGGCCACGGGTCCAAAGAAGATGAACACCATGACCTCGCCCCAGCCGT
>QKAX01000140.1 GCA_003246255.1 Demequina lutea
GCGCTCGTGTCGAAGCCCACAGGCATGCCGACTTCGGTGACGCCGGGACGCTCCTGGAACTCGCGGGTCTGGCTAAAGACGGGGTTGGCCACGTTCTCTCCTCAGTGGTCGTTTGGCAGTTCAACGCGCGAGCATGTCCGGTTGTTTCCGTGATCTTTGCCCGCAGCCGACGCGCCGCGCCGACGTGCCGCGCCGACGCGCGGGTGGCTGGCGCTGGTCGCGCGAACTAGGCGCGCAGCACGACCGCGACGGCGGCCCTCGCACGCTCGGCTCGCACGGCGTCGGGCACAACTTGCGACGGGAAGAACAGGGCAAGATCGATCAGCCCCGACACGGCGACATGCGCGAAGTCGTGCGCCGCGGTGGCGAGGTCGGTGGGCAAGGGGGCTCCCCCGTCTCGTGCCTGAGCCAGGACGCCCATGATGGCCCCGACGCCTGTGAGCGGTCCCGCTCCGTAGTACGCGGCGGCGAGGTCGGGGAACTGTTCTGCCTCGGCAATCGCGAGGCGACGCAGGGCCGTCGCTTCGGGCAGCAGTGCACCGTCGATAAGCGCCCGTGCGGTGCGCTCCAGTGCGCGTTCCGCACCTCCCGCGCCGCTCGCGTAGGCCGCCTCGACGCCCGCGACGATCGCGCCCGAGCGCGGGGTGGAGTCCGCCACGATCGCACGGAACAGGTCTTCCTTGTCGGCGAAGTGCTTGTAGACGGTCTGCTTTGACACCTTCGCCGCCGTCGCGACCTCGTCCATGCTCGTGCCCCGGTAGCCCTGTCGCAGAAACAGCGCCGACGCGGCGGCAAGGATGTCGCCGTGCTTGCGCTCGCTCAGCGTGCGCTGTCGCTCAAGGGTCACCCCCATACGGTACTAGACAGTCTAGTTTTTGCGGCTCTACGATCGGTCGTATGTCCCCCACTTCGGTTGGTCCCGTTCAGGAGTTCGATACGTCGGCCGCCATCACGCGCAGCATGCTCGGGTGGGGCGTGGTCGCAGGCCCGTTCTACGTGGTGGTCGGCATCGTGCTCGCGGCGACGCGGCCGGGCTTCGACATCACCCAGCACGCGCTCAGCCTGCTCGAGCTTGGGGAGCACGGCTGGATGCAGCGCGCCAACTTGACTGTCACCGCGCTCATGGTGGCGGTGGCCGCGGCGGGCATCCTGCGCACGGTTCGCGGCGGGCGCGGGCTCGCGATGGGCTCCCTCGTGGGCGTCTATGCCGCGTCCCTCTTCGCCGCCGCAGTATTCGTGCCCGATGCTGTCGAGGGCTTCCCTCCCGGCGAGGCGGGTGGCCAGGCAACCACCTCGGGCATCCTCCACCTTGCCGCGGGGGCGCTCGGCTTCATGGCGCTCGGGGTTGCGGCCATCGCGTACTCGCGGTGGGCGCGCAGCATCGGGGACAGGCCCAGATCTCTCGTAGGCCTGCTGCTGGGACTCGATGTGATCGTGGGCTTCATGGCGGGGGCAGCCCTCGCGCAGAGCGTGATTGGCGTGGCGCTGATCTGGCTCGCGGTGCTGGCGGGCTTCGCGTGGCTCGCGCTGGCGTCCGCACACCTCTACACGGTGGTGCCGCATCCAGCCATCTCACAGCGCGGCGAGGGTGCCAATCCGACTCGTTAGGGGAATCGTGCTTCCCGACGGCGCTAGCCGATCGTCAGGTACACCAGGGTCTGCGTGACCTGCACGTACGCAATCTCACCAAATGTGAACGGCCCGCCAACTCCCGCGACGTACTCGCCGTCCAGGTGCATGTAGGTGTAGTTCAACACGCAGTTGCACGCGAAGGCTGGGTGCACGCCGCGGCGCTCGATCTCGGCCCTGACGGCGGGGATGTACTCCGGGATCGGCGCGGCGATGCGGTACTCAACGCCAGCGAAGACCGGCGCAAAGAAGCTCACGGTGCCGCGCTCGTCGGCACCCCGCACCGCCACGTTGATCATCGCGCCCAGGTAGTCCGCCACGAGCGGCACGCGCGGATCGGCACCCACCGCCGCAAGGTACGTCGCCATCGGCTGCTCGACCCCGTTGACCAGCACCGTGCTCGCCTCGAAGCCCGTCTCCGGGAAGGTGAGCACGTCGCCGTCACACTGCTCAAACAGGTTGATGATGTCCACAGCGGCGGTCACGCCGTCGGCGAGGCGCGCGTGCATCACCGCCGCATGGGACGAGGATGCGACGCCCGAGGCGCCGTCGACCACCACGGCGAGGGTGCTCGCGGGATCGTCGAGGTGACGGCCGGCGACCCAACCCACCACAGGCCGGTCAAACAGCCCCGGATAGCCTTGCGCCTCGCGCGCGTAGCGCAGCTGAGCCTCGCTCGCGTAGGGCAGCACAATGACAGTGAACCCGTGATCAACGCCGCGCGACGGGAACGTGTGGAGGTCGTCGGGGGCCACGAGCGAGGTCGACACCTCAAGCACGCTTGCAGGGAGCTCGTTGACGTAGATCGCTGAGCGATCACTGCCGGTGCCCGCGGGCGACATGAAGTACGGGATGCTCCCGCCGATCCAGTTGCCGCGGGGAAGGCGCTGCAGCGCGGCGGCGTCGCCGGCCAACAGCAGGGGACGTCCGGTGGCGATCAGCGCGCTGACGGAGTCGACGTCGCGAAGGTATCCGCTCATGGGGTGCTCCGGTCCTACTCGAAGATCATGAAGATGTCGGCGGCGAGCGCACGCTCGTTCCTGTGGAAGAAGGCGACGACCTCATCGATCGCGACCTCGCGCACATGCGGGGAGGAGCTGGCTTGCAGCGAGACCGTGTACAGAAAGATCTTGAGTCCCAAGTAGCTGAGGTTGTACTGGCTCGGATTCGTCACCAGTTGAGCCCACCGAGGATCAGTGCGAGGGGGCAGCACGGCCCCTCCTTTCGCGCTCGGAACCGACACGGAATCGTATCGGCGCGCGTAGGGTCGCAGGCAGTGAAAACGGCATACTGCCAGGCAACTCTTGGCGAGTTCCCAGCAGTGATAGGCGGTGCCCCCGACGGGATTCGAACCCGTACTCGGCCGATTTTAAGTCGGCTGCCTCTGCCAGTTGGGCTACGGGGGCGTGGGCCCTGAGAGCGGCCCGCGCTCCCCCGCGCTAGGCGCGCTCGGCCGCCGAGAAGGCGATGCCGTCGAGGATGTCGTGCTCGCTCGTGACCACGTACGGTAACTCGTGCCCGGCGGCACGCACGGCCTCGCGCACGCGGCCCATCACTGTGTGCCACACCAGAGCGCCGGCGCCGATGACGTCCACGCGGCCCGGGTGCATGAAGCCCAGCGCCGCGCGCGAAGCACGGGACGCATGCAGCAGCTCGTCGCAGGCCTTCATGGCTGCGTCGATGGGCAGCACCGAGCCGTCGATCGCGTGCGAGTCGTACTTGGGCAGGCCCAGCGCGTGGGCCGTGACAGTGGTGATGGATCCCGCGAGGCCCACCAGGGTGCGAGTGGCTCCCAGGTCGACGCCTTCAAAAGCCCGGTCGAGCGCCTCGTTGACGTCCTTCACTGCCGCCGCGATCTCGTCGGGCTCCGGCGGGTCGCTCAGCAGGTGGCGCTCGGTCATGCGCACGCAGCCCACGTCCATCGAGTGCGCGGCCTCGGGCGCGGCGGTGCCCAGCACCACCTCGGTGGAGCCGCCGCCAAGATCCACCACCAGGTAGGGGGCATCGTGGCTCGAGTCGAGCACGCTCGTGGCGCCCTTGAAGCTCAGGCGCGCCTCCTCATCGCCGCTGATCACCTCGGGCTCCACGCCCATGCGCGCCTTCACGCCGTCAATGAAGACGTCGCGGTTGCGGGCGTCGCGCGTCGCTGAGGTGGCCACAAAGCGGATGTGTTCCACGCCCAGGTCGCGGCACGTGGCGGCGTACGCGTCCACGGCGGCAAAGGTGCGCTCCAGCGCATCGGGGGCAAACTCGCCGGTGCGATCCACGCCCTGGCCCAGGCGCACCACCGTCATCTCGCGCACCACATCCGTGAGGGTGTCGCCCTCAACGTCGGCAACGAGCAGGCGGATCGAGTTGGTACCGCAGTCAACGGCAGCGACGCGTGTCATGGCTCCAGCCTAGCCGCGGCTCAGATGCCCGTGACGTCCTGCGACGCAGCGACGGCCGCGCCGGGCGCCTCGCACGAGCAGCGGTCCGGGCGCCAGCGGTCGGCGAACATCTCCAGCGCCTTGTCTCCCAGCGGGTTCACGCCGGGGCCCGACGTGCAGGCACTTGACGCGCTCGGGCATGCCTCCGGCGCTGATGCCGTGAATCTCGGGAACGTCCTCAAGCTCGTAGCGCTCGGTCAGGTAGCGCTCGTGCGCGGCTCGATACGCCTCCGCGAGCCCCTCGTCCTCGGCCAGGCTCTCCGTCATCTCGCGCATCGTGCCCACGGCCTCGAGCTGCGACGTGGCCGCCACCGCGCCGGGGTGCGTCAGGTAGTACAGCGTGGGGAAGGGCGTGCCGTCGGGAAGGCGGGGGAAGGTCTTGACCACCGTGGGATTGCCGCACACGCAGCGCGCCGCGACGTCCACCACGCCCCTCGGTTCGCGACCCAGCTGGGTCTGGAGCACGGCCAGGTCTGCGGGGGTTGCTGTCACCCGCCCAAGTCTACGTTTGTGCCGGGCTCCGGGTCGTCGTCAGTGGAGCCGACGTTAGTCGCGGTTCCCGTGCCAGCGGCCGGGTCATCCACGGGGGCCGTCGAGGCCACGCCGCCCTCGGCCTCGAGCGTGGACCACAGGCGGTCGTACCAAGGGCCGGCCGCCGTGGGGTCCTGGCCTTCTTCGATCGCGTCCACCGAGCCGACCGCGGCCGGCTGAGCCAGCTCGGGGTCCACCACGCGGTACGGCGTCTCGCCCGGGAAGACGTACGCGAGGCGTTCGCGAGCCTGCGCCACCACAAAGTTGGGGTCTTCCCAGCGCGCGAGCTCCGCATTGAGATCGTCCACCTCTGCCTGCGCGGCGTCGCGATCGGCGCGCAGATTGTCCACCTCGGACGTCTGCTGCATGTACACGCGCAGCGACGGCCACACAAGGGCGAACGCGAGGCCAAGCACCATCGCGAGCACGAGCGTGCGCCACGACAGCAGCGCCGCGATGGAGCCACGCACGGGGGCCGCTTCAAGCCGTGGCTTGATCCGAGGCACCGCTCCCGATGCCGTGCCCTGGCCGGGCCTCGCGGGCGGGCCGACCCGGGTGGGCGCAGGCCTGGAGGTACGCGTCTGCGTGCGCGCGCCGGAGCGCGGCGCACCGGGGCGCGTGGGGGCAGACATGTCGCCATTGTCCGATGCCACGCCCGGTTTGCGGCGTCGGCGCGCGGGCGACGGGCGGGTTCGCAGGACTCCATGACTCACGGCGTGGCTAGATCGTCGTCGTCGGCGTCTTGAAGAAGGTGCCGCCGCCGCGCGCCATCGATTCTCCTGTCGACACCGTTCGCCGCGGCGGGAGTTGGCGCTTCTAGTGGGCGCCCGACGCGAACAGTCGCATCACGGTTTCGCACGTCGGGCACGGAGCCTCGGGAAGCACGCGCTCCGGCGGGCAGTCACTGGTCGCGAGCGTCTGCATTGCACCTCCCACGAGTGAGTGACCCCACCCCATCCAGTGCCTGGTTCGAGCGATCAAACTCGGACATCCGGTCATGGAACCGTCGACGCAAGAAGCTCGGCAGGACCGAATCAAGCTCGGCCCCGATGTTCGCTTGGGTCGGACGCGCGTCACCCGGCTCGAGCGCACTGCTGGGCTCGTCCGGATCCCACTGCATCAGTCCCGTTCACCACGCCCGCACCGCCGGTAGTGGCACCCGCATACAAGCGGCGAGAAACCGGGGACGGTTCATCTCCCCGTCCCTGGAGGGCCTGGTGAAGATCGCGGAAACCCTCGACGCCACCGTCGACTACCTCGTGATCGACACCGCCACCCGGCGCCCCCTGCACGCCCTCGCCCTCCCCTCGAGGCCCACGCCACCGACCTCGCCACCCTCACCGACGACGACCGCACCACCCTCACCAACATCATCGACGCCCTCACCACCAAGAACAAGCTCCGCCTCATCACCACCGGAGCGAGCTAAGCCTCAGTTCTGCGTGAAAGGCACCGGCTCTGCGCCGGCCCCCGACCAGCGATCAGCGGCGACATCGAGAGCATCCTGCGGTCCGGCGAGGACGACGTGGAACGGAACCGCGGGACGATCCCACCACTCCCCGAGTTCGACCGACTGACCCCACGCGGCGGTCGCCGACTCCAAGGAGCGAAGAAGCCATCCGAGTGCCTCACTCTCGGCGTCAATGAGCACCTGGTCAGGATCCACGATCACGACCACGAAACCCGCTCCGGCCGGAAGCCCTGCGAGATCGGCGACGCACTCATTGAAGGCGTCTTTGTTCTCGCCGAAGTAGAGCGGAAACTGGAAGGCGGCCGCGAACTCGTCGAAGAGACCGGACAGCGTGCGCGTCTTACGGCCCCGGACGACGCGGACCGTCAACCCCGATTCGGCCCAACCCAGCACCGCCGTCCCCACCGCCTCGCGATCGCCCGCAAGCAGGAGCGGCCGGAACTCGGGCTCCACCCTCGTCAAAATCGGGAAGTCGCTCATCCGGTCAGCCCCCGGAACATGGTGAACGAGTCGTAGTGATCGGTCGTCCAATAGGCGGAACCATCGCTCCCCGTGACGATCCGCTCAGCGTCTCGCGGGACCCCGGAACATTCGGATGCACATCCCACTCCCGATACGTCACGCCCGGCGTCTCGGGAAGGAGCCCATCCTCGTTCCTGAAGATAGAACCGCCCTTGTAGCCGGGCAAAGGCGAACCCTTAGCATCGACACGATTCAGAACCGTCCAGGCATCCGCAGACGCCGGCCCGATCGGAACCGCATGCTCTGCTGTGTTCGCGGCAACTACGCCACGCACGACGGAGACAGGGCTCACCCACGAGGCGACTTCAGGCCCCGACGGCGAACCCCGCACATACTTCGTCGTTGCGCTCTGCGACGACAGCAGCGCGGGTGCGTCGTAGACATAGGCAACCGTGTCGTAGGTGGATGCGAGAGGCGCGAGCGGCGTCGGCGTCGCCCCAACCACCGGCACGATCGCCAAGGTGGCGAGAAGGGCGGCGGCGAAGTACGTCAGGACGTTCCGCAGTCGACCGGCCCCAGCCATGGCGCCCCCCGCGGGCCGTGTCATATCAGCACGCGCGCGTTGGTCGCCGTCATGCTTCGAGGAGCTCAGGATCAAACCAGACGTCCTCATAGCCGGGGGCGATGAGGAACCGCCACCCCGGTGGCAGTGCGAGGTACGGCTCGATCTCGGGGCACCACTCGGCAACGTGGTCGACGTGGAGCGGCAAGAAGAAGTCCTCGTCATGTGACATCTCCTCCCCGGCCCACACGTACCAGCCGCAGGTGTCCGCTGCCGGACTGTGGCGGAGGCCGTTGAGCGGCCAGGCCCGCGGCACGGCCCGGGCGTTCGCCGCGATGCCGAGCTTCTCGCCGGCCAACGGCGGCGACGGCTCGGCGCCGTGGCGACGGGCAAGCTCCGCCTGTCGCTTCATCAGGTCAGTCGTCATGGATCGAGTCCCAGCAGTCGGCGCATCTCACGGGAGTACCTGCTCAAGTCTGCCCCTTGGCGCGCTGAACAGGTCGGGCACTGCGGCTGAACAGCGTCGAGGGAACGCATCCGGTCCAGATCGATCGCGCCCGTCCGGTAGTACTCCTTCACCAACGGATCGATGTGATCGGCCACCTGGCTCCCCGTGACGGCGCCGCAGTCGACGCAGGGTTGCCCCTGTACCGAAGCACGCTGGGCTGTCGTTGTCGCCGCCGAGGGCCGGACGTACGGCTTCGTGATCGCCACGGACTCGCCGCCTGCGGCTTCTGCGGCACTTCGTAGAGCCGCACTGGCCTCCCCCACAACCTCAGTTGCTACCGACGCTACAGCGGGCTCGGCATGCAGCGCCGACTGCGCGGTTGACAGCCCGGCCTCGAACGGTGAGTAGAGCGCGACGCTTTGCTCCAAGCCACGCAAAGCGGATTGAACCGCACCTACCCCGCCTACAAACGCGAGACCAACGTTGGCGATATCACCGCCGTGACCGCCCCACTCATAGAACACCGTGCAATGACTAATGAGATCCCTGTCACCATCACCCATCGAATAGCTGATGAGACGACGGATCTGCTCCGTCCCACCGAACGTGACGGTGTCACCAAACGCCGCAGTTGTTGGCACGCGGCTTGAGGGGGGCTGACCTTGGACGACATAACCGAAGTAGACGCGAGGCATGCCGGTCGGCACCTCGGCAGTGCCGTGACACTCACGGTTCGTCGTGAAACACAACCGCTTCCCGAGGTCGTCGTGCACTGCGAGGTAGTACCCGCTGGGGAGGTTCGAATCGAGCCGCGCGTAAACCACGACCCACGGGTCGTTGGCGCTCACTTCTGCGGCCGAAGCCACTAAAGACTCGAATCTTGGCAGTGCCGGTATAGCGCTCGAGGTCTTGACACTCATGGCAACTGGTGCAGTTAGCGGAGATTCCGCGACCGGGATTGCGGTCTCTTGATGCCGTTCAAGAGCCTCGGCTTCGCCCGCACCGGCCTGGATTTGGAGCACTGCCAAGAGGGCAACAATGACGAACCACGTCGAAAACCGCCACGCTCGGCCACGCGCCAAGAAATGAAGCGACACAGTTCCCCCCAAAGATGTCAGAGACGCGTCCAATCGGAGCGTAGCGCTAGCCCCGAGGTCGCACCACTAAGGCGCCATGACTGCTGACAGCAACGATGACATCGCTGCTACAGGAGCTGGCGTAAGGCCAGCCAGGGAAAGGCGAAGGGCCGCCCGCCGGTTTCCCGGCGAACGGCCCTTCGGCGTCTGGCGAAGTACTTACTTGCCGTAGCGACGCGTCTCTATGAAACGCGTGCGCCCGTCAAGCGGTCTTGCGACCTTACTTGCCGTAGCGACGCGGGAAGGCAGCCTTGCCCGCGTACTTGGCGGCGTCGTCCAGCTCCTCCTCGATGCGGAGCAGCTGGTTGTACTTGTTGATGCGCTCGCCGCGGGCGGGAGCTCCGGTCTTGATCTGGCCGGCGTTG
>QKAX01000201.1 GCA_003246255.1 Demequina lutea
TGGCTCGCCGGCTCAGAGCACCACGCCGTGTAGCCGCGCGCGGCCCCACCCATCCGGCCGTGCCGGCGTGCCGAATCTGACGCATGATCACACTGCTTGTTGTTGGCATCGTCTCCGGCGTGATCACGGCGATCTCGCCGTGCGTGCTGCCAGTGCTGCCCGCCATTCTCACCTCCTCCATCCAGGACGGCGCACGTTCCACTCGACGCCCCTTTGTGGTGGTCGCGGGCCTCGTCACCAGCTTCGCCGTGTTCACGCTGCTGGGCGGCGTGCTTCGGGCTTCCAGACGACCTGCTGCGATGGGCCGGAATCCTCACGCTCGCAGCGGTGGGCATCGGTCTCGCGATCCCCGCAGTGGGCCATGTGCTGGAGCGCCCGTTCCAGAACACGCGCATCCCTCCGCTCAGCCGCGACGGCAACGGCTACCTCATGGGCCTCGCGCTCGGCCTCGTCTTTGTGCCGTGCGCGGGTCCGATCCTCGCCTCGATCACAGTGCTGGCCGCCACCAATGGCCTGAGCTGGGGCCTCGTGGTGCTGACTCTCGCGTTCTCAGTGGGCATCGCAGTGCCGCTTCTCGTGTTTGGCGTGGCCGGCCAACGCATCGGTGCCCGCGTGAAGGCAGTGCGTACGCGCCTGGGGGCCATCCGCATTACCTCTGGCGTGGTGCTCATCGCGACGGCCCTCGTGATCGCCACCAACGTCGCGGAGCCCCTGCAGCGCGTGGTGCCAGGGGTGCTTGCCGCCGCCCAGGACCGCGTCGAGAACGCCGACGGCGTGCGCACCGAGCTCGACAAGCTCGCGGGACGCGACGACGCGGCTCCCGCCTCCGGCGAGGCCCTGAGCTTTGACGCGTGCGAGGAGGGGGACATCGGCACGCTGCAGAACTGCGGCGAGGCGCCCGACTTCACGGGCATCACGCAGTGGCTCAACACCGACGGCAACGAGCCCCTCACCCTCGCGGGGCTCGAGGGCCGCGTGGTGCTCGTGGACTTCTGGACGTACTCGTGCATCAACTGCCAGCGCACCTTCCCGTACCTCACCGCGTGGGACGAGCGCTATCGAGAGGACGGCCTCACAATCGTGGGCGTCCACGCGCGCCCGAGTTCTCGTTTGAACGCGTGCCCGACAACGTGGCCGACGCGGCACAGCGCTACGGCATCGACTACCCCATCGCGATCGACAACGACTTTGCGACGTGGCAGGCGTACAGCCAGAGGTTCTGGCCCGCGCATTACCTGATCGACCAGCAGGGAGTGGTGCGCCAGGTGCACTACGGCGAGGGCGGCTACGAGGAGACCGAGCGGCTGATCCAGGAGCTGCTGGACGCGCCCGCTCAGGACACCGTGCAAGCCGGCGCCGGCAACCACACGCAGGGACGCACTCAAGAGACCTACCTGGGCTACGCCCGACTGCACTACGCGGACAACCCCCCGCTCAGCCATGACAGCTTCGCTGACTTTGACGGGAACCGCACTCCCGCGCTTCACCACTTCTCGTACGACGGCTCGTGGGACGTCCAAGAGGAACGTGCCGTCGCGGGCGAGCGCGCGCGCCTGTTCCTGCACTTCTACGCCGCCGATGTGCACCTCGTCATGGCGGGCGAAGGCGATGTGACGGTGACGCTCGCATCGGATCCTGACAACCCGCGCGTGGTCCACGTTGATGGCACGTCGGACCTCTACGACCTCTACGTCGGTGAGCCTCTGGACGACCTCATGACGCTGGAGTTTGGCGAGGGAGTTGAGGCCTACGCCTTCACCTTCGGGTGACCCGTCCGGGCGCCTCGGGGCTCCGAATCATCACCGAGGCGGAGGTCCCGCCGCACCAAGGAGGAAACATGTCCCGCACGCACCTGTTTGCCACACCGGCCGTGGCCCTCGCTGTGGCCGCGCTGCTCGCCGGCTGCGGCGACACCACATCCGGTTCCGGCGACGAGTCCATGACACACGACACGATGGTCACCGAAGACGCGATGATGTCCGACGAGGCCATGCACGAGGACGAGATGATGTCCGAGGAGCCGATGGCGAGCGACGAGGCCATGACTGACGACGCCATGGAGGGCGACGACATGATGACCGAGGACGCCATGATGACGCAGAGCGCCGAGGGCTAGGCCCCGGCGTAAGGAGCACGAACGATGGCCGACGAGCGGAGAAGGCTTCACGTGGTGCGCGACGGTGCCGCGTCGTCGCCCCACGACCGTTCGCGCGCGCTTGACTCGCTGTTGACACGCGCCGGCCGCGGCGACGAGCAGGCCTTTGCTGACCTGTACGACGCGGCGGCCGGCGCGGTCTACGGCGTGGCGCTTCGGGTGCTGCGCTCCCCCGCTCTCGCGGAGGAGGTCGCCCAGGACGTGCTGGTCGAGGTCTGGCAGCACGCAGCGCGGTTCGATCCCGCCACCGGTTCGGCGCGCGCGTGGATCGTGACGATGGCCCACCGCAGAGCGATTGACAGGGTGCGCTCGGAGCAGGCACACGCCGACAGGCTGCGGCGACACGGACATCTGTTCGAGGCCTCGGCACCCGAACCCGACGACATCGTGGATGTGTCGTACCGCGCGTGGCGGGCCGAGCGAGTGCGCGACGGCCTTTCGCGGCTCTCCGACAAGCAACGCGAGGCCCTCGAGCTCGCGTTCACGAAGGGCTATACCCACACGGAACTGGCACGATCGCTGGGAGTCCCGCTCGGCACCGCCAAGGCGCGCGTGCGGGACGGTTTGATGAAGCTTCGCGATCTGTGGGAGGAGTCGCCATGAGTCACCTGGAGCACCAGGCTCACACGCTGCTCGCGGCGTATGTGTTGGACGCCGTCGATCGCGACGAGCGGGCCGCCGTCGACGCGCACCTTGCGGAGTGCGCCGACTGCCGCGCCGACGCCGCCGCCCTGCGCGAGACCGTCGCGGACCTCGCCGAAGCCGACGCAGAGGCGCCGCCTCGTGCCATGCGAGACGCGGTGCTCGGCCGCGTGGCACAGACGCCGCAGCTTCCCCCCACGGTGTCTCAGGCGCCGTCCTCAGCGCCCGCCCGTCGGCGGCCCCGCCGCACCGCGTGGCTCGTGGCCGCGGCGGCCGTCGCAGTGACCGGCATCGGCGCCGCGTGGGGAGCGCTCGGGGGCGACTCGGCGAGCCGCACGCTCGAGCGTGACGTGATCGCTGTCGCCTCCGCGCCAGACGCCCACACCATGGAGCTCGCGCTGGGCGACTCGCATCTCGTCATGAGCGACCGCATGGATGAGGTGGCAGTCATGGGGCACGCCGCACCCATGCCTGCGCACGGCATGGAGTACCAACTGTGGTTTGTGCTGCAGGACGGCTCGTACATGGCCGGACCCACCTTTGTGCCCGATGACGACGGCGATGTGATGACTCTCGCCGATCTGCACGACGAGACGATCATGGGCTTCACCGTCACCGAGGAACCGATGGGCGGCTCCGAGGCCCCCACGGGTGACATGGTCGCCGAGGTGAGCCTCTAGCCTCGTCCGGGCGCGGCCCCCGTACTCGAACCCCACCGCACCGACACCTGCATCGGCTCTGGTTCGGGGCCCGTCCCCGAGGCGGCCGCCGCGACCAGCCACCGCGCCACAATGCGGCCCTTCAGACGCCCGTCCTGCGCCACTGTGGTGAGGTCAAGCGCGTCGAAGGCGCCCCCCTCAAGACCATCGAAGCCCACCAACGAGAGATCGCCCGGCACGCTCAGGCCACGCTCCGTGGCTGCCTCGTGAACTCCCCACGCGAAGACGTCGGCCTGGCAGACAATCGCCGTGGGACGCTCACCCTGAGGGAGGTCCAAGAGCTGGGCGGCTTGCCGCTTTGCCTCCTCGCGGCTGACCACCGAGCATGACACCACATGCGAAGGGGTCACGCCTGCCACGTTGAAGGCAGCAAGACGCCCGCGCGTGACCTGTTGCGCCACGTCGCGGTCAAGGTGACTCATCAGGTCGCCCACCGATTCCGCGCCTGTCACAGTGGTGCCCACGTCGTCGGCTCCCCACCTCAGCGTGAGCGCCGCGATGCGCTCGTGGCCCTGCGCGACGAGCGAGCGCAGGATCTCGACGAGGGCTGGCACCGCGTCGACGGTGACAGCGAGATCGTCATTTGAGTCTCCGTCAAAGCGCACCCACGGCACGCCGCGCTGGCGCAGAATCTGGTCAGTCTCCGCGATGCCGTCAATGCGTCGCGTCGTCACCACCGCGTCGTAGATGGCGCTGCCGTGAAGCTGGCGCGTTCCCTGATCAGTGATGGGAGGAAGCAGCAGGACTCCGTAGCCCAGCGCGGCTAGCTCACGCGACAGTCCGTCGATCACGCCCAGCGCAAAGGGATCGGCGTCCGGAGCCTCCATGAGTGCACGGGTGACCACTGCGACCACCTTTGTGCGGCCCGACGCGAGTGCTCGTCCCAGCGCAGACGGCCCTGCGTACCCGAGCGACTCGGCAGCAGCCCTGACGCGCGCCGTGGTGTCAGCTGCCAGCCTGCCGGGATCTGAGAACGCATACGACGCCGTGGACTTTGCCACGCCCGCCGCGCGGGCCACATCGGCCAATGTGACTGGCCTACGGTCGGTCATCGCACCTCGATTGATCGGCCGCGGTGGTCGCGGCCCTGCAAGAGCCTAACGAACCGGGAAGCCCGTCCGTGGCACGCCTCTGCAGCTCCTACGTGAGCGGCGCCACCCTGAACATGTTGTATTCCTCGCCCTCGACGCGGGCCTCGGGCATGAAGGTGGCGTCGACGGCGAACTGGACCGCCTCGGTGCGAGCGGCGGGCTGCTGGGGCTCCGGCACCTCGACGGTGTCAAACATCCAGCGGTCCTCGTCGGCAGGCTCAGGCTCCGGCTGGAACTCGGCAACGGCGGGCGTCGCACCGGTCACCGGCGCAAATCGCGACACCGGCACCGCGCGGGCTGTTCGGTCAAAGCGCTCCCAGACGTCAAGGGAGATACGAGAGATCAGCACAGCCAGGAACTCGAAGCGGATCCGCGCGTCGTCCCAAGTGCCGGGGGCCGGTGTCCACAGGTACATGAGGTCACCGTCGATCGTGAGTCCACGGCCCTCCGCCGCTGGGTGCATCAACGCCTCGCGCATCGCCGCATTGAGCAGCGCACGCGCGAACGGCTCGTCATCCGAGTAGGTCGTGTAGCGCGCATCAAAGGAACGGTCACCCGTGGCAAGGCGAATGCCGCCAATATCCACTCGTGATCGATCCATGCCGATGGGCACCACTTGGATGCGCGGCAGGGGCCGCGGAAGCGCAAGCAGTTCCACGGTCATGCCGTCGAATCCAAAGCGTTGCACCGTGCGACCGCGCCACTGCCCCGCTACGCAGTCATCGCGCCGCGCGTCTGAGAACGGGTGCGGGTAGGTCTGAGTGGGCAGTGCCGGCGCGTCGGGGCCGTAGAACCCCAAGCCGTGCTGCTGCGCGAAGTCGCGAGCTGCGCTGCGATCCTTCGCGTGCCGATCCCACATGATGTGCCCCTTCCCACCTGACACCCCATGAGAGGCGCGGCCGGCACATGCATGACGCGAGCTCCAGTGTGATCTATCTCACACGGTTTGCGACGCCCAAGCGCGCGCCGCTTGGCGATACCCCCAGGGGTATGCTAGCGTCGCTCTCAGATACCCCTCGTACGAAAGGAATGCACCATGTGCTCTCCCGCCACCTGCCCCACCTGCGGCAAGGCCACCTGGACCGGCTGCGGCAACCACATCGAGCAGGCCCTCGCCGGCATCCCCCAGGCGCAGCGCTGCCAGGGCCACGGCTCGGGCTCCTCGGCGGGATCGTCGAGCGGCGGACTATTCGGCAGTCTCTTCGGCCGCTAACACCCATCCGTCCCACGCCTTCCCAGGGACACGGGAAGGCGTGGGGTTTGCCGACCGCGCGACGAGCGCAAAGGAGGCTCGCTACCGCCCGCCTCGGCCCCGCCAACCGTCACCCCAGGAGCCCGGCCAGTCGCGGTGCCCGTGCCATCCGCCA
>QKAX01000217.1 GCA_003246255.1 Demequina lutea
CGAGGCCGAGATGGGCCTGCTTCACGCGCTCGGGCGGGCGCATGACGCCGGTCTCATCGACTTCTCGGTGCCGCAGCCCATGGGCGCCGCGCGCATGAGCGGCGAGGAGGGAGGCCGCGCGATCGTCTACACCGAGGTGCGCGGCGCGCCGCTGTCGCTCGCCGAAGTGGAGCCCGGGCCCGGCCTCGCCGCGTCCATCGGCCGCGCACTTGCCCAGATTCACGAGCTTCCAGTGTCGCTTGTCGAGGACCAGGGCCTGCCCGCCTACTCGGCGTCCGAGTACCGCGAGCGCCGCCTTGCGGAGCTCGACGCCGGCGTGCAGACGGGTCTGGTACCGCCGCGCCTCGCCGCCCGCTGGGAGCGTCAGCTCGAGGACGTCGCGTGGTGGAGGTTTGAGCCCACAGTGACCCACGGCGACCTGGGCGAACACCAGATCCTGGTGAGCGAGGGCCTCGTCGCGGGAGTGGTCGACTGGATGGACGCGCGCGTCGCGGACCCGGCCGATGATCTGGCGTGGCTTGCGGCATCGGCGCCCGACGACGTGTTTGAGTCCGTGATGGAGGCCTACACGATGACGCGGCGCGAGGGCAGGGATCCGCACCTCGTGAATCGCGCGCGCCTCGCCTCCGAGCTCGCGCTGCTGCGCTGGCTCATGTATGGCGTACGCACCGACGACGCCAACGTGATCGCCGACGGTCGCGGCATGCTCGCCGATCTCGAGGCGATGCTGTTCGATGACGAGGGCGACCCCTCACCCGGGGACGCGCTCTAGGCCGTCGCCTCCGACGCGAGCCGCGTGCGGTCGCGACCGGCCCTCTTCGCCTCGTACAGTGCGTCGTCCGCACGCTCGATGAGCGCCGTCGCGTCGATCGACTCCGGCGCACTCCAAGCGACGCCCGCGCTCACGGTGATGCGAATGCTGCCCTCGCGCGCCGGCACCGTCACGGCCGCGCACGCGGCGCGGATGCGATCCGCGAAAAGCACTGACTCGTCCCGGGTCATGCCGGTCACCACTGCGATGAACTCCTCACCACCGAAGCGCGCGACCACTGCACTGCCCTCGACGTTCTCCATGGCGCGCGCCACTGCCACGAGCGCGCGGTCTCCCGCAGCGTGTCCGTAGGTGTCATTGATCATCTTGAAGTCGTCAAGATCGAACATGATGACGGCCAACGAGACCGCCTCCGCTTGCGCTCGCTCCACGAGGGAGGGCATCGTGTCGAAGACGAAGCGGCGGTTGTGAAGGCCTGTGCCCTGATCGCGCACCACCTGGTCGGCGAGCTCGGCCCGCAACAGCTCGTTGATCCGCGCCTCCTCGGCCAACTCGTCGCGCACGCGAATGAGTTCGCGGGTGCGGAGCGCCTCCACCGTGACGTTGCGGATGTGAACAAGTGTCCCCACCGTGCGACCCTTGCGATCGCCCAGCGGCGACCGCGTGATCTGCACCACGAAGTCGCCGCTGGGAAGCGAGACGTCCCGCTCCCCATCGGCGGCGATCAACGCGGCAAAGTCGGGCGAGATCTCGACCATCCGCTTGCCGTGCACGCGGCCCTCGAGACCCGCCAGGCGCAAGAAGTACAGGCCGCGATCGTTGCTGTCGATGAGACGCCCTGCAGTGTCCAGGACAAAGATGCCGTCCGTGAGGCTCTCAAACACCTGAACGCGCGCCACAGGAATGACGTCGGCCAAGCCATCCTGAATCATGGACCGGCCCAGGAAGATCGCCGTCAGCGTGAAGGCCACGGGGGTGATGTCAAAGCCCTCGGCACCGTCGACTCCGATGGTGAACACATTTGCCAGCACCGGGAAGGACCAGCTGGCAAGCATGACGGGGAAGTTCTTGCGGGCCAGCGGCGGAATGTGCTTGCGCACCTGCGTCATTCCCACAAGGGCAGCCACCAGCAGGCCGTAACTCACCGCCGCATGGACCCAGAACAGTCCCACGTACTCCGCAGTGCCGTCGGGCCGCACCTCCACGAGCAGGTGATGCCAACCGGGCACCGCCGCGATGGCAAACATGCCAAGGGGATGCAGCGAGATGCTCACCAGATACGCGGGCGACGGGCGCCACGCGGCATTTGACAGCGCGGTCACGAGCGTGCGCACGGCCGCCACCATCACCGCCACCACCGGCAAGGTCCACGCGATGTTGTTGGAAGGATCCTCGGGCTGCCGCACGACGTACACGAGCGCGATCGCCGACCACACGGTGGTCGCGGCGAGATACAGCGCGAGCGACACGCGCGCAGTGGTGAGCCGGGGCGTGTTGAGCGCCACAGAGATCAACAGAATGGCCGACGCGATGGACAGGGAATAGACGGCCACGAGAACGGCTGTCGTCACGCGGGCTACCCCCTCTCTTAGGCGAGGCTGTTCGTGGTCCCATCGTCCCGGGTGCCCCCCACTTGAGGGGCTCCGCATGTGAGATGCGCTACTCCCCGCGCACGTGGCGGCCGCCGCCGCTGCCCTCCGTGAGCAACCGGGTGAGTTCCTCTCGAGTCAGCAGCCGTTCGGGTCGCACCGTCTGATCGGTGGCCACGTAATAGAAGGCGGCATCCACCTGCTCCACATCGAGCCCCTCGCGCGCGGCCCACGCAATGCGGTACATGGCCAGCTGCACCTCGCGCGCCGCCTTCTCGATGGGGTCGACCGGCGGGCGGCCCGACTTCCAGTCCACCACCGTCACCCTGTCGAGTCCCCGCCCTGGCTCGAACACAGCGTCGATGCGCGAACGCACGGTGACGGGACCGAGCGGGATCTCGATGTCGGCCTCGATGTGGCTGGGATTGCGTGCGGACCACTCGCTCGCGAGGAAGGTGGCCTTGAGCTCGTCGAGATGCTCGTCCGCCTCGTCTGGGTCCTCGTCCTCCCACAAGGGAGCGTGACCAAACTGTGCCTCGATCCATGCGTGGAGCACTGAGCCCCGATGCGCCGCGGCCGTCGGCTCGACGGGAACGGGCCGCCTCAGGTGCGCCGCATACGCGTCGCGGTCGCGTCGCAGCGCCACCAATGCCGAGGTGGACACGTGCGCCGGGAATGTCACGTCCACCACGTCGCTGGTGCGCGCCGCACGTTCAGTGAGCATCGCGCGAATCTCGTTCGCGAGGGGCCACGAGTCGTCCCACGCGTCCCCGTCCGCCACCTCGAGTCTGGCCCTCACCGCCGCGGCCGTCGTCGCGCGCGCTAACTGGCGAGCGCTGCGCACGCGCGGCCACTCCGCCTCCACCGCCGCACGCTCGGGCTTCTCGCCGTCCACAGGGGCATCCACCCAGGTGCCCCGGGACACGCTCGCCGATTCCAGCAGCTCGGTGACGTACGGGGACGGCGCAAGTGGCTTCTTGCCTGTCGCAAACCACGAGCCGCTGAGCAACACGTGCGAACGAGCACGAGTCAGCGCCACGTAGAACAGCCGCCTCTCCTCGTCCAGTCGCCACATGCCGCATGCCTCCTTGAACAGCGCGAGCGATTCCTTGAGCTCGGCGTGATCGGCGGCCTCCATGAACTCCCACTGAGGCAGGCTGTCGCGGTCCAGGCGCAGCGCGTGGGGCAGGCTCCCGAGGCGGTCGAGCCAGCCGGAGTCGCTGTAGTACGGCGTGGAGAGCGATGGAACGTTGACGGACGGGAAGGAGCCATCGTTCATGCCCGGCACGGCAACGACGTCCCACTCCAGCCCCTTGGACGCATGGACTGTCAGCACCTGCACGGCATGCGGATCCGGCTCTCGGACTGGCGCCTCGAGCCCTCCCTCTTGGGCGCGTGCGGCGTCAAGCCACGCCAGAAATGCGCCAAGCGTCGCATGCTCGGCCGATGCCGAGAAGGAGCGCGTGGCGTCGACGAAGGCGTCCACCGCGCGCCGTCCAGCGCCGTCGGGCCGCGCCACGGCCGCCTCGATGTCGAGCCCCCACGCCCGCTCGGCGAACAGCACGAGCTCGGCGACGGGAAGGTAGGTGTGGCGGCGAATGGTGTCGATCACGCGGGCGAGGCCCCTGAGTCTCACACGCGCGATGGGGGTCAGCGATCGACCCCGCTCGGAGGTCCAGTCGTGCGCTGGAAGCTCGGCGAGGGCATCCGCGATTGCCGGGTTGCCCTCGCGCGCTCCCCGTGGCCCCGCCAACTCCTCCGCGCGGTCGTACAGCGCGGCCAGGTCGCGGGGACCCAGCGCGAGGCGCTCGCCGGTGAGCAACCGCATGAGGGCATCCCCTCGGGAGGGATCGTGCGCCACCTCGAGCAGCGCGAGGAGGTCAGCCACTTCGGGGGTGTCCAGCAGCCCACCCAGGCCCACCACCTCGTACTCGAGCCCGGCCGCGGCGAGGGCCTCCACGATCTCCGCCTGTTGCACGCGACGCCTGCACAACACCGCCGCCGTCACTGGCTTGCCTCCCGGCCTCGCGAGCTCGGCCCTGCGGGCAGAGATGAACGAGGCGACCGCGGCCGCCTCGTCCACATCGGTCTCGTAGCGCGCCGCCACCACTCCAGGTGCGGCGCGGGTGGGCTCCGGCAGGCCCAACTCCTCGCCCCGAGACCTGAGCGGTGGCCCCGCCACCGCGCCCGCCCCGAGGGGCGCCACCACGTCATTCGCAGGGCCCAAGATGCTCGCCTCGTTGCGCCAACTCACCGAGAGCGTCCTGCGCTGCACCGCGTCGCCGCCAAACCGCTCCACAAACTGGCGCAACGCGTCGGCCGAGGCCCCGCGAAAGCCGTAGATCGCCTGGTTGGGGTCTCCCACGGCCATGACGGGGTGCCCGGGCCCGAACATGCGGGCAAACAGGTCAAGCTGTGGCGGCGAGGTGTCCTGGAACTCGTCGAGAAGCACCGCCGCGTAGCGGGCGCGCTCACCCTGCTGCACAGCGGGTACGTCGGCGAGACGCACGGCGATGTCCACCTGATCCGAGAAGTCGAGTACCGACGCCCTGGCCTTGCGGGCATCGAACTCCTCGACGAGGTCGGCGAGCGCCACCAAGGTCCTCACCTTGTTGACTGTGGGCGCGAGGTCGGTCGTGAACGCGGCCGGGACGCCGCCCATCTTCTTGGGCAGCGCCTCCATACGGTCGAGCGCCGCCTGCGCCCACGCGCGCAGCTCGGCGGGGGTGACGCGGTGATCGCGTGCCTGACCCGCCAAGTGCGGCAGCGCCGACACCAGCGAGCTCACCGCCGAGTCCGTGTCGATGTCGTCCTGCCACTGCCGCACCAGAGCGTCGGCCATCTGCCACAACGCCGCGTCCGTCAGCACCGTCGCGCCCGGGTCAACCGCCACTCGCAGGCCATGCTCGGCCGCCAGCTGCGCTGCGTAGCCGTTGTACGTGGCAACGCTCACGTCAGGCCGCGCCGGGTCCGCTCCGAACACCTTCTCAAGCCGCGCCGATGCGCGCTCGGCGATCTCGGCCGCTGCCTTGCGCGTGAACGTGAGGCACAGGACCTCGTCGGGCGAGATGGCACGGCCAAAGAGCCGTTGCGCGTTGTCGAGCAGGTACAGGATGCGCAGCGAGAGGGTCTCCGTCTTGCCGGATCCGGCGCCCGCCACCACCAGCATCGGCTCAAGACCCGCGCCCGCGACGGCCGCCTGCTCGTCCGTCAGCAGCCTGTCAGGATCCACCTCGTGCATGAGTTCCGCGGCCGAGCGGCCGAGCCCGTCGATCACGCCCTCCTCCGCCATCACGAGTCGCTCACCTGCGCTCCCTGGACGTGTACCGGGCATGACCTGCGCAACGCGCACGATCCGCAGCCGGGGTTGACAGTGGCCACGAACGTGCGGGCCGCCATGTTCTCCACGACGGCATCGAGCCGCTCACGCGCCCGCTCGGGATCGATCGGGGGCTGCACGCGCGACGTGCCGGCCTTGCCGCTGGACACAAACGCGAGCTCCGCGCCCACGGCGTGCGTCACGCCGTCCACAGCGCCGGACTCGATTGCCAACTGGTACATCGCGAGCTGAGCGTTGTCCACCGCTTCCGCGACCGAGGGCATCGCGGACCCGGTCTTGATGTCCACGACGTACGCACCGCCGTCCTTCAGCTCGATGCGGTCGGCCATGCCGGACAGCACCGCGCGGCCGAGCTCCGCCCTGAATGCCTGTTCGGTACGCACCTCGACGTGAGCGCGCTTCTCGAGGTACGCCTGAAGCCTCTCCACCTTGTCCCGCGCGTTGGCGTGCAACACGCGATCTGTCCACGTCTCGCTCGGGTATTCCAGCGCCCACCGGCGCTCGAAGTCAGTGAGCAGCGCGGGACCGCCCTGGGGATGAGCCTCCGCCAGCTCGTGGATCAGCGTGCCGATCTGCTGGGCGTCGGTCGCCTCGCGCACTCCTCCCACGGACTCAAACGCCCACCGCAGGGTGCACTTCTCCACCCACTCGACCTTGGAGGGCGAGACCCGTACGGGATCGTCGTCGTTCCAGAAGGGCTCGTCCGTCGAAGTCTCCTGTGCTCCGTGCCATTCGTCGGGGTGGGCTCCCTGCACGCCTCGCGCCGCGAGCGCGGCCAGCATGCTCGCGGCAGGTATGGCGGCAGGGCTCGCGCCGCCGGCCGCCTCGCCCCCGCCGGCCTCGTGTCCGACGCTCGCCTCGGCTTCCACGCGCAGCCTCGCCACCGCCGCGCGCAGGTCAGCCACGCCCCTGCGCGAGGACGCCTCGACGCGCTCCACGCCAGCCGCCTGCTCCACGAGCGCCACCAACCGCGAAGGCCTCGACTCGCCGTCGTTCACCGCGGTGATCACCAGGCGCGACGTGGCGCGCGAGACGGCCACCAAAAACGCACGGGTCTCGTCGTCCAGGACAGCGGCGCGGGCGGCGCGGAGGTCAGCCTGTCCGGTCGCCCGCTCGGCGGCGCCTGGAAGGCCGTCCGCGACGGCATCGGCAAGCCGCTGCGCGCCCAGTACCGAGTCGCGCAAGGTCAGGCGTGGCCACGCCCCCTCCTCGAGCCCAGCGATGACCACCACGTCCCACTCGCGGCCCTGCGCCGAGGCGGGAGTCGCAAACGCCACGGCATCCTCAGCGGCCGCCCGCGCGCCGAGGGTGTCCGCCGCGAAGTCCTGTCCCTCGAGGTAATCGAGGAAGGCACGCGCTCCCGCCTCGGGCAGCCGCTCCGTGAAGGTCTGCGCGGCGCGCAGCAACGCGATCACCGCGTCGAGATCGGCGTCGTCGCGGGCCGATCCCGCGATGGCGGCGGTGCGCCACGGCTCGGCCACCTCGAGCGCCTGCCACGCCGCCCAGATCACCGCCCCGGGGGTGGCCGCCGGCTGCGAGAGCCTCTCGCGCGCCGCCTCTGCCGCCGCCGCCGCGCGCTTGGCCGCCACGGCCTCTGGACCGACAAAGGTCGCCAGCCTTGCTGGCGTGGCGAGCGCATCGGTCAGCAACTCTCCGGAGGGACGCGCGCCGCCTCCGGCCCGCTCCTCGCGCACGAGGTCTCGCCGCAGGCGCCGAATCCCCACGGGGTCGAGACCCACGAGGCGGGACGTCAGCACCGAGGTCGCCGTCTCTTCCGTCCACTCCTGACCCAGCGCGACGCGCAGCAGGGTGAGCAGCGGCGCGACCGCACTCTCGCGGTGAAGAGCAGTCCCGTCTCCCAGGGACTCGCACGGGACGTCGGCACCCAGCAGATCGCTGCGCACAGCCCGGAGCGTCTGCGACGACCGCGCGATCACCGCCATCCGACCCCACGGCACCTCAGGGCCGTCGAGCCCGTGACGCGCGCGCCTCAGCTCCGCCGCAATGGCCCGCGACTGGCCATACTGGTGCGGCGCCGTGAGCACCACGACGGCATCGGTGCCCGACGCCACCTCGACTCCAGCCTCGCGGCGCGCGGCTGCGCGAGCCGAGCCCGCGCCCTTCACCCCGATGCGGGCCGCCACCTCGGCCGTGACCGCGCGCAACGTCGCGGGCTGCCGGTGGTCCACGTCGAGCTCCTCCACGCGCGCCGCCCACGCCGAGGCGAGCCCCGCCAGCGATCCCGGCACGGCGCCTCGATACCCCTGCACCGACTCGTCGGCGTTCCCCACGAGCACCACCTGCGCGCCGCCGGCGCGCATCTGCCGCAGCAGCGCCACCGTCGCAGCAGTCACGTCTTGCGCATCGTCCACCACCACCACGTCCCAGGCGGGGGCCTCGCCGCCCACGACCTCGGCCCACTCGGCGAGGGCGTCGGCCGCCCGCGCCACGATCGTCGCGGGATCGAATCGAGCGCCCTGGTCCGCGGGGCCCGCGCGCAGGGCCATGACGTTCTCGTACTCCGCGTACAGATCGGCCGCCGCGACCCACTCCGTGCGGCCCGCAGCCTCACCCAGCGCGCGCAGATCCTCGGGTGCCAGATCTGCCTCGGCGGCGCGCATCAGCAGGTTGCGCAGTTCCTCGCGGAACCCCGGCAGCAACGTCGCCTCCAACGGAAGGGACTCGCCCCAGTCGGCGCCTTGCACGCGCCCCGCCGCGCGCCCCTCCAGGAGCTCCCGCAGCACCACATCCTGCTCCGCGCCCGAGATGAGACTTGGCCGCGGCTCGTCGAGCAGCGCGGCGCGCGCGCCGAGGATCGCAAACGCCGCCGCAGGCGCCGTGCGAGCAATGGGCACGGACGTGGGCACAGCCAGCGCGTGCGAAATGCGGTCGCGCAGCGCTGAGGCCGCGGCTCGCGACGCCCCGATCGCCAACACCCGCTCGGGCTCGACGCCACGCTGGACAGCCTCGACGCATGCGCGCACGGCGACCGATGTCTTGCCGGTTCCGGCGCCGCCGACGATCACGACGGCCTCGCCGCGAGCCACCGCATCCAGCGCCCGGCGCTGCGCGGCATCGGGAGCAGGCTCAGCGGCCGCCGAGGTGGGCGGCACCAGGCGCAATGCGGTCATGGGTTCATCCCACCACGGCGCACCGACGCGCCGCGACTACGACGCGTCGGTCGTCGCTCCCGCGGTGGGCGTCGGCACCGCCTCGAGGGTGGGCGACGCGTCCGGGAAGGGCCAGGGGTTGGGCTCGCAGCCCTCGGCGAGCGGCTCCGCCTGATTCACCATCGCGTCGGCGCGCGGCGGCTCGCAGGCGACGTCGTCGAGGCCCCTTACGTGACCCATCCGGTGCAGCACTTGGTAGGCACGAGCGCCGGCGTAGTCATCGGAGTACGAGTCGAAGCCCGCTGTCCAGTCGTAGAGCGACACCATCACGACGCCGCCTGCACACAGGTCCACTGGCTCGTCCGAGCCTGCGGTGGGGCTGGGCGATGCGGCCTCGGGTGAGGCGCTGGGGCTTACCTCGGCGACGGGGCCGGCCACCACCGCCTCGTGCGGGTTGGGGCACAGAGCAGCCGAGGTGTAGGGGCTCGCGAGCATCACGCGGTAGTCGGCCACACCGTCGGTGGGCACGTATTGGATCGCGCGCCCGGAGCCCCACGCGCGGTTGTCGTTCAGGATGCTCATCACGTAGTCGCGGAACGCCTCCGCGTCCACGTCGAGGCCGTCCTCCACTGTGACCGACACCCAGCGCACGTCGCCCGTGGCGGCGGTGGGCACTCCCACGCCGGGCACCACTGTGAACGTACCCTCGCCCCGCAACGGCACGTCGGCGGTGAGAATACCTGCCGCTGCGTCGTCGGTGCCCAAGGTCCGAGTGATGGGTGCCAGCGGATCGATCGACGGCTCCGTGGCCTCATCGAGCATCGAGCTGGGACTGGGGCTCGGCGTCACCGACGGCTCGGCGGCGAGCATGTCGGGCAGCGTCGCGCTGAACCACCCGGCTCCCAGGCCCAACAGCAGCGCTGCGGCGATCACGGAGAGGGTGATGGCCGGGCGCGGCAGAGCGATTCCCCTGCCCGCGAACAATCGGCTACCCCGGCGAAACACCCCCCTACGATAAGTGAAAGTCACATCGGCACGGTTCACGGAGGTCACGTTGGAGATCCGCATCGGCGTTCAGAACGTCAACAGGGAGCTCGTGGTGGAGACGGAGATGTCGTCGGACGCCGTCGCCAAACTGGTGGCCGACGCCGTCGCCGGCGGCACTCTCGACGTCACCGACGCGAAGGGCCGACGCGTGGTCGTGCCCGCCGGTTCGCTCGGCTACGTGGAGATCGGCGAGGAGAACAAGCGCTTCGTCGGCTTCACAGCCTGACGCGCCGCTCGGCCCCGGCCAGGCTCCCCGTGGCGGCCTAGTCGTCCTGCAGCGCGATGATGTCGTGGGCCTCTTCGATGGTCTCGGCCAGCGAACGATGCGAGACATCGATCGTGCCGCCCACTTCCTTGAAGCCCAGCGGCTCAAGCGTGGCGAACTGCGACTCGAGCAGGGCGACGCCCGCAAAGTGACCCTCGGTCTCGGTGCGCCTCGCCACGCGCTCGGCAAGCACCGACTGCGGAGCGGCAAGATGCAAGAACACGGTGACCCCTGCGTGCTCGCGAATCCTGTCGCGGTAGGCCTTCTTGAGCGCGGAGCACGCGACCACGGCGTCGGGGTGCGACGCGAGCCACTCGCCCACGGCGTCGAGCCACGGCCAGCGGTCCTCGTCGGTGAGGGGCTCACCTGCCGTCATCTTGGCCACGTTGGCGTCGGGGTGGAAGTCGTCGGCATCGGCGAAGGCAAAGTCCAGGGACTGCGCGACGGCGCGCCCCACGCTCGACTTACCGCATCCCGTCACACCCATGACCACCACGCGCATGTGTCCACACTAGGGGTTTTGCCACACCTCAGGGCGTCGAAACTGGCAACCCGCTAGACTGGCGATGACCAGAGGTTGCCCGGTCGCATGTGAAGCGCGGCGTGACGCCGCACCAGCAAGGGTTAATGCGCGATCGGCTCCCGCCATTGACGCGTTGACGCGTCCGCCCTGTTGAGGACACATGACTGACCAGACCTTTGCCGATTTCGGCGTGAACCCGCTCATCGTGGAGGCGCTCGCCGACCACGGCATCACCGCCCCCTTCCCCATCCAGGCGATGACCCTTCCCGTGGCGCTGCAGCGCCACGACATCATCGGCCAGGCCAAGACCGGAACCGGCAAGACGCTGGGCTTCGGCGTGCCGCTACTGCACCACATGGTGTCGCCCGGTGAGCCCGGCTACGACGAGCTGGGCGAGGGCGCCGGCAAGCCGCAGGCGCTCGTGCTTGCCCCCACGCGCGAGCTTGCCGTGCAGGTGGCCAAGGACCTCGAGACCGCGTCCAAGAAGCGCACCACGCGCATCGCGCAGATCTACGGTGGCCGCGCGTACGAGCCCCAGATCGAGCAGCTCCGCACCGGCGTGGACGTCGTGGTGGGCACGCCCGGTCGCGTGATCGACCTCATGAACCAGGGTCACCTCGACCTGCGCTGGGCGCGCACCGTGGTGCTCGACGAGGCCGACGAGATGCTCGACCTCGGCTTCCTGCCCGACGTCGAGAAGCTGATCGCCGCAACGCCCGCCGCGCGCCACACGATGCTGTTCTCCGCGACGATGCCCGGCCCCGTGGTGGCGCTGGCGCGCCGCTACATGACGCAGCCCACGCACATTCGCGCGAACGACCCCGAGGACTCGGGCGCCACCGTCAAGGCCATCAAGCAGGTCGTGTACCGCGCCCACGCGCTCGACAAGGTCGAGGTGCTCGCGCGCATCCTGCAGGCGAACGGCCGCGGCCTCACGATCGTGTTCGCGCGCACCAAGCGCACCGCCGCCAAGGTGTCGGACGAGCTGCGCGAGCGCGGCTTCGCCGCCGGCGCCATTCACGGCGACCTGGGCCAGGGCGCCCGCGAGCAGGCGCTGCGCGCCTTCCGCACGGGCAAGATCGACGTGCTCGTGGCCACCGATGTCGCGGCTCGCGGTATTGACGTCGAGGACGTCACGCACGTGGTGAACTACCAGTGCCCCGAGGACGAGAAGACGTACCTGCACCGCATCGGCCGTACCGGTCGCGCGGGCAAGACCGGCACCGCCGTCACGTTCGTCGACTGGGACGACGTGCCGCGCTGGGGCCTCATCGACAAGACGCTTGACCTCGGCTTCCCCGAGCCCGTGGAGACCTACTCGTCGTCGCCGCACCTGTTCACCGACCTTGACATCCCCGCCGGCACCAAGGGCACGCTGCCCAAGGAGTCCCGCACCCGTGAGGGCCTCGAGGCCGAGAAGCTCGAGGACCTCGGCGAGACGGGCCGCCACGGCGGCCCCGGTCACGGCGACGGCGGAGGCCGCGGACGCGGCGAGGGCGGCGCACGCGGCGGTCGCGGTGGTCGCGGCGGCGAGGGCGGCGGACGTGGTCGCGGTCGCGGCCAGGGCGGACGCGGCGAAGGCGGCCGTGGACGCGGTGAGGGCGGCTCGAACGAGCCGCGCGAGCCCCGTGCCGGCGCAGCTGCCGGAGGCTCGTCGGAGGGCGGCGACGCCCCCGCGCGCCGCAAGCGCAGCCGTCGTCGCCGCCGCTCGGGTGGCGCAGGCGGCGAGGCCGCCGCGGCTCCCGCAGCCGAGTAACCACATCAGCATGTAGCAAGAGGGCCCCTCCGGAGACGGAGGGGCCCTCTTCGCTTTTTCTGGCGCGAGCCCGACTAGGGGGCCGTGCGGCCGGCCACGCGCGCCGCGAGCGCGTTGCGCGCGGCCGGCCATTCGGCGGCGGTGATCGAGTACACCACGGTGTCACGCAGCGAGCCATCAGGCATGACCTGGTGACTGCGCAGCACGCCGTCCTGCTTGGCGCCCAGCCGCTCGATCGCGGCTCGCGACTGCCTGTTGTGCCAGTGGGTCCTGAACTCCACCGCAATGCAGTCGAGGTCCTCAAAGGCGCGGCGCAACAGCATGAGCTTGGCAGCGGCGTTGACGCCTGTGCCCTGGGCGGCGTCCGCGAGCCACGTGGACCCGATCTCCACGCGGCGGTTGGCCGCGTCGATGTTCATGAATGTCGTCATGCCCACCGCCCCGCCGGTAGCGGGCGACACGATCGCCCACGGCGCCATGCGCCCCTCGGCCTGCAGCGCGAGGCGACGATCGATCTCGGCGGCCACAGCGTCGGGCGCCGGAACCGAGGTGTACCAGGCTCGCCGCCACAGGCCGCCCGCCGCGGCGGCATCGGCGAGGGCGGGCGCGTGGGTCAGCGACAACGGCTCAAGACGCGCGAGCGCGTGCTCCATCACGGGAGTCTCGGCAAAGCTCATGAGCCGACACTAGCGGCCGCCCCGGGCACCCCATACGCGGGGGCCCGAGGGCGGCCGCTGGCTACCCGGCGGGCTTGGAGGAGGTAGAGGTTCCGTCCTCGCCGGGAGTCGCATCCACCATCCGCACCGCGGTGACGCCGGAGGTGGCGCTCAGGCCCTTCTTGCGCATCGCGCGGGCGCGCTCGCCCGCGGAGCGCAGGCGCGGGTTGACGTACTCGTCGATGCCAAAGTTGATGAGCGACAGGGCGATCCCTAGCAGCGCGATGCAGAGGCCCGCGGGCACGTACCACCACCAGAAGTCGGGGAAGGCGCCGTTCTGCTGTGCCCAGAACAGGATCGTGCCCCAGTTGAGGTTGGTGATGGGGATCACGCCGATGAACGCGAGCGTGGTGAGGCCAAGCACGGCGGCGGTTACTGTGCCCACAAAGCTCGACGCGATGATGGCGGTGAGGTTGGGCAGCATCTCCACCGTGATGATCCTGTACAACGGCTCACCGTTGGCGCGCGCAGCTTGAACAAAGTCGCGGTTGCGTAGCGACATGGTCTGGGCGCGCAGCACGCGGGCGCCCCAGGCCCAGCCGGTAATGGCGATCACAGCGGAGATGAGAATGATGCTGGGGTTGTCGTACTGCGACGCAACGATGATGATGAGCGGCAGTCCCGGCAGCACCAGGAACACGTTGGTGAGGGCCGAGAGCGACTCAGACTTCCACCCTGCTAGATACCCTGCCGTCACGCCGATCAGCACGGCCACGAAGGTGGCGAGCACGCCAGCGATGAGGCCCACCGTGAGCACGCCGCGGGTGCCGTAGATGATCTGGCTCAGCACGTCCTCACCCATGTGGGTGGTCCCCAGCAGGTGGTGCCACGACGGCGCCTGGCGTAGCGACTGGTAGTCCTTCTCCAAGGGGTCGTAGGGCGCGATGAGTGGAGCGAAGACCGCCACCACCGCAAACACGGCCATGATGATGAGGCCCGCGATGGATTTGCGATTGCGGAACATCGCGAACGACTCGGCCACCCGCACCCACGACGAGCGGGGCGTGGGCCGGCCTGCCGGCTGAGTGGGCTTCTCGAGCGTCGGCTCGGCGGCCGAGGCATCTGTCTCGGTGGCCATGTCTCATGCCTCCATCTGGCGGGTGCGCGGGTCGAGGACTGCGTACGCGGCATCGGCCAGGATGTTGGCCACGAGCACCGCGAGCGAGATCACCAGGAACAGGCCCTGCATGAGGGGGTAGTCCTTGGAGTTGGTGGCGTCGAGCAGCAGCTTGCCCACGCCGGGATACGAGAACACGAGTTCCATGACGAGCGTGCCGCCCACGATGAAGCCCAGCGAGAGCGCGAAGCTCTGGATCTGCGGCAGCACCGCATTACGGGCGGCGTAGCGCATGAGCACGCGCCGCGGCGTGAGGCCCTTGGCCTCCGCCACGGTGATGTAGTCTTCGTCGAGCACCGTCACCATCATGTTGCGCATGCCCAGGATCCAGCCGCCCAGCGAGGCGAGCACGATCGTGGCAGCGGGCAGGAAGCCGTGGTGGATGACCTCCACGATGAAGCCCCAGTCCCACGCCGGCGCTGAGCCCTTGCCGTACGCGTGGGAAGCGGGGAACCAACCGAGGCGCGACGCGAAGATCGCGATCACGATAAGGCCCATCCAGAAGTACGGCACCGTGGAGAAGAAGGTCGCGATGGGCACCACGGCATCGGCCTTTGAGCCGCGCTTCCAGCCGATGTAGGAGCCCACCAGGGTGCCGATGAGGAACGACAGCACCGTCGCGATGCCCACCAGCCCGATGGTCCACGGCAGGGCCGAGGAGATCACCTCGGACACGGGCGCGAGGCCGCGCGAGAAGGAGCGGCCAAGGTCGCCCTTGAACAGCAGCGCCCAGTAGTCGAGGTACTGCTGCCACAGCGGCTTGGGGTTGTCCATGCCAAACAGGGTCTTGAGCGACTCGATCGCATCGGGGCTGACCTTGCCCTGATTCTTTGCCAGGTAGGCGCTGATGGGGTCACCCTTCATCATGCGCGGCAGGAAGAAGTTGATGGTGATGGCCGCCCACGCTGTGAACGCGTAGAAGGCGAGTCGGCGCAGAAGGAATCTCACGGCGTCAGCTCCTGGTCGAGGCGGACTCGGCGGGGCCCGCGAAGTGCTTGTCGGGGTCAGGGGACGCGTTGCGCAACGCGAGTGTGTACTCGTGTTGCGGGTTGAGGATCACGTCGTCGGACGGGCCTCGCTCCACCACCACGCCGTGGTGAAGCACCATGATCTCGTCAGAGAAGTGACGCGCCGTCGCGAGGTCGTGCGTGATGTAGAGCACCCCCAGATTGCTCTCGCGCTGCAGATCGGCCAGCAAATTGAGCACGCCAAGGCGAATCGACACGTCGAGCATCGAGACAGGCTCGTCGGCGATGAGCAACGACGGGCGGGAGGCGAGCGCGCGGGCGATGGCCACGCGCTGGCGCTGGCCTCCCGAAAGCTCGTGGGGCCTGCGGTCGATCGTGGATGCCGGGTCGAGCCTGACGCGTTCGAGCAGGCTATAGACCTCGTCCTCCACCTGGTCCTTTGGCACCACGTGGTCAAGACGCAGCGGGCGCTCGAGGTGGTGGCGGATCGTGTGATACGGGTTGAGCGAGGCGAACGGGTCCTGGAACACCATGCGCACCTGCTGGCGGTAGCGGCGCAGCCCGCGTCCCCTGCGCGGGATCGGCTTGCCGTCCAGCAGAATCTCGCCGGACGTGGCGCGCTCGAGTTGCGTGAGGATCTTGGCAATCGTGGACTTGCCCGAGCCCGATTGACCCACCAGCGCGATCGTCTGGCCGGACGTAAGGCTGAAGTTCACATCGTCCAAGGCAAGCAGCGTGCCGGACCCGCGCACGTGGTACTTCTTGGTGACGTTCGTGAAGTCGAGCGTGGTCATCGTGCCTCCTCCCCCACGCTGGAGCGGCCGCGCACAAAGTCGCCACGCTCGCCCGTGAGGCTCGGGAACGAGCTCAGCAGGCGGCGTGTGTACTCGTGCTGAGCATGGCGATAGATGTCCTCGGCGTCGCCCACCTCGACCACCACCCCGTCCTTCATGACGGCGATGCGATCGGAGATCTCCAGCAGCAGCGGGAGGTCGTGGGTGATGAAGATGACGGAGAAGCCGAACTCGTGACGCAGGTCCGAGATCTGCTGCAGGATCTCGCGCTGCACCAGCACGTCGAGCGCCGTGGTGGGCTCGTCCATGATCATGAGCTGCGGCTTGAGCGCGAGCGCCATCGCGATCATGACGCGCTGGCGCATGCCGCCCGAGAGCTCGTGCGGGTACGAGCGCAGGCGGTCGCGGCCCACGCCGACGATGTCGAGCAGTCGGGCGCACTCCTCCTTGCGCTCGGCACGGCTCATCTTGGGGCGGTGGGTGAGGAACACGTCGCCCAGCTGCGCGCCCACTGTGGCGACGGGGTTGAGGGCGTTCATGGCGCCCTGGAACACCATCGAGGCCTTGTCCCACCGGAACGCGCGCATCTCGCTCTCGCTGAGCGAGTGAAGATCGATGTCGCCGCCGGCCGCGTCGTGGAACGTCGCGGAGCCGGACGTGATGACGGCTGGCGCCTTGAGCAGGCGTTGCACGCCGTAGGCGAGGGTGGTCTTGCCGCATCCCGACTCGCCTGCGAGTCCGAGGATCTCGCCACGGCGGAGGGTGAGCGACACGTGGCGTACGGCCTCTACGGGCGGGTCCACGTCATACATCACGGAGAAATCCGAGACGGTGAGCAGTGCGTCGGCGGTCACGAAGGAAGTCCTTGAGGGTGCGCTGGCGGATGTGGTGGCCGTGGCGGGACCGATGCTGGGATCGACCCCGCCACGGGAGTCACTCAGCTTTAGCTGGCGGGCTGAAGCTGCGTGAGGATGTAGACAGCCGACGGCTGGGTCGGGTCCGGGTTGACGTACGGGTCGTCCGGTCCGGGCCAGCCGGTGTAGCTGCGGGTGTTGTACTCGGCGATCGACGGGCGGGTGCCGATCGGCATGGCCGGCACGTCCTCCACGAAGATCTGCTGCACAGTCGCCAGGGCGGCGGCGCGATCGGCGTCGGACGTGGCGTTCGCGTACTCGGCGAGGGCCGCGGTGGCCTCCGCGTTGTCATAGCGACCAAAGTTGTAGTTGGCCGCCTCGCCCACGGGCATGAGCCACTTGCCGTCCATCATGTCCGAGTACAGGTCCCACGGGGTGAGGCCTGTGTCCGTCCAGTGCAGGATCGCCTGGAAGTTACCGTTTGACTTGTCAGCCCACCAGGTGTCCGAGTCGGGCGTGTTCACGGTGGGCGTGACGCCCAGCGCGGACACCTCGTCGGCGATCAGGCTGATGCCGGTGACGTAGTCGCTCCACCCCTGGGGCACCTGGATCGTGAAAGTCACATCCTCGCCGTCGGGGTCAACCAGTTGGTCGCCGTTCCACGTATAGCCGGCGTCCTCGAGCACCGCGCGGGCACCCTCGACGTCGACCGCGTAGTTCTGGCCCTTGTACTCGTCGATGATGAACGCATCACCGGCGGGCGTGGGCAGACCGGTCACCGACTCGAGCAGCGGGACGCCGCCCTCGCGGGCGATCATCTGGTGCTGTTCACGGTCGAGCACCATGTTCACGGCCTGGCGGAACGCCACGTCATTGAACGGCTTCTCGGTGTGATTGACGAACATCGAGTCGATGCCGAGCCCGGCGGCGGCCCAGTAGACGTTGTGCTCCGCGTCGTGGCTCAGGTACGCGGACTCGACGTTCGGAATGAACGCCTGCGCCCAGTCGGCGTCGCCGGAGGCGAGCGCCGTGGTGAGCGCCGTGTTGTCGTTGTACGAGATGTAGTACAGCGTGGGAACCGAGAGCTCGCCGCCCCAGTAGTCGTCGCGAGCCGTGAGCTCCACTGACTGCGAGGTGAACTGGCTGAGCACGTACGGGCCCGTGCCCACCGCGGACTCGAAGGTGTCGGTTGCCGGGTCTGCCACGCCCTCCCAGATGTGCTGGGGAATGATGTAGCGCATCAGCACCTTGTCGGTCTTCACGAACATCGAGTTCTGGAAGTTCAGGGTGACGGTGTTGCCATCGGTCTCCACCGAGCTGAGGCCCAGAGAAGCGGTGTCGAGCTCGGGGTGGTCCATCAGGATCTGGTAC
>QKAX01000189.1 GCA_003246255.1 Demequina lutea
GAAGTCCATCGCGACCCACCCCGCGACCACCACTCACCGCAAGCTGGGCGCGGCCGGGCGCGAGGCAGTGGGAATGTCATCGGCTACAGTGCGCCTGAGCATCGGCCTCGAGGACGTCGAGGACCTGCGCGAGGACTTCGCGCGGGCGCTAAACGCCGTCTAGTAAGCGCGCTCTACCAGGTGCGATGAGAGGCTGAAAGGCCTCTCATCTTCCTCTCACGCGGCTGTTTCTAGCGTGGTTGCCATGACCACGACAGCCATCGGCACCCACCTGCTGACGCACCGCTACGGTTCTCACGCGGCGCTCAGCGACCTGACTCTCGACATCCGTGAGGGCGAGATCTTCGGCCTCCTCGGACACAACGGCGCTGGCAAGACCACCACCGTCTCGGTACTGACCACCCTGCTCCGCCCCTCCGAGGGCACCGCCACCGTGGCGGGCTACGACGTCAAGCGAGAGCCGCGCAAGGTGCGCGCCGCGATCGGCTACCTGCCGGAGAACGTCACGTTCTACAACGACCTCACGACGGCGGAGAACCTCTCCTTCTTCGCGGAGCTCAGCGGCCTGCGCAAGCCCGGCGCGCGCATCTCAGAGGTGCTCGAGTTTGTGGGCTTCACCGGCCACGACCGCGAGCGCGTGGGCACGTTCTCCAAGGGCATGCGCCAGCGCGTCGGCCTCGCTCAGGCGCTGCTGCACCGGCCCGAGGTGCTGTTCCTCGACGAGCCCACGTCCGGCCTCGACCCCGAGGGCGTGCGCGCACTCCGCGAGCTCATTGTGCGCATCAACGATGAGTGGGGCACCACGATCTTCATGAACACGCACCTGCTGTCCGAGGTCACCAAGACCTGCACCAGCATCGGCATCCTGCGCTCGGGGCGCCTCGTACACCACGGCTCGCTGGCCGACACCGTGGGCGCCTTCCCCACGGACGATGCGCTGGAGAGGGCGTACTTCGCCTCGGCGGAGAGCGACGCGGCATGAGCGGCGTGCTCACGGCCGCGCGCCACGAGCTCCTCACCAGCGCGCGAGCCAAGTCGCCCTACATGCTCGTGGCCGCGTTTCTTGGCATGGTCGCGGCCTCCACGTTCATCGGCTGGCGCACCACCGTCACCGTGAGCGCCATCTACGACCGCGTCGTCGCCGACGGCCTCACCACGCAACCGAATCCCTTCACCGATGTCTCCGCGCTGTACTACGTGCGCAACACCGTGATCTACGTGCTGCTGATCGGCTCGCTCATGGCGGCGGCGTTGGGCGTGCAGTCCGCGCTGAGGGACCGGAAGGCCTCCACCGCGGCGCTCGTTCTCACGCGACCCGTGAGCGAGCGGGCCGTGCGTGCAGGACGTCTGCTGGGCATCGGCGCGATCCTGGCGATCCTGGTAGTGGTCACCTCCGTGGTGACGTGGGTGAGCGTCGGCGCCATCGTGGGGCACGCACTCACCGCCACGCAGACCCTTGAGGTGGCCAGCTTCGGCGCACTCACGTGGGTGCTCCTGATGGGGTTCGCGGCCGTGGGAGTCGCCTCGGGCATGGTCTTCCCGCGCGAGCGCACGGCCCTGCTGGCGCCCGTGGTGCTGTGGGCGGTGATCGCGTTTGTGATCCCGCAGCTCGGCACCGCCGCGCGCCCCGTCTCACTGCTCAACCCGGTGCCACTGCCGGCACAGGGTTCGGGCGCCTTCGGATGGCTGTCGCAGATCATGGCGCCGTTCTCCATCACCGAACACTTCAAGACCGCGTCGGCGGCACTGCTCGAGTCCCCGTACACGGGCTCCGCGGTGGCATCGGCCGCCGTGGTCGCCCTCTTCACCCTCATCGCTCTCGCCGCCGCCCTGGTGGTGCGGGCCGCCCGCATCGAAGGAGGCTCGCATGAGTGAGCTGATGACCCTTGCTCGCAAGGAGCTGCTGGACGTGCGACGCGACCGCGTCGTGTGGATCGTCATGGCCGCGCTCGGCATCGCGATCGTGCTCTCCGTGGTGGTCGCCTCGCTCGACTTTCGCGCACAGATGGCCGACTACAACGCCTACGTGGCGCAAGTGAAGGCGTCCGGTTCGGGCGTCACCCCCCAGGCTCCACAGCTGTTCCCGCTGCAGCTGCTGCGAGGCGGCATGGAGTATGTGGAGGTGCTGGGCGCGCTGTTCGCCGTGGTGCTCGGGTACGGATCCGTCGCCAAGGAGCGCGCCCGCGGCACCGTGGACCTGCTGCTGACGCGGGCCCGCTCAGGCATGTCGATCCTGGGCGGCAAGCTGCTGGGGCTCGGGATCGTGTGGGCCGTCGTGAGCCTCGCGCTCGTGGTGGTGTCGCTCGCGTCGGTCGCCGTGATCGGTGCGGCGCACATCGGTCTGCACGAGGTGGCGCGGATGCTGCTTGCCGGCGCCGCCGCCTGGGTCTACGTGATGTTCTGGACGGCCATCGCGCTGGCCCTCACCACCGTCACCAAGCATTCGACTCCCGCCCTGTTCGGGCTACTGGTCGCATGGCTCGTGGTGGTGCTGATCATCCCCCAGATCGGCGACACGATGGACCCGGACAACCAGGTCCCCGGTGGCCTCTTCAACGCGCTCGCCATCGCCAAGCCGGACGAGCAGGCGGTCCTGGCGCACTTCACGTCCTTCGAGAGCGGCAGGAACGCCCTCGAGGTCAGCTCGGTGTCCAAGCTGTACGAGCGCGTCACCTTTGCGCTGCTGGGCATCAAGAACACGTACACCGGCCAGTCCTTGGCCTTCGTGTGGGACGGAACGTTCCGCAACATCTACGGCGCCGTGGGAGCCACCCTCGCCGCCTTCGCCCTCGCGATCGGCGCAGGCCGACGCGTCCACACCCTCAGGAGGTCAGCATGATCAACCCCGCCCACCGCCGCCTTGCGGCGACCGCCCTCGCAGCCGCCATCGGCGTCGGTCTCTTGGCCGGCTGCTCCACCGGAGGCTCGTCCACCGGAACCGCAACCGCACCCGCCGCCACCGCCGCCGCCTCCGCCGTGCTGCCCGTCACCAGCGACCCCATCTCCAACACCGCCACCGCCACCGGCCTGTCCGTGACGCAGGTACTGCTGGAGGACAACACCGACGAGGCAGGCAATGCGATCGGCGACCGCCTGCAAGTCACCATCGACAACGCGTCGTCGCAGGACGCCACGGGGCTCGAGGTGTTCTACACCATGACCGATGCGACCACCGGGCAGTCCGAGTCGTACTACCAGTCGCTTGATGGCCTCACCATTCCGGCCGGCGGATCCACGATCGTGTATTTCGACAACGGCACGGGCGCCAACCACTTCCCGGAGAACGCGTACTCGATCTACCGCACGTCCGTGAACCAGGTGGACTTCACCGTGGAGGTGAGCGCCCAGGGCCTCGCGATCGCCACCGGGACCGGTGCCAAGAGCCCCGGCACCGGCGAGCAGGCCGACTAACACCCCTACCATCGAAGAGAGCCGGCGCTAGCTGGCGAGAGGACACAGCGTGAGAATTCTGGTGGTGGACGACGAGCAGAAGCTCGCGGCAATCATTCAGCGCAGCCTCGCGGAGGCGGGCTACGCAGTGGATGCCGTCCACACATCGGACGCAGCGCTGGAGCAGATCGCCGTAGAGAACTACGACCTGCTGATCCTCGACGTGATGCTCGCCGGCTCTCCGATGGACGGGTTCGAACTCTGCTCGCGCGTACGCCGGGACAACCCCGACGTACCGATCCTGATGCTCACGGCGCTTGGCACCGTGACCAATAGGGTGACGGGGCTTGACGGCGGTGCCGACGACTACGTGGTGAAGCCCATCCACGTGCTGGAGCTGCTGGCCCGCGTGAGGGCGCTGCTGCGTCGCTCCCCCAAGGCGGATTCACCGGTGCTGCAGGTGGGCGAGATTCGGCTAGATCCCGCCTCTCGCGAGGTACACGCCGGGGGCACGGTCGTGGATCTCACCGCGAAGGAGTTCGCGGTGCTCGAGTACCTCATGCGCCACGCGGGCCGCGTGGTGAGCGCGAGCGAGCTGATCGACCACGCGTGGGATTCGCACTACGAGGGCTACTCCAACGTGGTGCAGACCTACATTCGGTATATGCGTCGCAAGCTTGAGGCGGTGGGGCAAGGCGAGGCGATCCAGACGCGACGCGGTGCTGGCTATGTCATGGAGGTGCCGTCATGATCGTCCGCAGAACGACGCTCCGGCTGACGTTGGCGTTCACGGGCATCACGCTGGCGTTCCTCGCGGTGGCCTTTGTGGGCATCTACGCGTACGCGGCCGTTGCCTTCGACTTTGACCTGGTGACAAACGACGCCAACGCGGGCGAGAACGCCGTGGACCACGCGCTCGAGAGCCTGCGCAACGTGCTCATGGGTTCGTATGCGGCGGCGGTGCTGTTGGCGCCGCTCGTGAGCTGGGCCATGGCGCGCCTCGCGCTGCGTCCACTGCGCCGCAGCTACGAGATCCAGGCCCAGTTCGTTGACGCGACCTCGCACGAGTTCCGCACGCCGTTGGGGATCCTCATGGGCGAGCTCTCGTGGGCGGCGCTGCGCAAGCGCACCGTGGCGGAGTATCAGGAGTCGATTCGCTCGTCGCTCGAGACCGTCGAAGGGCTCGCGCACCTGACGGAGCAGTTGTTGCTGCTGTCGCGGGACGCGGGGGCGGACCTCGCGGAGGGGCGCGAGCGCCTGCCGCTTGCCGAGGTAGCCGCCGAGGCCGCGGACCTCGCCTCGCGAGAGCACGGCAGCCGGGCCCGCGTCACGCTGCTGGATCCCGCCGACGTCGAGGTGTCGGTCTCGCGCGACCTCATGGTGACCGCGGTGCGCAACCTCGTGGACAACGCCCTCAAGTACTCCGGCCCCGGCGGCCTCGTCACCGTCGCGGTGGAGAGGTCGGGCAGTAGCGCCGTCCTCACCGTGTGCGACGACGGGCCAGGGCTCAGCCGCGCCGACGCGGAACGCGCCTTCGAGCGCTTCTGGCGGGCACCCGGCACCTCCGCCGT
>QKAX01000162.1 GCA_003246255.1 Demequina lutea
CGGCACCGTGATGGACGTGGCGAAGGTGTGCAGCCCAAACTGCCTGCGGATCTCGCGCAGCGCGACCCCGAGGGGTGCGACGTTGCCGCCGTGGCCATTGAGGAACAGCACGCGCGTGGCACCCAGCGTCGCGAGCGAGCGGCCAAGGTCCACCAGGGTCGAGTGCAGGGTCTCCGCCGAGATCCACATCGTGCCTGGCGCCCAGTGGTGCTCGTCAGATTTGGTGTACGCGATGGTGGGCAGCAGCCATACGTCGGTGCCGGCTGCGTGCGCGCGCCGCACCGCCTCGGTCGCCACGGCCTCCGCCGTGATGGCGTCGGTCGCGAGCGGCAGGTGCGGCCCGTGGTGCTCGATCGCGCCGGTGGGGATCACCACCACCGTCTCGGGTCGCATGGCCGCCGCCGCGTCGGGACCCGACAGCCAGTCGAGCCGCCTCACGGGGCCCGATGCCGGGGCCTGGGCAGCGCCCGATGCTGGCGAGGTCATCGGGCGCCGCCGGTCATGAGGCCGTTCGACGCGTCCACGTCGCCCTCGACCGGAGCGGGGAGCTTGCCGGGGTTGAGCAGCCCGGCGGGATCCGTCTCGGCCTTGAGCGCGCGCGTCTCCTCGACGCGCACGTCCACGTACCACTGGTGCGGGTTGTGAGTGGTGACGCCCAGCGCGGCAAGGCGGTCGAGGCCGGCGAGCATCTCCTCCTCGGAGACGTACTCGGCCGCGAGCATGCCGATGGGGCGGCCCTTCTGGCCCTCGGCGTGCAGCATCGCGCCGGGGTAGACGGTGTGGACCTCGTCGATGCGCTCAAGCAGCGCGGCGCCACCCACCTCCACGTGGAAGTACGTGTCGGGGTGCGAGCGCTGCAGCCACTCGATCGCGTGGTTGTACGAGATCATCGACAGCTTCATGACCTCCTGCGCGCCCTCGCGGACGGCGGTCACTGTGCCGCCGTGCGCGGCCACGATGTCGGAGGCCTGGGCCACTGCGGCGTCGTCCACAATCACGCGCAGCGACGCCTTTCCCTTGATGATCGCCTCGTCGTTTGGCAGGGCGTCCGCGAGCGTCGGAAGATCGGCCGAGACGAGTCGGGGAGCGGGGGTGATGCCATTCGAGATCTCATTGAGAGCTGTGAACGCGTCGTGGAAGTCGTCAAAGGAGGCGTAGAACGCGCGCCACGGCTGAAGCGGCTCGAGCGAGACGGTGGCGCGGGCGATGATGCCGGCGGTGCCGTAGTTGTGGAGGTACTCCTGCGCGTCGGCGCCCTCGACGTGAATGAGGCCGCCGCCGGTGGCGTGAACCACGTCGAGCGACTTCACAAAGGGGCCGCCCACGATCACGCCGTGGACGATCGAGCCGGTGCCGCCCGAGCCGCCCGAGAGGAACCCGCCCAGCGTGGACTGTGCGGTGGACGGGTAGAGCAGCAGCTGCTGATTCTCGGCCCACGCACGGTTCTCGATCTGTGCCATGACGGCGCCTGCATCGGCCGTCACGTAGCCGTCGCCGATCTCCACGATGGAGCGGGCGCGCGACGTGTCGAGCACCAGGCCGCCGTGCATGGGGATGCCCTGGCCGTAGTTGCCGGTGCCCTTGCCGCGCGGGGTGATGGAGACGCCGTGCTTCACGGCTGCCTCGACCACCTCGGCGATCTGCTCGGCGGTGGTGGGGTAGGCGACCACGTCCGCGAGGCCCAGCGGGAGCTTCGCGGACAGGATGGGGGACAGGCCGCAGCCGTCCACCGACGCGCGCTCGCGGGTGCCGAGGTCAATCGACACTCCGCGCTCGCCGAGCAGGTCGGTGAGGGTGGCAACGAGGCCTTCAAGATCGGGGGTGGTGGTCACGATGTCTCCGCTTCGCTAGTGCATGATCATGCCGCCGGTGACGTTGATCGCCTGGCCGGTCAGGTAGGAGGAATGGGGGCCCGCGAGGAACCTGGCCACGGAGGCCACGTCGTCGGGGTCGCCGCAGCGACCCAGCGGGGAACGGCCGCTCCACGCGGCCACGTCTGCCTCGGTGCGCGTCGCCGCGCCCATGTCGGTGAGGATGTAGCCAGGGCACAGCGCGTTGGCGCGGATGCCGTACGGGCCCAACTCGTGCGCGGTGGCGCGGGTGAAGGCCACGACAGCCGCCTTGGACGCCGCGTAGTGGGCCTCCATCGTGCCGCCGGACTTGGCTGCCATCGAGGCGAGGTTGATGATCGAGCCGTGCGTGCCGGCGTCCATCATGATCCGCGCCGCCGTCTGAGTGGTGGACAGCATCGAGCGCGCGTTGATCCGCATCACGGTGTCCCACTCGTCGGCGGTGATCTCCATGAGCGGCGTGAGCCGCAGAATGCCGGCGTTGTTGACGAGCACGTCAAGGCCGCCGAGGGCGTCGGCTGCGTCGGAGACTGCGCGGCGGGCATCGGCGTCGTCGCCCAAGTCCGCGCTCAAGAAGGTGGCGCCCAGCTCCTGGGCGGTGGCCTCACCTGCGTTGGCATCGCGGTCGAGGATCGCGACGCGCGCGCCGTCCTTGATGAGTGCCGCGGCGATCGCGCGCCCAATGCCGCGTGCGGCGCCGGTGACGATGGCGCGTCGCTCTGCGAGCGGGGCTGTGGAGGTCATGAGAGGTCCTTGTGTGGGTGTGAGGGGGGTGCCGCGGCGGCCCGAAGGGGGGTCGAGCCGCCGCGGCGTTGGGGGGAGAAAAGCCTGTTGGCTTAGAAGCCGAGCTCCGGGTCAATGAACTCGTTGGTGTAGATGTCCTCGGGGGTCAGGTCCGCGGGGATGTCAAAGCCCTGCTCCGAGTAGATCGGCACCACGATGTCGAACAGCTCCTGGACGCGCTCGGGGTCGAGGTTGCCGAGGGTGTCGTCGTTGCCGTTGCCGATCAGCTCGTTGGTGAGCGTCTCGACCGAGTAGTCGGCCACGCCCTGCGAGTAGACCCAGCCGGTGTCGTACGCGTCAACGAGCTCAAGGATGAGGGAGTTGGTCGCGGCAGGGTCGGCGAAGTAGTCGAGCTCGGCCTGCTGCAGCACGGGCACAAGGGCCGTGAGGCAGTCGGCGTACGTGGTGATGTTCTCGGGGATCACCGAGAGCACCGCGGCGTACTTGGGGTAACCGGCGTCGTTGATGAGCTGGTAGGCGACGTCCTTGCCCCAGGCAGAGACCTCGTTCTTGTAGATGTAGGGCTCGGCCGAGGCGAAGCCCTGCTGAGCGATGGCGCCGCCCTCGGACACGAACACGGCGGGGGTGCCGTCGTAGGTCGAGTCAATCTGGTCCGCCGAGAGGATGCCCGCACCCACGAAGTAGTCGATGTAGGTACCGCCGGGGAACACGCGGATGGTGGCGCCGGCCTCGCCCAGGCCCGCGATGTCGGTGACATCGGGGTAGGTCTCGGGGTCCCACATGATCATCTGGGGGTCCTTCTCCAGCGGGGCGAAGACACCCACGGTGGGAAGGTCGGAGGCGTGAGCGATGGCCTCGTCGGTGCCCACGTAGGCCATGAAGATCGACGGGTCGTTGTACATCTGCGCGTTGGGCTGCGTGAAGCCGGTGGCGGGGCCGCCGGAGAGGATCGTGACGTCCACGCCGGTGGGCTCGCCCGACGCCATGAGCGGACCGGTGACGGACTTCTCGTTGGAGTCGATCGTGTAGTCGGCACCCAGCAGCGCGTACAGGTGGCCATGCTCCGCCTCGGGGTTCCAGTCGGTCTGGATCTTGATGTCGGCGGGGCAGCCGGCGGCGGCCAGGTCCACCGAACCCATCGCGGCGGCCGAGGTGGCGGCGCTCGTGGCAGAGGACGTGTCCTCGGCTGCGGGGTCAGAGGAACAGGCGGCGAGCGCCAGGGTGGCGGCGACGAGGCCGGAGGCCGCGAATGCCATGGAGCGGGAACTGCGCATGGGGTTTCTCCTTGTGGTGGGGTACTGCACTGGTGGGACAGGTTGGGACAGCGGGGACAGGTAGGTGCGGGCAGGGACGGCGGGCTAGATAGGCCCGTGCCAACGGCCGATGACGCGCTTGGCGAGCCAGCCGAAGAACCAGAACACGACGATGCCGAACACCGACGCGAGCAGGATGGAAGCGAAGAGCGGCTCCGCGTTGAGGCGGGCCTGGAACTTGGCGATGAGGGCGCCCACTCCGGGAGTGCCGCGCTGGAAGAAGAAGTCGCCCACGATCGCGCCCACCACTGCGAGTCCCGCAGAGATGCGCATGCCGGTGAACATGGCGGGCAGGGCGGCCGGCAGCTGCAGCTTGCGGAGCATGACCCACGCCCCGGCGTGCTGCAGCGCGAACAGCTCCATGTGGCCCTTCTCCACTGACTTGAGGCCAAACAGGGTGTTCGACACCATCGGGAACAGCGCAATGAGGATGGTGACAATCACGCGTGCGGTGAAGTCGAAGCCAAACCAGAAGCCGATCAGCGGCACGAGGGCCAGGATGGGGATGGTCTGCAGGATCACCGCGTAGGGGTACAGCGAGCGCTCCACCCACGTGGCCTGGTTCATGGTGATGGCCCACGAGACGCCTAGCGCGATGGCGATGAGCAGACCTGTGAGGGCCACGCGCGCCGTGTTCCACAGCGCCACGAACATGTCAGGTCCGAAAGCGGGGTCCCAGTACGCGGCGAGCACCTCGTGCGGCGGGGGCAGCAGGTAGGAGCGCGAGGGGTCCAGGAAGATGTAGCTGACGAAGTACCAGAGGCCGATGATGAGCACAGCCACCGCGAGCGGCGGGGCCCAGTACTTCACACCAAAGCGCATGGGCAGGCGCAGGCTGGCTGCGGCGTTGGGTTCGGGGGCGCTCATGCGTCGATTCCTTCCCGGAGGGCGTGGGACACCTCTCCCACAAGGGCCGCGTATTCGGCGGTGTAGCGGATCTCGGGGTCGCGGGGCATGGGCCACGGCACGTCGAACTCGCCGACGATGCGGCCGGGCCTGCCCGACATGACCACGACCTTGGTGGACAGGTAGACGGCCTCTGACACCGAGTGGGTAATAAAGAGGCCAGCGAAGTTCTTCTCCACGAACAGGCGCAGCAGCTCGTCATTCAGGTACTCGCGCGTGATCTCGTCGAGGGCGCCAAAGGGCTCGTCGAACAGGAACAGCTCGGGGTCCATGGTGAGCGAGCGAGCCAGCGAGACGCGCATGCGCATGCCGCCCGAGAGCTGGCGGGGCAGGTGCTTCTCAAAGCCGGTGAGGTTCACCAGGTCGATGGCCTCCTTTGCGGCCGCCTTGCGATCGGCCTTGCCGTGCTCGCGCAGCTCGGCGAGCAGCTCGACGTTTCCCTGCACGTCGCGCCACGGCAACAGCGTCGCGTCTTGGAAGACGTAGCCCACGTGATCCGTCGCGACCTTCATCTCGCCCTCGGTGGCGGTCTCAAGGCCCGACGCGATGCGCAGCAGGGTCGACTTGCCGCAGCCGGAGGGGCCTACGACCGAGACGAACTCTCCGCGTCGCACTGTGAGGTCCACTCCGGACAGCGCGACGGTGCCGCCCGGGTAGGTCAGTTGCACGCCCTTGAAGTCGAGGAGGGCCGCGTGCGGCTCCACCTCGGGGGTGACGGTGCTCGGCTTAGGCATGCGTGCCTCCTTGCAGGGGGGAAGGGGAGTGGGCGAGGCGAAGCTCCTGCGCGACCGTGGTGGTGGCCACCACACGGCCCCGGTGGATGACCACGCGATCGGCGGGGGCCTCGGCAATGGCCTCGCCCACGTTGGTGGAGGCGATGGCCACAAACTCTGCGGCCCCGCCGGGGGTGACGTCTGCTGCGGGCAGGCCCATGACGGCGCGGCCAGCGCTGGAGCACATGTCCCACGCCTCGTCGAGCGGCACGTGGCCGGCGGAGACGAGCAGCGCGGCGGTCTCGAACGCGTCGGACCTGCCGATGGGGTTGAAGGGATCGCGCACGTTGTCGGCCCCTGCCGAGACGAGCGCGCCGCCCTTGCGCAGCGCCTCGATGGCGGTCAGGCCGCGCGGCGTGGCCACCGGGTGCTCCCATCCCTGCAGGTACAGGTTGGTGATGGGGTTGGTGACGATGCCGATGCCCGAGGCAGCGACGGCCTCCACGATCGGGGCCAGGTCTGCGGGTTCCATGGTGCCGAGTCGCACGCAGTGGCCAGCGGTGCGGATCCTGTCGGCGGGCCACTCGGCGACGAGCTGTGCGAACTCGCCCAGCGTGACGGGGCCATCGAGGCCCTCGTCCGTGTGGAGGTCAACGCCCACTCCGCGACGCTCCGCGAGGGCGAGCAGCCTGCGCACGTCGCCCAGCGCGTCGGGCTCAAGGTGAGGGGCGCCGCCCACGAGGTCGAGCCCGCGGTCGAGCGACTCCTCGATGATCGCGTCGGGCGTGCCGATCGGGGGAAGCGCCACGAGCTGGATGTCCATCACGTGGGCGAGCTCGTCGCGCAGCTTGACCATCGCGTCGACGCCACGGAACGGATCTTCTCCGGGAAGGATGTTGACGTGGCTGCGCACGGCGGTGGTGCCGTTCGCCAGCAGACGCAGCGCCGCGCGTCGGGCCCGTGCGTAGGTGTCCTCGGTGGTGAGGTGCTCCTGGAAGTCGTGAAAGGCCTTGATGGCACCCAGCAGATCGCCGAACGGGGGGTTGATCGCGTCCCACGTGTAGGCCTTGTCCAGGTGGGCGTGGGCGTCGGAGCCGGCCGTTAGCAGCAGGCGGCCCTCGAGGTCGGCCTCGAGCTCGCCCTGTCCCGTCCCGGGCGCCACCACGGCGGCAACCGTTGCGCCGTCGAGCACGACGTCGCGCAACTCACCGTCGCGCAGCAGCGCGTTCCGGAGCACACGAGGGGACGCCAAAGACATGGGGGACTCATCTCTGAAGGGAGGGGCGGCGACTCTGCCTGGGGACAGTCGGCGGGTCTCACGCAATGTTGATACCCTCAACAACTCGGAACGTACTCGCGGTTCATTTCGGCCACGTGAACGGTGAGTTGCCTTTTCGGTCTGTTCATTTTTCTGTGGCAGAGTCCCCGGCTAAGGAGGTGAGAAGCATGGCCACAACGCTCGATGCACAGTCGGTCGCGCTCGGCGCGGTGATTCGTACGTTGCGCCGCGACAGGGGCGAGACCCTCGTGGAGGTGGCGCAACGCTGCGGCCTCTCGCACCCCTTCTTGAGCCAGGTGGAGCGCGGCCGCGCACGGCCGAGCTTCACGTCCGTGGACGCGATTGCGCGCGCACTGGGCACCACGCAGTTCGCGCTCTTTGCGCTCGCCGCGGGCACCGAGGCCCCCGACCCCGACCATCCAGATTCAGCGCGCACGGCTCAGGTGTCCGATGGAGCGGCTCGCGTGTTCCAGGGCCCCTTCGGGCCCTTTGAGCCCGTGGAGATTGTGGCCACCAACCTCGACTTCAAGGAGTACTTCTCACACTCCGAGGACGAGCTGTGTTACCTGGTAGAGGGCACTGCGTGGCTCGATCTGGACGGAGACGTGCACCTGCTGGCGGCCGGCGATGCCCGCTGGATTCCCAGCACTGCTCCCCACCGCTGGCGCTCGGCCGACGGCGCGCCGTTCCGCATGCTGTTTGTCAAGAACCGCCCGTCCGCGAAGGAGGATGCATGAGCACCCCGCCCCCGGAGTTCGATGCCGTGGTGGTGGGCCGCCGCACTGTGGCGCGCGACGTCGACGTGTTCGAGCTCGCGCCCGCGGATGGCTCGCGCGCGCCCTCGTGGACGCCCGGCGCTCACGTGGACGTGCTGCTGCCCATGGGGCTCGAGAAGCAGTACTCGCTGTGCGGCTCGCCCGGCGCGGGAGCGTGGTCCATCGCGGTGCTGCGCGAGGACGGCGGTCACGGCGGCTCGCGGTGGATTCACGAGAACCTCGCGGTGGGGTCGGCCGTACGCGTCCGCGGGCCGTGGAACCACTTTGGCCTCGCCCAGGCCGAGCGCTACCGCTTTGTCGCGGGCGGCATCGGCATCACCCCGTTGCTGCCCATGATCGCGGAGGTGGACGCGCGCGGCGCCGACTGGACGCTCGACTACGCTGGCCGCTCGCGCGAGGGCATGGCCTTTGCGCAGGTGCTGGCTTCCTTCGGAGACCGCGTGACCTTCCATGCGGCCGACGAGGGTCGCAGGGTCTCGCTCGCCTCGCTCGCCCCGGGCGCGGGGGAGGCGGTGTTCGCGTGCGGCCCCAAGCGCATGCTGGACGAGCTGGAGGAGCTCTCGGCGGGTTGGCCCGCCGGCGCGCTGCACATGGAGCGCTTCGAGGCCAAGGAGCTCACCGAGCCCGTCCTGCACCAGAGCTTTGAGGTGGAGCTGATGCTCACCGGCACCACCATCACGGTGGAGGAGGGGCAGAGCATCCTGGAGGCCGCGTCCGAGGCGGGCGCGTTTGTGCTCTCCTCGTGCCGCGAGGGCACCTGCGGCACGTGCGAGACGGTGATCATCGAGGGCGAGGCAGATCACCGCGACTCGGTGCTGTCGCCGGCCGAGCAGGCCGCCAACGATCGCATGATGATCTGCGTCTCGCGGGCCGCGTGCCCCAAGCTGGTGCTGGAGCTCTAGCCGCTCCGGCCGTTGCGTCTAGGCGCGCGGCGCGAGTTCGAACCGCGTCGCCTCGCCTTCGGCGAGCGCCGCGGTGATGCGCCCCACGTGGTCCCGGCCCATGTCGTCGGGCAGGGCGTCGAGCGCGCACCAGCGGGCGTCGGCGCCCGGCTCGCCCGAAGCTTCCAGCAGGAACACCAGGTTCACGTACTGCGCGCGGTCGCCATTCGGATAGGTCAGCTCGCGTGTCGCATGCACCCAGGCAAGCCTCACGGGGGTCGCGGTGAGCCCGGTCTCTCGGCTCACAGCGGCCACGGCGGCGTGGGCGGGCTCCTCGCCGGGTCCCAGCACGGCCGCCACCGGCGCCCACAGGCCCGTCGCGGGCCGGGTCACCAGCAGGGTCTGGGTGCGCGCGGCGTCCACCACCACGGCGGTGACGCTTGTGAGCCACAGCGGCTCGTGCCCCACGGCCTCGCGCAGCCGCCCCACGTACTGCTCGCCGGACTCGCTCATCAGCCGGCCAGCCGCGCCCCGAGGTCGGCGACGATCTGGCGCTCGTCTGCTGTCACCAGCTCGTAGTCGCGCACCACCACAGTGCCGCCCACGATCACGTGGCGCGGGCGCCGGCCGGGTGCGGCCCACAGCAGCCCTGCGACGGGATCCGCGACCCCGGCATCGGCCACGCCCGTGGTGTCCCACACGCACACATCGGCCCGCGCGCCGGGGCGGAGGTGCCCCAGGTCCTCGCGGCCAAGGCCGCGCGCCGAGCCCTCCGACGCCATGCCCAGCACCTCGCGCGCCGTGAGCCCGCGACCGGCGACCGGCGAGACCTGCATCGCAAGGCGCGCGTCGGCCAGCAGGTGGCCCGCGTCGTTCGATCCGCCGCCCGAGGTGCCCAGCCCCACCGGAATGCCTGCGTCCAGCAGTGCGCCCACGGGAGCGACGCCCCAGCCCATCGGCAGGTCGCAGCCGGGCGCGTGCGTGGCGGTGATGCCCGCGTCGGCCAGGCGCGCGATCTCCTCGGGCGTGACGCCGCACAGGTGCGCCAGCGTCACGTCGGGCGCGAGCCAGCCCCACTCCTCGAGCAGATCGAGCGGGCGGCGGCCGTAGCGCTCGGCCGCGATCTCCACATCTACCTGCTCGTTTGCCTGCGTGCGGCGGCGCACGCCGTACCGCGCGGCCACCTCGCCCATGAGCCTGAACGTCGCCTCGGTGTCCGAGTGCACGCCCGCCGGGCCCACCGCGACCTGCAGCATGCCGTCCTCGGTCACGCCGCCCGATGTGCCGGGGACCAGCGCCTCGATGATCGCTGCGGCCGATGCCGCGGCGGTCTCCGGATCGTCCCGCGCGGCGCCGCGCACAAAGGCGACGCGTCCGCCCAGGGCGCGCGCGGCGTCGGCCGTCGCGCGAGCCATTCCCACAGTGTCGGCCTCGGCGGGCCACGTGAGGTGATGGTCGGCCACTGTGGTGACGCCGCTCAGGAGCCCCTCGGCGACGCCCACCCTGGCCGCGACGGAGGTGAGTTCGGGGTCCACGCCGCGGGCCGTGTAGGCGGCCGCCATGACCCCCAGCCACTCGGACATCACCACGCCGCGCGTGCCGGGCAGCGTGCGGAACGCGCTCTGCAACAGGTGGTGGTGCGCGTTCACCAGGCCGGGCGTGACCACGCAGCCCGAGACGTCGAGGGTCTCGGCGGGGGTGGGTGCGGCGTCGCGTGAGGCCGGAGCGGTGGGCGAGCCGGTGGCGGCAGCGGCCACGCGCCCGTCCGCGAGCACGAGGTCGCCCTCGCGCTCGGTCTGCGAATCGATCATGATGCGCCGCGCGCCGGTCAACGTCAGCATGGCGCGATTGTCACACCGTCACGTGACGGGCGTGTTGCGGGCGTGCGGCGAAAGCTACCCCTCGACGATCTCGCCGTCGAGCACCGCAAAGTCGGGCACGTGGTTGGGCTCGCCGTCGTCGTCCTGCAGCACCACCGTGCCGCGCACCACCACGCCCTTGCCAAACGTCCAGTCGCCCTTCACCGTGAGCGAGCGGGCATCCACGAGCGAGGGCGCGCCGTGCGGGAAGCGGGCCTCGAAGTCGGCGATGGTCTTGTAGAAGTCCGGGTCGAGGTCGATCACGGGGGCCTTCTTGACGGCCAGGCGCAGCGCGCCGTCGTCCTCGAGCTTGTAGACGTCGGAGCGCAGCAGCAGCAGGTCGTTGGTGGTCTTGACCGGCAGGAAGCGATCGCGTCCCACCACGATCGCGGTGGCGCCCTCGAACACCTCGATCGCGGCGCCCATGGCGGTCTCGATCTGGAACACCTCGGGCGACTGCTTGTCCGTGGGGTCCACATTCTTCACATTGCGGATCAGCGGCAGGCCCAGCACCGCGCCGCGCTCCGTGAGCGCCGCGCGTAGCTTCACCAGGTCCCACCACAGGTTGTTGGTGTGGAAGAACGGGTGGTGAAACTCGTCGGTGAAGAAGTGCATCTCGTCGGGCGCGGTCTGCGCGGTGTCGCGCAGGATCAGCTGGCCGTCGGACTTGCGGATGGCCAGGTGACCACCCTTGCGGTCGGCGGCGGTGCGGGGGCACAGCTCGGCGGCGTAGGGGGCGCCCGATGCCGCGAACCAGCCCGCGATGCGCGCGGAGGGGACGGTGCCCAGGTTGTCGGAGTTGGACACCGACGCGTACCGGAAGCCCGCCTCCAGGAGCGCGTCCAGCACGCCCGATGCCAGCAGCGCCGTGTAGATGTCGCCGTGGCCAGGCGGGCACCACTCGAGCTCCGGGTCCTGCGGCCACTCGACCGGCGTGAGGCCGTCCACCAGCAGCTTGGGCTCCTTGTTCTGCAAGAAGTCGAGGGGCAGGCCGTCCACCGCGAGGTCCGGGTACTTCGCGAGCACCTCAAGCGAGTCCTCCGACGTGCGGAACGAGTCCATCAACACCAGCGGCAGGCGGGCGCCGGTCGCTGCGCGGGCGCGCTGCACCTGCTCCACAATCAGCTCCAGGAACGACTTGCCGTCGCGCACCGGCAGCAGCGACTTGGCGCGATCCATGCCCATCGAGGTGCCCAGGCCGCCGTTGAGCTTGATCATGACCGTCTTTGACAGCGCGTCGGCGCCCGCGGCCTCGTCGATCTCCACGCCGTCCAGCATGGGCGGCTCGGTCAGCGGCGTGATCGTGTCCTCAAGGATGAGGCCCGTCGCGCCGGCCTCGAGCGCGGCGTAGTAGTGGCTGAAGACGTCGATGGCGGCCTGGTTCACGCCTTCGGCGCGCATCTTGTCTTGGGCGGCGAGGAGTCCGGGAGCGGTCATGTTCCCAGCCTAGGGGGACGGGGCCGACGCGGGCGAGGGTTGGGGCCCGTCCTGTGGCCGGTCCCCTCGCCCGGTCCGTTTGTGACCGCGAAACCGGGAGTCGGGTGGCGATCGCGGGCGCTGGCACCGGTTCCACAGTCACTTCCGCCCTCCGGGGCTGGACCGGAGTGCGCACACAGGCGGTACCAGGCGGTGGGACGACTGTTTGCGGAGTCGGGGCGCTTGAGACCGCCGGTTGACGCGGGTTCAGCGTGGTGTCTGTGCCTCAGGCGAAGAGGGCAGAGCGCCCACTGGGGCGCTCAGCGCGCCCACGCGGAGTGGTGGGCGCCCACTAAGCGTGTCGGAGAGCGGTGGGAGGGGGCGCGGCGCGCGCCGCGTGGGTGGGGCCGACGCGCGTAGCGGCCAGGTGCGGCGAAGGGGGGGCGGGTCCATGCGGACCCGCCCCCCCTTGGCATCGAGCTCTATGCGGCTAGCGCTGATCCGGTTCCGGCCCGGCACCCGCGCCCTCGAGTGAGGCGTCCGGGTCCGCCGCGCCGCCCGCGGAGGCGGCCTCGGCGTCGGCCTCCTCTTGCTTCTGTTCGGCGTGCATCTGCTCGAGGCCCGAGGTCTCGCGCAGCGGCAGCTGCGGCACGAACAGGGCAAAGAAGATGCCGCCGATGGCGATCATGCCGCTGATGAAGAGCACGTTTCCGATCGCGTCGGCAAAGCCCTCCTCGAACGGCGCGGCCAGCACGGGGTCAAGCTCCTTGAGGAAGGAGGTGTCGTCGAGCGACAGCCCGTCTGCCGAGTCGAGCGAGCCGGACTGAATCACGCCCAGGATCGCGGCGTTGGTGGGATTGTCGAGCGTGGCCGGGTCCGAGACCACCTGCTGGAACTCGGGTGTCTGCGCCGCGGCCTGGAACTCGTCGGCGATGTCGCCCTGCACAGTGGAGAACAGCACCGACAGGAACACGGCCGTGCCCAGCGAGCCACCGATCTGGCGGAAGAACATGACCGATGCCGAGCCGGCACCCATGTCGCGCGGCTCCACAGCGTTCTGCACGGCCAGCATGTTGGGCTGCATCACGCCGCCCAGGCCCAGGCCAAACAGCAGCGCGCCCAGGTAGAGGTGCCAGATGGGGCCGTCCGCGCGCAGCGTGGACAGGTACACCGACGCGACCACCAGCAGCGAGGTGCCGATGATGGGGAAGAACTTGTACCTGCCGGTCTGGTGGATCACGCGGGCCGAGGTGCCGGCCATGGCGATGATGCCCAGGGTCATGGGCAGCATGGACAGGCCCGATGCCGTGGGCGACATGCCCTTGGCGATCTGCGTGTACAGCGGGAGCCCTGCCATGCCGCCAAACATCGCGAAGCCCATGATGAAGTTGAGGCCGGTGGACACGGAGACCGTGCGGTTGTGGAAGATGCGCGGGGGCAGCAGCGCGTCGTCCTGAGCGCGCAGCTCGGCGAGCACGAAGGCAGCGATGCCGGCGAGCGACACGATGCCCAGCGTGATGACGGCGGGGGAGGTCCAGCCCCACGTGCGGCCCTGCTCCACCACGAGCAGCATCGGCACGATGGCCACGATCAGCGTCCCCACGCCCCACCAGTCGATCTTCACTGACTTGTGAAGGTGCGGCAGGTGCAGCACGCGGATGATGATGAACAGCGCGATCGCGCCCAGCGGCACGTTCAGCAGGAAGATCCAGCGCCAGCCGGAGACGCCCAGCAGCTCGGGGGCATCGGCAAAGAAGCCACCCAGCACGGGGCCAAGCACGGACGCGACGCCGAAGACGCCAAAGAAGAAGGCCTGGTACTTGGTGCGCTCGCGGGGCGACAGCATGTCGCCAAGGATGATCAGGGCAAGCGCCATGAGGCCGCCGGCGCCCAGGCCTTGCACGGCGCGGAACGCCGCCAGCTCGTACATGTTGGTGACCATGCCGCACGCGAGCGAGCCGGCCACGAACGAGCCAAGCGAGAAGATGTAGAGCGGCTTGCGGCCAAAGATGTCTGACAGCTTGCCGTACAGCGGCGTGGAGAGCGTGGACGCGATGAGGTACGCGGTGGTGACCCAGGCCTGCACCGTGAGGCCGTTGAGGTCGTCGCCGATGGTGCGAATTGCGGTGGCCACGATCATCTGGTCAAGCGCGGCGAGGAACATGCCCACCATCAGTCCACCCACGATCAGGTTGATCTGGCGGCGGCTGAGGAGCGGGGTGGACTCGACTGTTGTCATGGGGGTGTCCTTTCCCGGAACAAGGAGGGGACGGCAGGGGACGGGGGACCGCCTCGCTGCGGAGAATGGGGATGGTCGCGACCCGGCCCGACGCCGCGCGACCGCACCAGTGTACGCATAAGAGACGCTGTGTATTCCTTTGGTGGAGAAACCCCTGGTGGGAGGCCCGCCGTAGGCTGGTCGCATGACCCTGGTGATCGCCCTCTCGGCCATCGTGCGCGACGTTGCAGTGGCCGGCGTGGTGGGCGGTCTGCTGCTGGTGATGGCGGTGGTGAAGGGCCGCTCAGCTGAGCGCGCGATGCTGCTGTCCCGCATCAGCGCGATCGTGTGGGTGGTCGCCGGCGGCGTGTACCTGGTGACCTCGTACGCCGACATCGCGCTCATCAGCCCCACGGACCCCGGCTTTGGCCAGCAGCTGTGGAGCTTCATGGCAGACATCGATCTGGGCAAGGCGTACGCGCTCAACGTGGCGGCCGCGCTCGTGACGTCCGTGGCGGTGACGTTTGCGCGCACGCCCAGCGAGGCCGCGTGGTCGCTGGTGCCCGTCGCGTACGGCATCGGGGTACAGGCGGAGACGGGCCACGCGGCGGGTGCTGCCGATCACCACCTGGCCACCACTTCGCTGTACATGCACCTGGGCGGCTCGGCGGTGTGGCTGGGCCTGTTGGTGGCGCTCGTGGTGGTGCGGCCGACGCTGGGCATGTCCACCAAGGCGGCCGTGAGCCGGGTGTCTCGCATGGCGATCTGGGCCGCGTGGGTGCTGGTGGCGTCGGGCGCGGCGAACGCGTTCCTGCGCATCGGCTCGGTGACGGACCTGTGGACCACCACTTACGGCCGCCTGCTCGCGCTCAAGCTGGTGCTCATGTCGGGAGCGATCGCGCTCGCGGCCTGGCATCGCGCCGCGACCCTGCCGCGCCTCAGCGAGTCCCGCGTGCGCGACACGTTCTGGCGCGTGATGTCGGTGGACGTGGGACTGCTACTCGCGGTGGCGGCGATCGGCGGCATCCTGTCGCGCACCGAGCCCACCATCCCTGCGGAGGTGGTCGCCGAGCCGAGCCCCGCCTTCCTGCTGACCGGCTACGAGCTTCCCCCGCGTCCCGACGCCCTGCAGTGGATCCTGCAGTGGCGCCTCGAGATCGCCTCCGCTTTTGTCATTGCCGCCCTGGTCTACCTGTACGTGAAGTGGGCTGTGCGCCTGCATCGGCGGGGCGACGCGTGGCCGTGGTACCGCACGGCGTCGTTCGTGGTGGGGATGGCCGGCATCGCCTGGATCACGCAGGGCGCGCCCACCGTGTACGGCATGGTGACGTTCTCCGGCCACATGATCGAGCACATGCTGCTGGCCATGGCGGTGCCGCTGCCCATTGTGCTCTCGGCACCCATCACGCTTGCCCTGCGTGCGCTGCCCTCCCGCACCGACGGCACGCGTGGCCCCCGCGAATGGCTGCGCACCATCGTCGAGTCCCGCTGGATGCGCTTCATGGCGCACCCCGTGGTGGCTGCCGTGAACTTCGCCGGCTCGCTGGTGGTGTTCTACTACTCTCCGCTGTTTGAGTTCGCGCTGCGCAACCACGCGGGCCACCTGTGGATGATTGTGCACTTCACGCTCGCGGGGTACCTGTTTGCAAATGCCCTGGTAGGCATCGATCCGGGGCCCACGCGCCCGGCGTACCCGATGCGGGTGGTGCTGCTGTTTGCCACGATGGCGTTCCACGCGTTCTTTGGCGTCTCGCTCACCACGTCGCAGGTGCTGCTCGCGCCGCGCTGGTTTGGGCTGATGGGCCGCGACTGGGGCGCCGACGCGATCTCGGACCAGCAATGGGGCGGCGCCTTCGCATGGGGCTTGGGCGAGTTCCCCGTGCTGCTACTCGCTATTGGCGTGCTCTTCATGTGGCGCGGCAGCGACGAGCGGGCGGCCCGGCGTAGGGATCGGCGCGTGGACGAGCGCGGCGACACGGAGCTCGACGCGTACAACGCGATGCTGGGCAAGCTCAAGCAGGACGACGACTCTCCGCAGCGCTAGCGTGGGACCCCCGGGACCGCTCGTCCACAGATTCTGTCCACACCCGTGTGCATGACGGGCGTCGTCCGTGGCAGCCCAGTGGATAACCGTGTTGATGGCGGAGCCTTCCATAAATGGGGTCCCGGTGGACTTGCATCGGCCGCCGGGCAGGCACTAAACCTGTCCCATCGGGAGGTTCACTTCCCATCCAGGACGGGGGTTCTCCCCGTCGCGCACAGGCTCTGGTGCCTCGTCCCTCGGGGTTCAGATTCCCGTGCGGCTGGCGGGACGTGAGCTGATCGGACGCTTCGGAGAACGACGATTCGCCGCTTGCATAAGGTCCCTTACGGGGGCTGAGTGGGGCACGTGGGTGACGGCACAAGAGTCGGCGGAACCGCGGCGTCGGTCACGAGGTCGCCCTCACGGGGGCGAGTGCCGCATCGTCAATTACGGCTGTCGGGTGTGCCCTTGGGGTTCGCGCCGAGAACTCGTGGTCCATGGCAGGGCCCCTCAAGCGCTTACTTTGAGGGGCCCTTCGCCATGTCTGGGCAAGGTGAGGTGCGTCGGGTCCCGACGCGGGTCCCGATGTCCCGGTTTCTGTCCACTTTTTCTGTGCACAGGGAGGTGGATAACGGTTGTCCACACGGCGGCTCCGGTGGATAACTCGGGGGACAAGAGGTGGACAAAAAGGACCCCTCCCCACGCCTTGCGGAGCCTCGCAGGCCGGAGTAGACCAGGGGTTATCTACTCCGCTGATCGCGGGCATGAGGTCGGGGCAACCGGGCCGCAGTACTCGGGATCGGGGTAGGTGTGGGAAAGAGGAGCCGCTCGTGCGGCGCCGGCTGGGGGCCTTGGTCCGCTGGCTGCGCAGCCGGGCACTGCAGGCGCTGGGCTTCGGCTCGGGGCTTGTGCCTCATGGCAGCGATGGACCAGAGCTCCGGCTCGTGGGCGTCGTAGCTGGGCGCGCGTGACTTGTCTCCCCACAGCAAGGCCCCCCGGACGCTTACTCCGGGGGGCCTTTGCTGTGCGGGGAGGAACTCCTCGCTACGTCCTCCACACTAGGCGGGGCCGGGAGCGTTTCCCGGTACCGACACGCGGGAGAATCGGCCCTGGCGGGTCGCCGTGTGCGCCATTAGTGTGGGCCACGCAACCCAGAGGAGGGGCACATGACAACGGGCGGTACCTGGCAGCCACAAGACGGCTCATACGACGCGAATCCCACGACTGGGGCGAGCGCTCAGCAGCCGCCGATTCCGCCGCCGCCCGCAGCCCCCGAGGCTCCCCAGTGGAACACCCTGGCGCCCGAGCAGATGTCGCCTGGCCAGCAGCCCGCGCAGCCCGGCTACCCGGCGCCGCCCGGCTACCCCGCGCAGCCGGCATCCCCTCAGCCATATGGCCAACCGGACTATGGCCAGCCGAGCTACGGCCAGCAGTATGGGCAGTCGCAGTACGGCACTCAGCCCCCCGCCCCCGCCTATGCTTCCCAGCCCGCGCCCCAGTACGGCGCGGCACCGAGCATCGAGAACTACAGCGGAGGGGTGCCCACCCCGCCGGCCCCCTCCTCGTACTCGTACGGCTATGGCGCGCCCAACCCATATAGCGGCAACCCGACGGCCAAGAACTGGATGGGCATCGTCGGCCTGGTGTCGTTCTTCATCGGCCTGGGTCTCGTGTCGATCATTCTTGGCCACCTGGGCCGTGCGGCGGCCAGGCGTGGAGAGGCCACCAACGGCGGCGTGTCCCTGGCCTCGCTGATCCTTGGCTACTTCCAGGTGATTGGCGTGATCCTGGGTGTGATCGCGTCCGTGGTCATCCCCGTGATTGCCGTGACCACCGACTCCGGCGTGCAAGACGACTGGGTAGTGGTGGACGACACCGCGACCGGCATCGGCGACCCGAGCGACGCTCCCGTGGGAGACATCGCGGGGGCGACGAGCGTTCCCGCCGCGAGCCTGGTGCCGGGAATGTGCTTCCTCGACCCGTCTGCGACCGCCACCTTCGACGACGACAACAACCTGGTCTACACGGACTACATGGTGGTGGACTGCAGCCAGCCGCACTTTGGCGAGGTGTACGTGCAGACCGAGTCCACGCTGGCCTCGTTCGATCCCGACGCTCTGCACATTGACGCCGAGGATCAGTGCATTG
>QKAX01000108.1 GCA_003246255.1 Demequina lutea
CGCACCCGCACCCGCACCCGCGGCGAGCTCCTCGTCCGGCTACGTGACGCCCATCGTGCGCAAACTCGCCGCCGAGCGCGGCGTGGACCTCGGTTCCGTGACCGGCACCGGAGTCGGCGGCCGCATCCGCAAGGAGGACGTGCTCGCCGCGACCCCCGCCGCGCCTGCCGCCGCTCCCGCGGCAACGGTCGCGCCTGCCTCGGCACCCGCAGCGGCTACCTCGCCCGAGATCCAGGTCTCTGACCTGCGCGGCACCACCGTCAAGATGACGCGCATCCGCAAGATCACGGCCGACAAGATGATGGAGTCGCTGCACGGCATGGCGCAGCTCACCTCCGTTGTCGAAGTGGACTGCTCCGCGATTTGGGCGCTGCGCGCCAAGAACAAGAACGCGTTTGAGGCCAAGCACGGCACCAAGCTCACGTTCCTGCCGTTCTTCACGCGCGCGGTGGCCGTGGCCCTGCAGGAGCACGCGTTCCTCAACGCCTCGGTCGAGGGCGACAGCATCGTCTACCACCCCACCGTGAACGTCTCGCTCGCCGTGGACACGCCCAAGGGCCTCATGCTCCCCACGCTGCGCGACGCCGACTCGAAGTCGATCGCCGAGCACGCCAAGGGCATCGCGGACCTCGCCGGCAAGGCTCGCAACGGCGGCCTCGGCGCCGACGAGATCTCGGGTGGCACCTTCTCGGTGACAAACACGGGCTCCGGCGGCACGATGTTCGACACGCCCATCGTGCCAGCCCCGCAGGTGGGCATCCTGGCCACGTGCGCGATCGTCAAGAAGCCCGTGGTGGTGCAGGGACCGAACGGTGAAGACGTCATTTCGATCCGCCCCATGTGCTACCTGCCGCTGAGCTACGACCACCGCATCGTGGACGGCGCGGACGCCGCCCGCTTCCTGCAGACGGTCAAGAAGCTCATCGAGGTGGGCGACTTCGAGGCCGAGCTCGGCCTGTAACGCATGCGCGTTGTCATCTCGGGCGCCTCGGGCCTGATCGGAACGGCTCTGAGCGAGTCACTCCGACGCGACGGACACACCGTCGTGTCGCTGGTCAGGCGCGAGGCGCGCCGGGATGACGAATCCTCGTGGGACCCCGCAGCCCACACCATCGACGTCGACGCCATCGCGGCGGCCGACGCCGTGATCAACCTCGCGGGAGCATCGATCGGCGCCAAGCGGTTGACCGACTCGTACAAGCAGGTCGTGTTGCGGTCCCGCGTGGACTCCACGGCCACGATCGCGAATGCCATCCGCGACGCGGGCACCTCTCCCGCGCTCCTGAGCGGCTCGTCGATGGGGTTCTATGGCGCCCGTGGCACCGAGGAACTGATGGAGCGCTCGGGACGTGGTGACGGCTTCCTCGCCGACGTGTGTGTCGCCTGGGAGCGGGCCGCCGAACCGGCTGCCGAGGCTGGCGCTCGAGTCGTCAACCTGCGCACGGGGCTCGTGCTGGCAGCGCACGGCGGCTTCGCCGAGCGGCTCATGCCCCTCGTTAAGTGGGGACTGATCGGCGGCTTCGGAAAGGGCAATGCGTATCAGTCGTGGATCACTCTCGACGACCACGTGCGTGCCACACGGGCCCTGCTTCACGGTGAGCACGCGGGTCCGGCCAACATGATTTCGCCTTCTCCGGTCACCGACGCCGAGATGGTGGCCGAGCTCTCCCGAGCCTTTGGCAGACGACCGGGACTCAAGGTTCCTGGTTGGGCGCTTCATCTGGGCATTGGAGAGGCGGCAGACGATCTCCTCGCGTCTCAGAAGGGCGCTCCCGGTGTCCTTACGCGCCTCGGCTTCTCGTGGGACCACCCCACGATGCGCGACGCCGCCACGTACGTAGCGACCGCCGCGGCGCACTGAGCTCCACAGCTCGACCTAGCCCACCACACGCGCCTCCGACACGAGCCAACTGCCTGTCGCGCTCCAGCTCATCGTCAGTTCCGCTGTCTCACGCGCCTCGGGGATGCGCGCGGACTCTCCGTCGAGGATGCTCGTGTAGGCGGAGGTCCAGTACGTCACCCGTGCGACTGCCGTGTCGCCCGCCACCGCCGGCCGGTGCGGAGCGTCGACCACGCTCACGCTCTCCACCCTGAAAGTCAGTCCCTCGACGGAGAATCGACCCGTCTCGATGAGCAAGGCAACGGACTCTGCATCGAGGCGCGCGGCGGTGCCGTCCCCTGTGAACTCCACAAGGCCCACTGGCGACGACGTCGCTATCGCGGCGAGGCGGCCGCGCGTGGCATCGACGCCTCCCTGGCCGGCGCGCACCTCCAGCGAGTCAGCCGCACGGTGACCAGCAACTGCCGCTGCCGGCAGGGAGTCCGTCCACCACACGATGGCGGCCACCACCACCGCAAGAATCGCGAGCACTGCGATGCCGCTACCCACGCGGAGCGCGACAGCAAGGCGAGCGCGCCGCCTCCGCCATGCCTCAGCCTCGGCCAGCGGCTCAGCGCCCGAGAGCGCGGCACCGCGTCGAGCGTCACTCGCAACGTGCTGCCCCGGTGAGGTGCTCGGCTCGCCCCAGGGTCGTGGGTCCGCGCAGGACGGCAGCGCCCTCGAGACCATCGCGGCGGTAGGCCTCGCCGCGGGGTTCGCAGACGTCATCGGCGCGGTCCACGCCTCGACCCGTGCACGCTCGGCGGCCGATACGGCCGCGATCATGAGCGAGCCCAACGCTGCCACATCGTCGGCGGGCACCGCGTGGTCAGGACCATCGGCAAGGTGCGTGATCCGTACGCCGCCGCCGGTGACCCAGATCGCGTCATCTGTGAGCGCTCCATGCGCCAACCCCGCCTTATGCAGCTGGGTGAGCAGGGCCGCCACCTCCACCGCCCACCACACGCACTCGCCTGCCGAGAGCGGTCCCGCGCTCTCGCGCCACGCTCTCAGGGTGATGCCCTGGGGCTGCGGCTCCACCACGCGCACGGACTCGTCAGCTAGCAGGGTGACGCGATCAGGCACCGCGAGTCCGTCCAACCCCAGCGCGCCCACCACCGCGATGCGGCGTCTCACGTGCTCAAATCTCAGGGTTCCGCTACCCACCGCACGGTCTGCGGCGGTGGCGTGGGTCGCGTGCGTCATGCCCTCACAGTGCACGAGTCCCGCGCCGCGCGGGCGTTATCCACAGACTGAACTAGTTGGAGAACCTGCCCGTGAGCGGCCACCACGACGCCTTGCCGATCTGCGAGATGAGGCCGGGCACCAGGAGCGAACGCACGACGAAGGTGTCGACGAGCACGCCAAGGCCCACGATGATCGCGATCTGCGCCAGGAACACGAGCGGCAGCACGCCAAGGGCCGCGAAGGTGGCCGCCAGCACGACGCCGGCCGACGTGATCACGCCGCCTGTCACGGCGAGCGCACGCCGCACGCCCTCGGGGGTTCCGTGCTTGAGTGACTCCTCCCGGGCTCGAGACATCAGGAAGATCGAGTAGTCGACACCGAGAGCCACCAGAAACACGAACGCGAGCAGCGGCACTGCCGGGTCCACGCCGGGGAAGCCAAGGATGTACGCGAAGATGAGCGCCGAGACGCCGAGCGACGCAGCAAAGCTCAGGATGTTCGCGAGCACGATCAGCGCCGGGGCCACAAGAGAACGCAGCAGCAGCGCAAGCACCACGAGGATCACCAGCAGGATCACGGGGATGATCACTGTGATATCGCGATCCGTGGTGAGGCGCGTGTCGAGCGCCTCCGCCGCGGAGCCTCCCACGAGCGCGGAGGGGTCGATCGGGTGCACCGCGTCGCGCACGTCTTGCACCACGTCCTGAGAGGCGCGGGTGGAGGCCGCCGTCGCCGTGACGGCGTTGATCTCGACGCGGCCGTCCACGACGATCGGATCCTCACCACCCCCTGCGGTGGGGCCGCCCTGCACCACAGCGGGCGTCAGCAGGTAGGCATCGTCGATCCCCGCAACGTCGCCGACGGCGGCGAGCGCCTCGTCGGCGAGGGACTCGTCAACGATGATGCGCACGGGCGATGTGGCACCGGCCGCGAAGTGCGCCTCCAGCACGTCGAACCCGGTCACGGATTCGGTCTCGGTGAGGAACACGTCCCGATCACCGATGCCGTCAGCGTTGAGCTGGGTCAGGCCCGCCGCCATCACGACGAGGAGTGCGGCGGATCCCACCCACACCCGCCGCGGGCGAGCATCGACGAGTCGCGACACACGACCCCAGAATCCGGCGCGCGCCTCCACCGCCTCGATCGACGTGGCGTCGGCGGCGTCCTCGCCCAAGTAGCGCGGGAGCGAGGGCCAGAAGACTCCGCGGGCGTGCTTGCCACCGATGAGCAGCAACGCGGGCAACAGTGTCAGTGCGGCCAGGAAGGCCGCCGCGATGCCGATGGCACCGGCAGGGCCGAGCGCCGCGTTGGACTTGAGGTCAGAGAGCAGCAGCACGAGCAGGCCCAGGATCACGGTGCCAGCCGAGGCGGCGATGGGCTCCAGCGAGCGCTTCCAGGCGACGGCGAGCGCGTCGTACGTGCTCTCGCGGTGCAGCAGCTCTTCTCGATAGCGAGCCACGAGGAGCAGCGCGTAGTCGGTCGTCGCTCCCACCACAAGGATGAACATGATGCCCTGCGACTGACCATTGAGGGCGATCACCCCGTTCTTCGCCAGCTGGTACACCAGGATGATGGCGCCCGTAAGGGCGATCATCGACGTGGCGAGCACAAGGAACGGCAGCACGGGGCTGCGGTAGACGATCAGCAGGATCACGAGCACCACGAGCAGCGCGACGACCAGCAGAATCCCGTCGATGCCCGCGAACGCGCCCACCAGGTCCGCGACGATGCCGGCCGCGCCCGTGAAGTAGCCGGCGTAGCCAAGGCCGCTCTCCTCCCACGAGGCGCGGACGGTCTCCACCACGAGCTCCCCCACGCGATCCTCGCCCGCGTTCTCGTTGAACGTGGTCGCGTCGACGTCAAAGATGACGAGCGCCGCCTCGCCGTCCTCCGAGGGCACGGCAATCGGCGGGGACGTGAGGACGTCCCCCACGGTGCGCCCGAGCTCGTCTCCCTCGAGGGGAAGCTCCGCCGCAGACGTCGCCCAGTCCTGGATGGCTGCGACGTCTTGCGGGCCCGCGAGTCCCTCGACCACGAACAGTCCGGGCACCGTGTCGCTTGGCACAAACTTCTCGTGCTCGGAGGCCGCCTTCGTGGACTCTGCCGAGGAGGGAAGGAATGCGGCGTTGTCGTTCTCCTGCACCGAGCTGAGCACGCCGAAGGTCTGTCCGCCGATGCCACCCACGGCTAACCAACCAACGATCACGATCACGACGAGGAGCGGGCGCCACAGAGCACGAGTCTTCATGCTGGTATCAAACGGTTTGCTGCGCCCCGTATTCCGGCTTGTTAGCCTGATTCAGTGCGAATCGTGACGATGCTGGAGCGCGGCCCCGTGGAGTACCGCGAGATGTGGGATCTGCAACGCCAGATCCACGCCTCGGTCGTGGCAGGCGAGAACCCGGACACCGTCCTGCTGGTGGAGCACCAGTCCGTGTACACGGCAGGCAAGCGGACCGCCCAATGGGACCGCCCGGTGGATGGCACGCCCGTAGTAGATGTGGATCGCGGCGGCCGCATCACGTGGCACGGACCCGGCCAGCTCGTCGGCTACCCGATCGTCAAACTCGCCGAGCCCGTGGACGTGGTCAGGTATGTGCGCTGTCTTGAGGACGCGATCATGGCTGTGTGTGCCGGGTACGGCCTCGACACGATGCGCGTCGAGGAGCGCTCGGGAGTGTGGCTGCCAGCCACGGACACCAAGCGAGAGCGTAAGATCTGCGCGATCGGCGTGCGCGTGGCCAAGGGAGTGACGATGCACGGCTTCGCCCTCAACTGCGAGCCCGACCTTGCCGAGTTCAATCGCATCGTCCCGTGCGGCATCTCCGATGCCGACGTCACGTCGCTGAGCGCGGAACTCGGGCGACGTGTCACGATCGCGGAGGTGGTCCCCGCCACGCTCGCCGCACTTGAGACGGCACTCGCCGACATACGATGGAACACCGTCGACAACAGCGTCGGCGCCCACGCCACCGCCCCCGAACCCCAGGAGATCGCGTGACGCTCGCCCCCGAAGGCCGCAAGATGCTCCGCGTCGAGGCCCGCAACGCCGAGACCCCCATCGAGCGCAAACCCGAGTGGATTCGCACCACCGCCACCATGGGTCCCGAGTACAAGGAGCTCAAGGGCCTCGTCAAGGGCGGCAACCTGCACACTGTGTGCGAGGAGGCCGGCTGCCCCAACATCTTCGAGTGCTGGGAGGACCGCGAGGCCACATTCCTCATCGGCGGCGACCAGTGCACGCGACGCTGCGACTTTTGCCAGATCGACACGGGAAAGCCCGCGGCCTTCGACGCCGACGAGCCGCGCCGCGTGGCCGAGTCCGTGCGCGAGATGGGGCTCAAGTACTCGACCATCACTGGCGTCGCGCGCGACGACCTCCAGGACGGCGGCGCGTGGCTGTACGCGGAGACCGTGCGCCAGATTCACGCGCTCAACCCCGGCACCGGCGTCGAGCTGCTGATCCCCGACTTCAACGCCGAGCCCGATCAGCTTGCCGAGGTGTTCTCGTCGCGCCCCGAGGTGCTAGCCCACAACCTGGAGACAGTGCCGCGCATCTTCAAGCGCATTCGGCCGGGCTTTCGCTACGAGCGGTCGCTCTCGGTGTTGACGTCCGCGCAACACGACGGCTTTGTCACCAAGTCCAACCTGATCCTCGGCATGGGCGAGACCTTCGACGAGGCTGTCGAGGCGCTCAAGGATCTGCATGAGGCAGGCTGTGACCTCATCACCATCACGCAGTACCTGCGCCCCTCGCCTCGCCACCACCCCGTGGACCGCTGGGTGAAGCCCGAGGAGTTCGTCGAGCTCTCGACGGCGGCCGAGGAGATGGGCTTCGCCGGCGTGATGTCGGGCCCCCTCGTGCGCTCGTCGTACCGCGCTGGACGCCTGTGGGCTCAGGCCATGGAGCGCAAGGGCAGCCCCATCCCCGCTCACCTCGCTCATCTTGCCAAGCCAATGGCGGCCCGGCAGGAGGCATCGGCCCTGCTGTCGCGCGCCCCGCGAGGCTAGGAGTCAACTGATCGCGATGCGCCAGCGGTGAACGCGGGCCGTCGTGCCAGTTCGCCGCACTAGAATGGGGCGCATTATGGCGAATCAAGCACCTGCGGCAACGCGCCCTCGTTGGTACTCAGCCGTGTGGCAGGCCTACAAGGTCACCGCACGCTTCGACAAGTCCCTGCCGTGGGTCACGGCCGCGGCCCTCGCGGTTCCTACCCTGCTTGGCGTGCTCGTCGGCTACCTCCTGGGCGGCTATTTTGGCTGGATCCTGGGACCGCTCACGGGCCTCATGGTGGGCGTGCTGCTGGCCGTGCTGTGGCTGACGCGCCGCTTCGAGTCGACCATGTTCAAGCAGATGGAAGGCCAGATGGGCGGATCGCTTGCGGTCGCGCAGTCCATTCGCACCGGGTGGCAGTTTGCCGACGAGCCGATCGCCGTGGACGCCAAGACTCGCGCTGTCGTGTTCCAGGGCGTGGGTAACGGCGGCGTGGTGCTGCTTGCCGAGGGCGGCCGCGCGGCAAAGCGCACGATCGACACCACGACGACGCGCCTGCACAAGCTCGTTCCCGGCGTTCCCGTCACTGCCATTTATGTGGGCAAGGGTCAGGGCGAGACTGAGTTCAAGGACCTCACCAAGGCAATTCGCGGCACCCGCCGCCAGCACTTTGGGCGCGGCCTCACGCGCGGGCTATCGGCCGCAGATCAGGACGCCGTGCGTGCGCGACTTCGCGCGCTGGGCGGCCCGCAGCTGCCGATCCCGAAGGGTATCGACCCCACGCGGGCTCGCGCCGACAGGAAGTCGCTGCGCGGCCGCTAAGCCATTCGACGCTTCACAGGCCGCTCTCCCCTGCCGGGAGGGCGGCCTTTGTCGTAGGCGGCCCCGAGCGTCACCCCAGGCCGGAGATCTCCAGGCCGCGTTCCGTCCGGTGGGCCGTGACGCCGCGCCACGATCGAATGCGGGCAAGCCCCTGTGTCGTGTCGTTCACCATGTCGCCCACCACCACGACGGTCGCTCCCGCGGCGAGGCCCGCGACGACGCCCGCTGGCGAGTCCTCGAAGACCACGCAGCGCAAGGGATCGGCGCCGATCGCTGCGGCAGCCCTCAGAAAGCACTCGGGGTGCGGCTTGCCGTGCTCCACCTGGTCCGCGCCGATCAGCGCGGGCAGCTCGGGAAAGCCCACGAGCCGCAGGCGCCGCGCCGCTGCATCGGCGAGCGCCGAGGTCGCAACCGCCCATGCGTCGGCCGGTAGCGACTCCACAAACGCGACTGCGCCCGGCACCTCGACCACCTCGTCAAAGTGCTCGTTCTCCCACACTCCGATGCGCGCGTGCCACGCATCGAGGTCCTCGCCCGCGGGAAGGAACGTGCGCAGTGTCGAGATGCTGGGCGTGCCGTGCGCAAAGGCAAGCACCTCATCCGCATCGAGTCCCAGCATGGTCGCAAAGTCCGTCCACATGGCGTTGACCACGGCGTTCGAGTCGACGAGCGTGCCGTCCATATCAAAGAGGATCGCGTCTGCCAGCAAAGGCGCACCTGAATCTGTCACCGCGCCAGCCTACGGTGCGCGGGACCACGGTCCCCTCGTCGCGCCGCTCCGCAGGAACCCTCCCCGCCGTTAACAGGCCCGTAACATTCGGAATACTCGCGTGACACGGCCTGGCACTAGGTTGGAGAACAGCCGCTGATGGCTAGACCTACCTCAAGGAGCAATCCGATGTTCAAGACCGCCGAAGAGGCGCTCGCCTATGTTAAGGAAGAGGGGGTCGAGTTCGTCGACATCCGCTTCTGCGACCTGCCTGGCGTGATGCAGCACTTCAACATTCCGGCCCACCAGTTCACCGAGGACATCTTCACCGACGGTGCCATGTTCGACGGTTCGTCGATCCGCGGCTTCCAGGCCATCAACGAGTCGGACATGAAGCTCCTGCCCGACGTCCAGACGGCGTACATTGACCCGTTCCGCACGGCGAAGACGCTGATCATCAACTTCTCGATCGTTGACCCGTTCACGAACGAGCCCTACTCGCGCGACCCCCGTGGCGTTGCCGCCAAGGCCGAGGCGTACCTCAAGACCACCGGCATCGGCGACACCGCGTTCTTCGCCCCCGAGGCCGAGTTCTTCATCTTCGACTCCGTGCGCTTCGCCACGAACCAGCACGAGGGTTACTACCACATCGACTCGTCCGAGGCCGCATGGAACACCGGCGTCGAGTACGAGGAGGACGGCACGCCCAACCGCGGTTACAAGACGCGCTACAAGGGCGGCTACTTCCCCGTCTCCCCCGCGGACCAGTTCGCTGACCTGCGCGACGAGATGTGCACTGTGCTGGGCCAGGTGGGCCTCGAGCTCGAGCGCGCGCACCACGAGGTGGGCACCGCCGGCCAGCAGGAGATCAACTACCGCTTCAACACGCTGCTGCACGCCGCCGACGACCTGATGAAGTTCAAGTACGTCGTCAAGAACGTCGCCTGGCAGGCCGGCAAGACCGTGACCTTCATGCCGAAGCCGCTGTTTGGCGACAACGGCTCGGGCATGCACGTGCACCAGTCGGTGTGGAAGGACGGCGAGCCGCTGTTCTTCGACGAGAAGGGCTACGGAGGCCTCTCCGACACCGCCCGCTGGTACATCGGCGGCATCCTGAAGCACGCGCCTTCGCTGCTCGCGTTCACCAACCCCACTGTCAACTCGTACCACCGCCTCGTGCCGGGCTACGAGGCCCCCGTTAACCTGGTGTACTCGGCTCGTAACCGCTCCGCCGCTGTGCGTATCCCGATCACCGGCTCGAACCCCAAGGCCAAGCGCATCGAGTTCCGCGCGCCTGACTCGTCGGGTAACCCCTACCTCGCCTTCGCTGCCCTGCTCATGGCGGGTCTCGACGGCATCAAGAACCGCATCGAGCCGCCGGCCCCCGTGGACAAGGACCTGTACGAGCTGCCCCCCGAGGAGCACGCCTCGATCCCGCAGGTGCCGGACTCGCTGCCCAAGGTGCTCGACACTCTGGAGAAGGACCACGCGTTCCTTCTCGAGGGCGGCGTGTTCACGCCGGACCTCATCGAGATGTGGATCGACCTCAAGCGCACGTCGGAGATCGACCCGCTGCGATTCCGTCCGCACCCCCACGAGTTCGAGCTGTACTACGACGTCTAAGCCGTCACGCAGCATCACCGAAGGGGCCGTCCGCAAGGGCGGCCCCTTCGGCCTTTTCGGGGGCCCAGCTCGCACGTTTCACAGCGCGCGTCTCGCCTGGCAGCGAAGCGGTTCATGCGCGCTGTGGTAGGTTCCCGAACGGACGATCAGGCTCCGGCAACGATGCCCAGGAGGCACCGCGCGTCGGCCGCTGGCGGAGGGAGAGACCGGTGAGTTCGATCGAGAAAGTCGCGCGCCTCGCGGGCGTGTCCACCGCAACTGTCTCCCGCGCGCTCGCTGGCAAGTCGACGGTCTCTCAGGCGACGCGGCTCAAGGTCGAGGCGGCAGCCAAGGAACTCGGCTATGTCGTCTCTTCTGCTGCCTCGAGCCTCGCCTCGGGACGCACGCGCAACGTCGGCGTTGTGATGCCCTTCCTCTCCGGATGGTTCTACGTGCGCGTGCTCAAGGGCGCGCACATGGCGCTCGCGGATGCCGGGTACGACCTCACGTTGTACCACCTCGACGCATCCGACGGAGGAACAGACCTTCAGCGGCGGCGAGAGCGAGTCTTCGACGAATTCTTGCGACGTCAACGGGTCGACGGCCTGATCGCTGTCTCGCTGGAGTTGCAGGACGCCGAGATCGACAAGCTGCACGCGAGTGGCAAGCCAGTGGTGGGTATTGGCGGCCCGCTCGCGGGAGCCAGCACGCTGTCCATCGACGACACCGCGGTGTCAATGTTGGCGACCGAGCATCTCGTCGCGCTGGGCCACTCGCAGATCGCGTACATCGGCGGCTCCGCACATCTTGACCTCGACTTCCATCTGCCCCGCCGACGCCTTGACGGCTACACGGCAGCGCTGGAGCAGCACGGCATCGCGAGCGATCCGCTCATGGTTCGCACCGCCGACTTCACCATCGAGGGCGGCTACAACGCCACGCTGCAGTTGCTCGGCGACCCCCGTGTGCGCCCCACCGCGATCTTTGCGGCGTCGGACGAGATGGCTATTGGCGCGATCCTCGCAGCCCGCGACCTCGGCAGGCGCGTGCCAGAGGATCTCTCGGTGATCGGCATCGACGGCCACGAGTTGGGCGAGTTCTTTGGTCTGACGACCATCTCGCAGTTTCCCGAGACGCAGGGCAGGCTCGCCGTGGAGTCGCTACTCGTCGCACTCAACGATGCACAGGCCCATCCGCACCACAGCGCGCTGCCTTTCGAGCTCAAGGTACGCCGGTCCACTGCTGTCGCGCCCCAGGCGTAGCCTCTCACCATGTAAGCGCTCGACATTTTGTGCGCATGGAGGGGTGCATTGCGCTCGGCGACCGCCTAGGGTGGAACCATGTCAGAGTCGACCTCCGCGCCCGAATGGTGGCGCACAGCCGTTATTTACCAGGTCTACCCCCGGTCCTTTGCCGATGCATCCGGCGACGGCATCGGCGATCTCAAGGGGGTGACGGCCCACCTCGACCACCTCGCCTCGCTGGGCGTCGACGCCGTGTGGCTGTCCCCGTTCTATCGCTCCCCGCAGAATGACGCGGGCTACGACGTCTCGGACTATTGCGACGTCGATCCCCTGTTTGGCACCCTCGCCGATTTCGATGAGATGCTCACCACCGCGCACGGGCTCGGGCTGCGAGTGATCGTGGACATCGTTCCCAATCACTCGTCGAGCGAGCACCGCTGGTTCCAGGACGCGCTCGCGGCTGGCCCCGGCTCCGAGGAGCGCGGACACTACATCTTCCGCGAGGGTCGAGGCGTCGACGGCGAGTTGCCGCCCAACAACTGGGACTCGGTCTTTGGCGGTCCCGCGTGGACACGCGTCACGGAGGCAGACGGGACGCTTGGGCAGTGGTACTTGCACCTGTTTGACACCACGCAACCGGACTTTGACTGGACCAACCCCTGGGTGGCAGATCGCTTCGACGAGGTGCTGCGCTTCTGGATGGACCGCGGCGTGGACGGCTTCCGTATTGACGTGGCGAATGGGCTCGCCAAGGAGGACGGGCTTCCCGACCTTCCGGCCGAGTTGGTGGGCAAGGGGGGCGACGTGATCGCCGACGTCCATCCGTACTGGTCCCGCGACGAGTCCCACCCTATCTGGAGGCGGTGGCGCAAGGTCACGGACGAGTACGACGATCGTGCACTTGTAGGCGAGGCCTGGGTGCAGCCTCTCGCCCGCATGGCGCACTGGGTACGCCCCGACGAGCTCCACCAGACCTTCAACTTTGGCTACTTGCTCACCCCGTGGACGGCTCACGATCAGCGCGCAGTGATCGACGAATCGCTCGCTGCTTTCGGCGGCGTGGGAGCACCCTCCACCTGGGTGCTGTCGAACCACGACACCGTGCGCCACACGACCCGCCTGGCCCTCAAGGAGCAGATCCCCCACGGGACGGGAGTTGGTCCACTGAGCCCCGATCGCCCGGACGAGGCATTCGGCCTCCACCGCGGTCGAGCGGCGACGCTCTTGATGCTGGCCCTGCCGGGATCCGCGTATATGTATCAGGGCGAGGAGCTTGGGCTGCCCGAGGCGATTGACATTCCCGACGACACGCGCGAGGACCCGACCTGGTTCCGCACCGGTCCCGAGGTCTACGGCCGCGACGGCTGCCGGGTTCCCCTTCCGTGGGAGGCCAGCAAGCCTGCATACGGATTCTCGCCCACCGGCGCGTCGTGGCTCCCGCAGCCGCCCACTTGGGCGCTCTACGCCGCCGACGCTCAGGCGGGAGTAGCGGGCTCCACGCTCGAGATGTACCGCGATGCCTTGCGCCTGCGCTCCGAGCATGAGCTTGGCGCCGGCAGGCTCGAGTGGGAGCTCTCCCCAGCCGAGTCGCTGCAGTTCGTCGTGGGCGGGATTCGCGTGGTCACCAACCTCGGTGACGACCCGCTCCCGCTGCCTCACGGCGAGGTGTTGATCTCGTCGGCTCCGGTCGATGGCTCGCTCCCCAAGGACACCACCGCCTGGCTCCGCGCCGAATAGCCTCGTCGCGCCCGCGCGGCGCGGCACCATCGTTGGCGCCGCGCGGGTTCGCTAGGAGCGCGCCTTCGTCCAGTACGCGAGGACGGCGGCGACGGCGGCCATTGCGAGCGCACCAAAACCCACCATCACCAACGTGAATCTGAACTCAGGCAACGTCTGAGTCGCGAGAGTGTCAGTCACCAGTTGGCCCCACATGGCATCGCTTGCTGCCGGCAGCATCGAGCGCACCCTTTCGGGCGTCTCGACCGCGAGGGCCAGGGCGACGGCCAACGACATCGCCCCCACGACTGCTAGCGCCTTGGCAGCGAAGAAGCGCTTGCGCGGCGACACCAACAGCCCCAGCGCGAGCACAAGCAGCCCCGCCCACCACAGCGTGGATCGGGCGTACTCGATGCGGCTGTACGTCTCTCGCGCCTGCTCAAATCGCTCCGCACGAATGAGCTCAATCTCGACGGGCGGCAGCGCAAGGCTGGGCAGCGACTCTCCCACCGCCGGAAGCTTGCCAAGCTGACCGTTGACCGAGTCGGAGGCATCAATCGACACGGAGAAGGGTGCGGGAGGCCGCCCAGGCTCAGTCAGCTCACGATGAAGCCGGCCCATCGCGTCGTTGATCGGACTCGCGAGCGACGCCACAAAGTCATCGTCGTTGGCGAGCTCCGCCAGCAGCGCGTGCAGCGCGTCGCTCAGCCCCGGAGCGTCGACGTCGACGCCAGCGTTCGCAAGAGCCCCGACCGCCGACTGATCGATGTGAGCGACCACAGGATCCATGACCATCGGGTTGCGCAACGTGGCTCGGATCGCCGATTCCGACACCGCACCGTCCTCCACGGCCCGCGTGACGAGAAGCGCCGTCAGCGACGTCACAAGGAGCGCGGCACCGGCAAGGATGGCGATGGCGGAGACGACAGTGCGGAGCACCTTCACGATCTCCCCTCCCACCCAAAGAACACCCGCTCGGCCACCATGCGCGCGCGGCGCGCTGTGCGCGCGTACCTCTCGTCCATCTCTTGACCCGAGAGATGAGTGCCCATGATCGACGCAAGAATGCCAAGCTCCATCACGTCACCCGGAAGAACATCGGCGTCGTGAGACGAACCACGCAGCGCGATCGCACCGCGAAGGTCGGTGGCCAGCCGCCACGCCTCCTCAAGGACCCGCGCATCGGGGGGCGAGAGGAGTCCGGCCGCACGCGCTGCGCGTATGGCCTCGAGGGTGCGGGTGGTGCGCAACGCCGCCACGTCGCAACCGTGCTGGAGCTGCAGCAACTGCACAGTCCATTCCACGTCGGAGAGCCCACCAGGGCCCAGCTTGAGGTGGCGCTTCGGATCGATACCGCGCGGCAAGCGCTCTGACTCCATCCTCGCCTTGAGCGTGCGCATCTGCTTGAGCGCCGCGGCGGACACCGCGGCCGGGTAGCGGACGGAGCCGATCGCCGCCTCGAAGCCCTCGCGAACGTGGTCGGCACCCGCCACCACGCGCGCGCGCAGGAGGGCCTGAGCTTCCCACGGATCCGACCAGCGCGCGTAGTACTCGGCGGTCGACTCCAGCGACCTCACGAGAGGGCCGTTCTTGCCTTCCGGCCTCAGATCCGCGTCCACCGCAAGGGACGGCTGCGCATTGGGCCGCTGCAACAGATCCCGAAACTTCACCGCCACGGCCAGCGCGAACGCCCCCGCGTCGTCGGCCCCCTCGCGCGGGACGTAAACAAACTGCACGTCAGCGTCGGAGGTGTAGCCCATCTCCGAGCCGCCAAAGCGACCCATCGCCACCACCGCCACATCGGCCGCCGGCTGCGCGAGCCCCCGCTCGATGACCACCACCGCGTGCGCCACGCGCAACGCGCCGCGTACCAACACATCGGCGGCGTCTGTCACCGCGTCCGCAGCGCTCACCGAGTCCCGCAATGCGAGCACATTGGCCGCGGCGGTTCGCACTACCTCGCGCCTGCGCACTCCGCGGAGCGCGGTGATCACCTGCTGCTCATCGTCGGCGCGGGTCACGATGGCCTCCACCTCTCGGTCGAGGCGCTCCACCGGCACGCGGGCAAGATCGTCATCGTTGTCGAGCCACGTGATGTCCTGCGCGCTTGCCAGCAGCGCTCGCGTGACAAAGCCCGATGTTGCGAGTAGCGTCGCGAGCCGCTCGGCAGCCGTCCCTGAGTCTCGCAGCAGCTTGAGGAACCACTGCGTGTCCGAGAGCTGCTCCGACAGCTGGCGGAATGCCAGGAGGCCAGCATCGGGATCTGGACACGCGGCAAACCACCCGATCATGGCCGGGAGCAGTTGACGCTGAATGCGTGACGAGCGCGACAACCCCTGCGTGAGCGCCGCAATGTGACGCTGCGCGCCCACCGGGTCCCTGAAGCCAATCGCGCCGAGGCGCGCACGTGCCGCCGCCTCGTCCAGCGAGGCCTCGTCCACGCTCAGCTGCGCTGTCGCCCCAAGGATCGGTCGGTAGAACATCTCGAGGTGCATCGCACGCACGTCGCGACGCACGTCGGTCCACACTTCCTGCATGTACTGCACAGTCGCAAAGCCCGACGCCCTGGCCAGCACTCGCATGCCTTCGTCGCTGTCAGGCATCAGATGGGTGCGCGTGAGCTTGCGCAGTTGCAGGCGGTGCTCCCACACGCGCAATTGGCGGTAGCAGCGCTCAAGCGCAGCTGCCTGCGTGCGACCCACATAGCCGCCGTCCCGCAACGCACGCAACGCGTCGAGGGTGCCTCGCACTCGGAGCGTCTCGTCGGATCTACCGTGAACGAGTTGGAGCAACTGGATGGTGAACTCCACGTCCCGCAGTCCGCCTGGCCCCAACTTGATCTCGCGGTCAGCCTCCCGGGCGGGGATGTGCTGCTCCACACGTCGGCGCATGGCCTGCGCGCCGTGCACAAAGCCGTCACGCTCCACCGCTGTCCACACGAAGGGCCACACGGCGTCGAGGTAGGCACGCCCCACCTCGGGGTCACCAGCAACGGGCCGCGCCTTAAGGAGCGCCTGAAACTCCCATGACTCGGCCCAGCGCTCGTAATACGCGCGGTGACCGTCGATGCGCCGCACCAGCACCCCGTCCTTGCCCTCGGGGCGCAGGTTCGGGTCCACCTGCCACAGCGCCGGCTCGACCGATGTGGTCGCGCAGCAGGCGGCGGCACGGGTAGCGAGCTGGGTAGCCACTGCCAACGCCTTGACCTCGTCCGCTCCCTCGGCCGGCTCGGCGACATAGATGACGTCCACATCCGAGACATAGTTGAGCTCGCGCGCTCCGCACTTTCCCATCGCGATGATCGCCAGCCGCGCCTGGCCGTGCTCCGGGTTCTCCCCTCGCGCGATCGCCAGGCCCGCCTCGAGTGCGGCGCCGGCCAGATCCGCCAGCGCGGCGCTGACAGCGGGCTCCACTGCCAGGGGGTTACGGGCTGTGACATCTGCAGCCGCCACTGCGGTGATCCAGCGCCTGTACGCGACGCGCATCGCGTCCACGCCCTCGGCACCGACGCGTGTGGCCACCGGGGCGTCGCTCTCGGGGTCCGCCCCCACGGCGCGCAGCAGGTCTGCGCGGGCGGCATCGGCCTGGATCGGCGCCTCGGGGTCCCACGAGGGCGCGTCGAGAACAATCTGAGGGTGTCGCACAAGGAAGTCGCCCACAGCGTTCGAGGCGCCGAGTAGCATGCCCAACACGGCGCCGGCCCTCGTCTCGCGCAGCGCAAGAAGGTCCGGCAGCACTCCGGCAGCCTTGGCCGACTCGGCCAGCCGTAGCAAGCTGAGCAGCCCGGCATCGGGATCGGCAAGGAACGACAAGGCGCGCGGGACGTCGTCAATCGTGACGCCAGTCACGGACTCGAGGTCCGCCACCAGCTTCAGCGCACGGGCGGGGTCGCTGACGCCGGCGCGCAACATCTGCGCCGACGGACTCAGCTCCCTTGCGCTCACAGGGCCAGCCTACGTGGGGCCAAGCGGTGGCTAGAGGACGCCGAGGTGGCGGTCGAGTTCGAACTGCGTGACCTGAGCACGGTAGCCGTGCCACTCCTCGCGCTTGTTGCGCAAGAAGAAGTCGAACACGTTCTCGCCCAGCGTCTCGGCGACAAGCTCCGATCGCTCCATCACGGCGACGGCCTCAGCCAACGAGGAAGGCAGGGGCTCGTAGCCCATGGCCTTGCGCTCGGCGGCGCTCAACTCCCACACGTCGTCCTCGGCACCCTCGGGAAGCTCGTAACCCTCGGTGATGCCCTTAAGGCCAGCCGCGAGCAGCACGGAGAACGCCAGGTAGGGGTTCGCCGCAGAGTCCATCGCGCGGTATTCGACGCGCGTCGACTGGCCCTTGTTGGGCTTGTGGATGGGCACACGCACCAGCGCGGAGCGGTTGTTGGAGCCCCAGCACACGTAGCTCGGCGCCTCGGCGCCGCCCCACAGGCGCTTGTACGAGTTGACGTACTGGTTGGTCACGGCCGTGATCTCGGGCGCGTGGCGCAGGAGGCCCGCCATGAACTGGCGCGCCACGGTGGACAACTGCAGCGGGGCCGCCGCGTCGTAGAACGCGTTACGGTCACCCTCGAAGAGGCTCACGTGCGTGTGCATGCCGGAACCGGGCGCATCGGCGAGCGGCTTGGGCATAAACGAGGCGTACAGGCCCTGCTCGAGCGCCACCTCCTTGATGGCGGTGCGGAACGTCATGATGTTGTCGGCCGTCGTGAGGGCGTCCGCGTAGCGCAGGTCGATCTCGTTTTGACCGGGACCCGCCTCGTGGTGCGAGAACTCGACCGAGATGCCCATCTCTTCCAGCGTCGTGATGGCGGTGCGGCGGAACTCATGCGCCGTGCCGCGCGGCACGTTGTCAAAGTAGCCAGCCTGGTCGACGGGGCGCGGCGGCTGGCCGTCCTCAAGCGGCTTGAAGAGGTAGAACTCGATCTCGGGGTGCGTGTAGAACGTGAA
>QKAX01000019.1 GCA_003246255.1 Demequina lutea
CTTCAGGGGTCTCGATGGGGCACATGCGGCCGTAGTGCGACGGGTGAACGTCACGGACCTCCATGCCGGCGCGGTCGCGCGACAGACCACCGGGGCCCAGCGCGGAGAGGCGACGCTTGTGGGTCAAACCCGCGAGCGGGTTGTTCTGGTCCATGAACTGTGACAGCTGCGAGGTGCCAAAGAACTCACGAATCGCGGCCACGACGGGACGCGTGTTGATGAGCGTCTGCGGCGTGATGGCTTCGACGTCCTGCGTGGTCATGCGCTCGCGAACGACGCGCTCCATGCGGGACAGACCCGTGCGGATCTGGTTCTGGATCAGCTCGCCCACCGCGCGGATGCGACGGTTGCCGAAGTGGTCGATGTCGTCCGTCTCCACGAGGATGTTGCCGTTGGGGCCCTCGAGGTTGGTGACGCCAGCGTGAGCGGCGGCGATGTACTTCACGGTCGCGACGATGTCGTCAATGCCGAGCACCGAGTCGCCGAGAGCCTTGTCGACGCCGAGCTTCTTGTTCAGCTTGAATCGGCCCACCTTGGCAAGGTCGTAGCGCTTGGGGTTGAAGTAGAAGTTGTCGAGCAGGTTCTGACCGGCCTCCACCGTGGGCGGCTCGCCCGGGCGCAGCTTGCGGTACAGGTCGACGAGGGCGTCCTCCTGCGAGTGGACGGTGTCCTTCTCGAGGGTCTCCAGCACCGACGGGAAGTCCTTGAACTCCTCGGCGATCTCCTCGGAGCTGAGGCCAAGGGCCTTCAGGAACAAGGTGACGGACTGCTTGCGCTTGCGGTCGACGCGCACGCCAACGGCGTCACGCTTGTCGATCTCAAACTCGAGCCACGCACCGCGCGAGGGGATCACCTTCGCGGTGAAGATGTCCTTGTCGGACGTCTTGTCGGGGGTCGACTCGAAGTAGACGCCGGGCGAACGCACGAGCTGCGACACCACGACGCGCTCGGTGCCGTTGATGATGAACGTGCCGCGGGGGCTCATGAGCGGGAAGTCGCCCATGAACACGGTCTGAGACTTGATCTCACCCGTGGTGTTGTTCATGAACTCGGCTGTCACGAACAGCTGGGCCGCGTAGGTGAAGTCCTTCTCCTTGCACTCCTCAGGAGTGTGGCGAGGCTCTTCGAAGTACGGGTCCGAGAAGCTCAGTGACATCGTCTCGGCGAAGTCGGTGATCGGCGAAATCTCTTCGAAGATCTCCTCCAGACCAGCGACCTCAGGGACGTCGTTGCGGCCGGCCTGCTTGGCGGCTTCAACACGTGCCTGCCAAGCCTTGTTACCCAGGAGCCAATCAAAGGACTCGGTCTGGAGGCCGATGAGGTTAGGGACCTCAACGGGCTCGGCGACCTGGGCGAAGGAGACGCGAGGCGAGTTACGGATGGCGGATGCGGAATCGGTGCGCGAGGCAGCCAATGGGTTGTCCTTCCCATGACGATGGAGCGGTTCCGCGTTGCCTTAACCACGGCTCCACCGGATCCTGGAGCATCAGGCCCGTGAAACGGACGATGCACGCCAGGTAGGCATATGAGGGCAGGGCGATAGACAGCGCAACCTCCGAGAGTAGTCACTCTCGAGGCACTCGTCAAGTCCAATATGTCCCACGCCGTTGTGGGGCTCTATGAACGTCACACTGCCGGGTGACGCGCTGTCGCCGAAAACGGTACCAAACCCGGTCGATGCGTGGTGTCACGAATCGGCATCGGCGCGTCGGGTGGCGGCGATTCCACACACGCCACGAGGGCCGGACCACCCGCAGGTGATCCGGCCCTCATGGTGAAGCGCGTGGAAGACGCGCGTCGAGTTACTTGAGCTCGACGGTGGCGCCGGCGGCCTCGAGGACCTCCTTGGCCTTCTCAGCGTCGTCCTTCTTGGCACCCTCGAGAACGGTCTTGGGGGCCTCGTCAACGAGAGCCTTCGCCTCACCCAGGCCGAGACCGGTGAGCGCGCGCACCTCCTTGATGACCTGGATCTTCTTGTCGCCAACCGCGGCGAGGACGACGTCGAACGAGTCCTTCTCCTCAGCGGCACCGGCGTCGTCGCCACCCGCGGCGGGGGCGGCGGCAGCAACGGCGACGGGGGCAGCAGCGGTGACCTCGAAGGTCTCCTCGAACGCCTTCACGAACTCGGAGAGCTCGATGAGGGTGAGCTCCTTGAACGCAGCGATGAGCTCGTCGGTGGTGAGCTTAGCCATGGTGTATGTCCTTTTCTTTTGCCTGCTGGAAGCAGTGAGTTGGGGGGTTGCGACCCTTAGGCCGCGGTTTCCTGCTTCTCGCGCAGGGCGTCAACAGTGCGGACCGCCTGTGAGAGCGGTGCCTGGAACAGGTACGCCGCGCCGAACAGCGATGCCTTCATGGCACCGGCAGCCTTGGCGAGGAGCACCTCACGGGACTCGAGGTTCGCGAGCTTCGTGACGTCCTCAGCCGAGAGCACCTTGCCCTCGAGAACGCCACCCTTAAGGACGAGCTTGTCGCTCGTCTTCGAGAAGTCGCGCAGACCCTTCGCAGCCTCCACCGGGTCACCGGTGACGAATGCGATGGCAGTGGGGCCAACGAAGAGGGCGTCGAGGCCCTCCAGGCCGGCTTCCTTAGCCGCGAGCGCCGTCAGCGTGTTCTTCGCGACCGTGTAGGTCGCGTTACCGCGAAGGCCGGAGCGCAGCGTCTTGAGCTGAGCAACGGTCAGGCCGCGGTACTCGGTGACGATCACAGCCGCGGAGGTGCGGAACAGGTCCGCGAGCTCTGCAACGGTGGCCACCTTGTCTGGCGTCGCCATAGTTATCCTTCCTTCGGATGACCGTCGCTCCCCTTGCGGGACCCACCCCAAACAACAGAAAAGCCCCGCGCAGGCGGGGCCGAATCGTGCCGGGTCCGTGACACACAAAAGGCGGCCGAGGCCGCCCATGTCTCACGCGCGCGAACACGCTTTCAACTTCACCTGCGCTGGCCTCCGCTGTTGCGGGACTTCGGTGGGCTCCAGTCTCCTGAAGCCAACGACCGGCGGTCTTGGGCTCTCAGAGTGTACGGGGACGGGGGTGCGGCGCGCAAGTCCGCGACTCACCTGCCGACGAGTGCCCCGCCCGCGCCAATCCCGTGGTCTCACGCTAGCATCGGGCCTACGGAACACCTTGGGGGGATTGTGGCCGAAACTCATGGCGTCGGATCAGGAATCGGACCCACCGAGATCGAGATCGACTGGGAGGCGCTGACTCGAGCGGCGCGATCGATGGAGAACGTCGCGCGGCACGCCGCGCAGGGCTCCTCGCACATGCGACAGGGCCGGGTCTCCCCCACCGCGTTCGGCCTCATGAACATGGCGCTCGGCAACGCGGTGGTGCCGCTCACGAGTCATGCGACGGCGCTCGCGGCCGGTCTTGCCGATGTCGCCCACACCATTGCCTCGAACACGAGGGTGCTTGAGCAGGGGTGGACTGGTGTCGAGCAGGAGGCCACCGAGGCAGCCCAGCGCCTCGCGAAGCTCCTGGACGAGGCCGAGGTGAGCGGCCGGTGACCACAGTAGACATCCGACCTGTCGCCTGGTGCCCGCAGGGCGTCGGCGCGTTCCAGACGTCGTTCTCCGACCCGGGCGGCTCAGCGGCGCACCTCGTGGGCTGGGCGCTTGAGTACGTCTACCCCTTGAACGCGTGGCTGGACCAGTTGGTGGGCGACGAGGCGGCGGTGGCGTCGCTCAGCGCTGAGTGGGTAGGCGCCTCGCGTGAGCTTCGCCGCGCCGAGGAGGGGTGCAGCGACACGCTGCGCGCCATTGCCGACCTCCAGGGCAGGTCGGTACGCGCGCTGCGGCTTGCTGTCGAGGAGATCCGGGCGGCAGCGCATCGCGCCGGCTACTGGACCGAGGCCGCCTCGGCATCGCTCGACCTCGCGTCCCGCATCGTCACCGCCCTGCACGATGCCGTCGTGGGTGCGCTATCGGAGCTCGCCGGGCTCATCGCGTCGCTGTTCGACTTCCAGCTGTCGCTATCGAGCCTCAACCCGCTGGACAAGATGCAGAAGCTGCGCAACCTCACCCGCGCGGTGGACAGGTTCGTGAGGGTGATCGAGGGCCTGCTCGACGACATGTTCGACGCGTTCGAGTCGCTGGTGCGACTGATCCGCACGCTCGAGCCGCTGCTCCAGGAGGGCCTCGACGGGCTCCGCGAGCTCGCCTCGCGGATGGTGGACGGCGTGGGCATCCCGCTCGGCATCCTGATCGGCGGCACCGGAGGCTTGCTCGCGGGTGGCCTGCCGGGGCTTGTGGTGGGAGCCGCGGCCGGCGGCGTGCTGGGCGATTCTCTCGCGGGTGCCGCCTCTGACTGGCTCGCGTCCGATCCAAGGGTCAGCGAGATCGACATCTCTGACGTCGCGGCCGACGGCGTTCAGAACGTCGCCTTCGGCAAGGCGATGGACTGCAACGAGCTGTCCTCGCTGGAGAGCTTTGTGGAGCAGAACGGGCTCACGGATGACATGGGCAAGAGCGACCGGACCTGTGTGGACGTGAAGCGCGTGATCGCAAGCGACGGGACCGAGCATTGGGTGGTGTCGCTTCCGTCAACCCTGGACTGGAATGTGCTCAAGTCGACCATCGGTGAGGACTCGTGGGCAGACCTCTTGAAGGACTATCCCGCCACCAACGATCTCGACACGAACATCGCCCTCATGCTCTTCGATCACCCTGAGTTTGCCACGCAGTACCAGCGCGGTATCTACGAAGCGATGCGCCAGGCCGGGGTCGAGCCGGGCGCCGATGTGGTCTTCACTGGCTTTAGCCAAGGTGGAATCATGTCGGCGTCGCTCGCAGCGGACCGCTCCTCGCCGTACCACGTCGCAGGAATCGTCACGACCGGCGCGCCCACCGGGCACTTCGATATTCCCTCGGACGTCACCGTCATCGCCTTTGCTAACGCCGACGATCCGGTGATCGCCGTCACGGCTCTCGTGCCGGGCGCGGGCGGGCCACCGCCAATCCCGCTCTCCAAGCCCAATGAATACAACGACATGATCACGGCCGTACCCGAGCCTCACTCGTCACCGGGATACCAGGAGACCGTGCGCGAGTGGGAGGCGGCCAACTCCGACACAGCCGCGGCCTTCATCGACCTTGTCGGCGGTACTGTCGTGGATCACCAGGTCTATGCCTTCACGGAGTGACACGTTGGCTTCTGCTCCCCGCACCGTCATCCCCGCCGCGCTCGCGCTGGCGATGCTTGCCCTCGCCATGCTCGCCATCACCGCATGTTCCTCGCGGGGCCCACAGGCCCTCGACTCCATTCGCTCGGACATTCTGGCGGAGAACTTGGGCTTTGCCGATGTCACTGTCAGCGCCACATCCATGAGCGAGGGACTCGGCGGCTGGTACGTGGTGGTCAACCTCTCGATACCGCAGGCATCCTCCGTGTCCTCCGAGCAGCTCGCCGCTGTCGTGACCGCAGCGCTACCCCACCTCGACGGCTACGCCGGACTATGGGTGGCGGCAAACTACACCGGCGGCGACAGCCCGTTTGTGAACCTCGAACCCGCATACGTCACCCTGGGTTTCGCTCCCGCCGGCGAGGGGCTCGACCGCTACAGCCTGCACACCACCCAGCGCGAAGCAGCGCGCGTGCTGGGACTCGAGCAATGACGCCGCGCCGCCACCGCGTCGTGAAGGCCACCGCTGTGGCGACGTTCGCAGCACTGACGCTCGCCGCATGCTCTCTGCTGGGACCCTCGCCGAGCGAGTCGATGCGAGCCGACATCCTCGAGGCAGTCCCTGGACTCGTGGACGTGAACGTCAGTTCGTGGACTGACAGCGAGGGCTTTGCGGGCTACGACGCTGTCGTCAGCCTCTCCATGGAGCGGGACGACACCATCACGCCAAAGGAGCTCGGCTCCGTTCTCAAGGCCGCCGCACCGCACCTGGGGAGCTACAACGGTCTCCAGCTGTATGCGGGCTATGCGGATGGCGATCGCGAGATCGTGAGCCTCGAGCCCGCCTACTCGGCGCTCGGCTTCGAGGGATACGGCGAGGGCCGCGACCGGTACAGCCTCCGCGTCACCCAGGATCGAATCTACTCAGTCCTCAGAGTCCAGCGATAGGGAGCAACGTGTCGTACTCCGAAGCAGCATTTGAGCAGGAAAGAGCGCGGGTGCACGCGCAGGCCGAGGAGTCTCGCCGCCGCAACGCGGCGCTGCGCGACATGGCCGATGCTGTCGAGGCAGCGACCGGCCAGGCGCGGTCTGCAGATGGCTCTGTCACGGTGACCGCCGCAAGCTCCGGCGCCATCACCAAGGTGGCCCTCACGGATCGCGCGTTGGAGGTGACGCCGGCGACGCTCGCGGCAGAGCTCACCACCGTGATCGCTGCCGCCCAGCGCGCGGCGCTCGGCGCTGCCGCGCAGGTGGCGGCGGGGTCGTTGGGCGAGGAGCATCCGTTGGTGGCCGATCTCGAGGCGCAGCGCGCACGATTCGCTTCAGACGCGCCGCCCTTTGGATACGGGGCCTAGTCATGGACCACCTCCACGTGCGCACGGCGGACCTTGGGTCGCTGGCCGATCAGCTCACCGCCAGCGCGGGCGACCTCACGCTCACAAAGGAGACCCTCGAGGACACGGCGCAGCAGTTGTATTGGGACTGGAAGGGCAAGAGCGCCGACGCGTTCCACGAGCGCGTTGACCTGCTCTCGGCCGATTTGGAGCACCGCATCGGCGCGCTCCGCCACGCCGCGTTGGCGGCCCGCCAACTCGAGGACCTCTACGCGCGAGCAGACGTGCACTTCGCCCGCCTCTTTGGCGACGACTAGGGCGCGCCTGCCCACTGCGTCGGGCGCGCCGCCACGAGGTCGCCACACCACGCAGAAGGCCCGGCTCCCCTACGGGAACCGGGCCTTCGTTGCGTGTGAACCGAGCTCTACGACTCGGGCCGACTTACGCCTCCGACTTGGCGGTGGCGTCCAGCGGGATGCCGGGGCCGGTGGTCGAGGCGATGGCCGCCTTGATGATGTAGCGACCCTTAGAGGCGGACGGCTTGGCGCGGAGCACCTCGTCGAGCAGCGCCTGGTAGTTCTCCAGGAGCTTGGCGTCGCCGAACGACGCCTTGCCGAGGATGGCGTGCAGGTTCGCGTGCTTGTCCACGCGGAACTCGATCTTTCCACCCTTGATGTCGGACACGGCCTTGGCCACGTCCATCGTCACGGTGCCCGTCTTGGGGTTCGGCATGAGGCCGCGGGGGCCGAGCACGCGACCCAGGCGACCGACCTTACCCATGAGGTCGGGCGTGGCAACGACGGCGTCGAAGTCCTGGCGGCCGCCGGCCACCTCGTCGATGAGCTCGTCGCCACCGACGATGTCGGCGCCGGCCTCGCGGGCCGCATCCGCCTTGTCACCGTTGGCAAAGACCAGGACCCGGGCGGTCTTACCGGTGCCGTTCGGCAGGATGACGGTGGAGCGGACCATCTGGTCAGCGTGGCGAGGGTCGACGCCCAGCTTGAAGACGACGTCGATGGTCGAGTCGGTCTTCTTGGAGGACGTCTTCTGCGCGAGGCGAAGGGCCTCGAGCGGCGTGTAGAGCTGGCTGCGGTCGACGAGCTGAGCTGCGTCGCGGTAAGCCTTGGAGCGCTTCATGTCTGCTTCTTTCCTTGCAGTCGTGGTGCGGGCCGCGCTGGCCCTCCCACTTGAATGTCTTGGGTGGTCCCTACTGGACCGTGATGCCCATCGAGCGGGCCGTACCGGCGATGATCTTGGCGGCGGCCTCGACATCGTTGGCGTTCAGGTCTTCCATCTTCGTCTCAGCGATCTCGCGCACCTGAGCCTGGGTCAGCGTGCCGACCTTCTGGGTGTGGGGAACGCCGGAACCCTTGGCGACGCCGGCAGCCTTCTTGATGAGCTGCGACGCCGGAGGGGTCTTGGTGACAAAGGTGAACGTGCGGTCCTCGTACACCGTGATCTCCACGGGCACGATGTTGCCTCGCTGCGACTCGGTCGCTGCGTTGTAGGCCTTGCAGAACTCCATGATGTTGACGCCGTGCTGACCCAGTGCGGGGCCGACGGGCGGGGCCGGGTTAGCGGCACCAGCCTGGATCTGGAGCTTGATCAGGCCGGCAACCTTCTTCTTCGGTGCTGCCATTTGTGTTTCGGGTCCTTCTGTGTGAATGGTGGCGGCTCTCGCCGCCGGGGGTTTCGTCCTTGCGAGTACGCGGCCCGCTTACGCGAGCTTCTGCACCTGCGAGAACGAGAGCTCGACCGGGGTCTCCCGGCCGAAGATCGACACGAGCACGTGGAGCTTCTGGCTCTCCACGCTGATCTCGGAAATGGTGCCGGGCAGGGTGGCGAACGGGCCGTCGATGACCGTGATCGCCTCTCCCACCTGGAAGTCCACCTCGACCTGCGGGCCGGACGCGTGCTGCGCCTCGTCCTCCGCGGTCTCGACGTTGACGGTGGGCGCCAGCATGCTCATCACCTCGTCGGGCGAGAGCGGCACGGGCTGGTGAGCGTGGCCCACGAAGCCGGTCACGCCGGGCGTGTTGCGCACGGCACCCCACGACTCGTCGGTGAGCTCCATGCGCACCAGGACGTATCCGGGCATGCGCACGCGGGTCACGGTCTTCTTCTGGCCGTTCTTGTACTCGACCACGTCCTCCATGGGCACCTCGACCTGGAAGATGTAATCCTCCATGTTGAGGCTCGTGGAGCGGTGCTCAATGGCCTGCTTCACGCGCTTCTCGTGACCGGAGTACGAGTGGATGACATACCAGTCGCCATCCTGCATGATCAGCGACGCCTTGAACTCAGCCACCGGGTCCACCACGACGGCCTCCTCAACGGGGGCGTCGTCGACCTCAACAGCAGCCTCCTCCGCAGGAGCGGCGGGCTCGGACGGGACGGTGTCGTCATCGGACTCGATGACGGCGTCCACGGGGGCGTCGCCGAACGACGAGTCGTCGACGGGTGCCACGGCGTCGGCCGTCTCCTCGACGGTCTCGACGTTCTCGAGATCCTCAGTGCTCACGTCTGTCCCTTCTTCTGGCTAGTCGCCGAATACCCAGTTGGTCAACCAGCTGAAGCCAAAGTCAAAGGCGAACGTGATCGCCATCATGACGGCCACGAAGCCCAACACGACCCAGATGTAGTTGACGAGCTCCTCGCGAGTGGGCGTCACCACCCGCTTGAGCTCGGAGACCACCTGGCGCACGAACAGCGCGATGCGACCGAAGATGTTGCGACCTTCGCGCGAGTCGTGGCGCGGGTCCTTTTCTCCGGAGTCAGTCACGGCAGATTCGCTCACCGGGAAGTCCTTTGCTTGTGAAGTCGCGGCCTTCGCCGCAGAACGCAGGGCAGGAGGGACTCGAACCCACAACCGCCGGTTTTGGAGACCGGTGCGCTACCAATTGCGCCACTGCCCTACGGAACGTTTCCGCTCCGTTGGCTCCTGCATCGTCCACCTGAGCCGCGTTTTGGGCGCGGTTCATCATGGCCACTGTCAAGAGCCGACCTCACATGTTACGCGGTTTGCGCCGCGAAAGCGAACCGGGGCGACGCTGCCCCTGGCACGGTGGAACAATAGTGCCATGACCGCACCCGCACGCCGTGTCTCTGCCCGCTTGGCCGCCATCGCGCCCTCCGCGACGTTGGCCGTCGATTCCAAGGCGAAGGCGCTCAAGGCCGCCGGCGCGCCGGTCATCGGCTTTGGCGCGGGTGAGCCAGACTTCCCCACACCCGATGCGATCGTGGAGGCCGCGGTAGCGGCAGCCCGAGACCCCAAGAACCACCGTTACACGCCCGCCGCCGGCCTGCCCGAGCTCAAGCAGGCCATCGCCGACAAGACGCTGCGAGACTCCGGCTACGAGGTGGACCCTGCGCACATCGTGGTCACCAACGGTGGAAAGCAGGCCGTCTTCCAGGCATTCGCCTCCGTGGTGGACCCGGGCGACGAGGTGCTGCTGCCTGCGCCGTACTGGACCACGTACCCGGAAGCCATCTCGCTGGCCGGCGGTGTGCCGGTCGAGGTGTTCGCCGGCGCGGACCAGGACTACCTGGTGACCGTCGAGCAGCTCGAGGCCGCGCGCACGCCGCAGACCAAGGCGTTGCTGTTCTGCTCGCCGTCCAACCCCACCGGCGCCGTCTACTCCGAGGAGCAGACGAGGGCTATCGGCGAATGGGCGCTCAAGCACGGCATCTGGGTCATTACGGATGAGATCTACGAGCACCTCGTGTACGACGACGCGGTCTTCTCCCCGATCGTGCGCTTGGTGCCCGAGCTCGCGGACCAGACCATCGTGCTCAACGGCGTGGCCAAGACGTACGCGATGACCGGATGGCGCGTGGGCTGGATGATCTCCCCCGCCGATGTCACGCGTGCTGCGTCCAACTTCCAGTCGCATCTGACCTCCAACGTGGCCAACGTGTCGCAGCGCGCGGCGATCGCGGCGCTCTCCGGCAGCCTGGACGACGTCCACGCGATGCGCACGGCCTTTGACCGCCGCCGCAAGACCATGGTGTCGATGCTGCGCGAGATCGAGGGCGTCGTGTGCCCCACCCCCAAGGGCGCGTTCTACGCATACCCCTCGGTCGAGGGCCTGATCGGCAAGTCGCTGCGCGGCGTGGAGATCACCTCAAGTGCCGACCTCGCCGGCCTCATCCTCGAGCACGCCGAGGTGGCAGTGGTGCCCGGCGAGGCGTTTGGCCCCAGCGGCTACCTGCGCCTCAGCTATGCGCTGGGCGATGCGGACCTCGCCGAGGGCGTCGGCCGCATGCAGGCACTGCTTGCCGAGGTGCAGTAGCCGCCATCTCTCGAGGACGCGCCGCCCGCGCCAACCGGCTCCGGGCGGCGCGTCCTCTTTTATTTGGCACAGAATCGGCCAATGTGACGATGCTGATCGTCCGTTTGGCGGATTCCCGCCACGTCCGCCGCGTGGCTAGTCTCGCCGTGGCACCGCAACCACCAGCGTGCCGCGAAGGGAAGCGTCTGCACGTCGGCACGCAGTACCGCCGCCGCGAGCGAGGAAGGTAGCCACCAGTGACACCAGCGATCAGCATCACCGGACTCCACAAGCACTACGGCGCCAAGCATGCCGTCGATGGCCTCGATCTCGACATCCACGAGGGCGAGGTCTTTGCGTTGCTGGGCCCCAACGGTGCGGGCAAGTCCACCACCGTCGAGATCCTCGAGGGCTTCCGCAAGCGCACGTCCGGCAACGTCACGGTGCTAGGGACCGACCCCCACCACGGGGACCGGGACTGGCGCGCTCAGCTCGGCATCATGCTGCAATCCACCTCTGAACGATCCTTCCTCAGCGCCCGCGAGGCCCTGACTCATGCCTCGCGCCAGTACTCGAACCCGCGCGATGTGCAGGAGACCCTCGAGGCCGTGGGCCTCACCGAGAAGGCAAACGCCAAACCCCAGACTCTCTCCGGCGGCCAGCGCCGACGCCTCGACGTCGCTCTCGCCATCATCGGCAGGCCGCGACTCGTGTTCCTCGACGAGCCGACGACGGGCTTCGACCCCGAGGCGCGCCGCCAATTCTGGCGTCTGATCTCCACCCTGCGCAGCGACGGCACCACGATCGTGCTCACCACGCACTACCTCGACGAGGCCGAGTTCCTCGCCGACCGCATCGGCATCATTGCGGGCGGCAAGCTCATCGCGCTCGATACCCCAGCCGGGCTACGAGCGCGCGCCACTGACGCCACCGTCCAATGGAAGGAAGACGACGTCGCACGGTTCGAGACGACGCCCACGCCCACAGCGCTCATCGCTGAACTCTCGTCTCGCTTTGGCGGCGAGGTGCCGGAGCTGAGCGTCACGAAGCCCTCGCTCGAGGACGTCTACCTGGACCTGATCGGCCGAGTCGGCGATGCCGGCCTCGACGCCTCCGAAGGAGCAGCCGCATGAGCGCCACCACAGTTGCACACCCGTCATGGATCTCGACGGCCTACGACCGCATGATCGTGGAGCTCAAGGAGTTCTTTAGGTCGCGCGAGCAGATGATCTTCATCTTTGCGTTCCCGGTGATCTTCTTGTTGCTCTTCGGCACGATCTTTGGCGGCCAGGACCTGGGCGACACCGACGTGACGTTCCCCCAATACTTCCTGGCGGGAATGATCGCCACGGGCATCATCAACACTGGCTTCCAGTCCCTCGCGATCACCATCTCCATCGACCGCGACGCGGATGCTCTCAAACGCCTGCGCGCCACGCCTCTCAGCTCCACCGCCTACTTTGTGGGCAAACTCGCTCAGGTGCTGGTGGTGTCGGTGATTCAGATCGCGATCCTCATCGGCCTTGGCGTGGCCGTCTACGACGTCACCATCCCCACCTCTGCCGCCGCCTGGCTGACGTTCACGTGGGTGTTCCTGTTGGGCACGGCGGCGTCGGTGACGCTTGGCATCGCCACGTCGTCGCTCCTGCGCAATGCGAAGTCGGCGTCGGCGATCCTCACCCCCGTGGTGCTGGTGCTGCAGTTCACCTCGGGAGTCTTCGTGGTGTTCACGCAGCTTCCGAGCGCCCTGCGCACGTTCGGCGAGATCTTCCCGCTCAAGTGGCTCGCACAAGGCATGCGCTCGGTGTTCCTCCCCGAGAACTTCGCCATGGCGGAGGCACGCCAGTCCTGGGAGCACCCGATGGCCGCCCTGGTGATGGCAGTCTGGATGACCGCGGGCCTCATCGTGGCGGTGCGGACCTTCAGGTGGCAGCGCTACGACGACAACTAGGCCGTCGAGGCCACCGGCACCACCTCGGAGCTGGCGAGCACCGTGACGAGCTCGGCGCGCAAGGCCTGGATGGCGAGCGGGTCGTGACTCACCGCGTGAACCGTCACCAGACGGTCGCCGCACGGAGTCACACACCTCAGCTCCGCCTGAAGCGCGCCCCGATGCGACGTGTGACGCACCCTGGCAACGCCCTGCGGCGCGGAGCCGGCGGCACCGTCTCCCAGCGACTCAAAGTGTGTGGCAACCCACCCGTCGCTCTCGACAGTGGCCAGCCGCTCGACATCGGCGCGCCACGCGTCGTTGCCCTTCACGCATGCCACCTTGACCACGGCGATCGATCCACGCCGCGGGCCCAGGTAGAGGTAACGGTCGATGCCCTCGCCGCTCGCGCCTAAGCTCTCGAGAGCCGCGTCGATCGCGGTGGGCACCTCGCTCACTCCCCATGAGTCACGGAGGTGCTCGCGCACGCACCCTCGCCAGGCCAGCCTGCCGCTTGGGGTGAGAGCTGCGCCGCCTCCCTCCGTGGGAATCCACCTCGCCGCGTCGACGCGGAGCGCGACTCGCTGGCTAGGCAAGGGCCGCCTCCTTTGCGGACCAGCGCAGAGTCGAGATCATCGCGTCGAACAACTCCAGAGCGGCGGGCACCACCGGCGCGGCCCCGTCGCCGCTCGGCACCGTCATTGATGTCACGAGAAGGTGCCACGCCGGCCGGTCCGGCTCGCACACGACATACGTGGCACGCAGTTGCTGTGCCTCAGTTGGCTGCGGATCCTCGCTCGGTTTGGCAATCGCGCACACCTCGTGTGTGATCACCTCGGCGAGCGACACCAGCACATGCGTGCGCAAGGCCGCCACTCCGTCGGCATCGACCGGACGGGAGGTGGGGTCGGCGTGCGACAGGCCAACGAGGAACGTCGTAGCATCGGCAGGGGCCACCTCGAGTAGCGGCAAGCGGCCACAGGCAAGTGACATGGGCAGCGTCGAGACCGCCAACGACGGCGCCGGGACGTAGAGGGTGTCGATGACAGCCCCCGGTAGCGCCGTCGCCTGGGCCACAAGCGACTCGATCCGCGCACGGTAGCGGTGCCTGGCGGGCGCGGCAGAGTCTCGCGGCAAGCCAGCGACTGCCTCCCGAGCGAGACGGTCGAGAGCCTCGGCACGCCCCTGACCCATGGGCAGCGCGGTCAGATGCGACGGAACGACGAGGCTGTAGGGCGTCGGGCAGGTCATGCCGTCACCTCCGCACCCACCACGTCGACCACGTCGACCACGTCGACCACGCGCAGGGTGGTCCACGGCGCGGAGATGTGCATCTCGATACTCGCAACGTCGAGGACGTCCTCACGCACGACCGAGACCATGTCCGCCATACCCTCGATTGGCGAGGCCACGACTGAGGCGGCCACCATGGGGACCTTCGCGATGGCGGCACCCGCACCCAACACCGCGTCAGCCGCGGTGGACAAAGCTTCACCAGCGACGCCAGGCACCACAGCACCCCCGGCCGCAATCGGGGACGCGGCGACAAGCGCCGCGCCGTGCACAGCTCCCGAAGCGGTGTCGCCGAGCAGGAGCACGGCGTCCGCCTCCGCCCCGAGAGTCAACGACGGGTCCGATGCCGCGACAAGTAGATCCTGCTCCGCACTCGTCAAGGCGGCGTCATACAGCACCTGTCCGAGGGTCAGCTCGCTGTCGCCGTCGATCGCATCGGCGACGTACTGAACCCGGTCGACAATGGCATCTGCAGAGCGCCTGACGACCAGATAGTCGACCAGCGCCGCTGCCTTTGTCGGCTCACCACCTCGTCCAAGTGTGGCGATCGAGACGCCGAGGTCGAGACCCCTCACCGCCACCTGGGAGACGGAGCGCCGCCCGTTCGCCGCGAGCACCACATCGAACAGCAGGGTGATCGCCTTCAGCGCAATCGACACGATGACGAGGACCCGGGCAATGGCGAAGAGCGCGGCAGCCACGGCGCCGCCCACGCCCGTCAGCACCAGGATGATCGCGATGATGGTGAGGAGCGTCGCCAGCATGTCGATGACGGGCAGGACCGCATCCAACACCTCCATGAGCGACTCCACCGCGGACAGCACCCACTCATGCACGTCTTCCGCGAACGCGGCGACGCGATCCCACGCCGTGTCGTTGAGCGCGGAGGCCTCAACAAAGGCCTCGATGGAACGTGCAGCATCGTCGGCAGCCGCTGCCCGCTGAGCGATGAGCTCCGCCACTCGATGCATCGCCACCGCGACGGTGTGATCCGCGTGGAGGCGGTCCTGCGAGACCGCAACAATGCGCGACTCCAGGTACGCGCTGTTGGCCGGCGGCGTCGTCGGGTCCGAGATCTGGTGCTCGTAGTGCTCGATCCTGCGAGTCGCCGCCTCGGCCTGAGCGAGGGCGGCGGCAGCGAGATCGGCCTGCGCGGCCGCGGCCGACCTCACCATGCCCAGCGCCGACGCGTACGTGGCGAGCGCCTCGGAGACAAACGCATAGCGCTCGTCGACCTCGTCGACTGATATCGAGACTCGGAGCGCGAGCTCCGAGAACTCGGCGACAGCCACGCTCTCCGCATCGGCCGCATCGACCGACCGGCGCAGCGAGGCGGCGGTCTCGGCGATCGTGCGCGCGATGTCCGAGTAGTGGGTGGCGTGCGCCAACACCGCATCCGCGTCTCCTGGGATGGGATCGGCTGGATACCCCAGCGCTGACCAGTCAGTCACGAGGCCCGCCTCCCGAATCGGGGACTCTCGGTGCCGCAGCCAGCTGGCCTCGTGGAAGGCGCGCGGCGAGGTCACCATCAGCCGCCTCGAGCGAGTCGGCGACCTGGCGCACAAAGCCCTCGAGATCGACCACGTTCTCGCGAAGCCGCTCGCGCCTCACTCGCCAGGTCGAAGCGAACGTCCCGATCGCGTCGCGGAGCCACTCGGTGTCGCGATGGATGCCCACAGCGCCCTGCAGCGCGTCGACCAGGTCCTCCGCGACCTGAAACTCGGTCGCAATGACTCGCAGGCCCTCGGCCCGGAGCCGCAGGTCGTCGGTGTCAACTCTCAGTTGTCCAGGTGCCACGGCGTCTCCTTGCTCCCCACCATGGGCGCCGGCCACCCGTCTCTTTGGGCAGCCGGCGCCGCTGCCTCTAGCCGCGGATCGCGCTCGCGAGCGATGCGTCCGTCTGCTCCATCGTGTCGGCGGCGGAGCGCAGGAACTGCGCCATGCCTTCGAGCGCGCCCACCACTCCAGTGGCGCTGGTGGTGAACTGGGCGAACTGCTCCTGGAAGGCGACCGAGGACTGCTCGGTGACGTACCCGCTCGAGACCAGTGAGTCCATGTAGGACTTGAGCTGCTGCAGCTTGCTCTCGAGATCCTGCTGACCGCTCGTGAGCTGATTGGCCGCGTTGGCCATGTCCGAATAGGTCACGTGGATGTTTGCCATGTTGCCTCTTTCCCCTCAGTGGCGGCCGCCCTTGTGGCGACCTTGCATTGCGAACCTACGAGGCGCCGGCCATGGCGCGCTGGGCCGGCGGCGGATCGGTGGATAACTTCCGCGCCGCGAGCGGAATGTGGACCACTCTGACGCGCCCGTTCTCCACGAACACGCCCCTGCCCACGGGCATCGACGAGCGGGCAATGCGGGGCAGCTGAGCACCCACGAGCACTCCATCCTGACCGTCAGGCTGGAGCAGCAGCCCGCGTCGAGCGGACTTGAACTCCGCCGGCACCATGCCCATCGCCCACGCCGATGACTCGGCCTCTCCCACCACCGCGTGACCGTTGCGTCTCAGCTCTCGCACGAGCGTCAGGAGCGCCATCTCGCACGCGCTGCCGATGAAGTCATTGACGGCCTCGATCACGACCACGAGCTGCTCGTCGCCGTCGCCATAGGTCTGCGCGAAGGGTCGCAGCACGTCGATGAGCGCCTCGATCTCGGTAGCCGATGTGGCGGCGTGGACCCAGTGACCCTCCTCGGCCAGCTGTGAGCGCCGCATCGTCAGCAGCACCTGGCGCTTGTTCGGGTGCGCCCGCGCGATCGCGCGCGAGAGCCATAGCAGGGTGGCTGTGCGGCCGGAGCCTGCCTGACCGGCGACAAGCAACGGTCGATCGAGGCGCAGCCCGAGCGGCTCGAGAGTGAGCTCCTCAACGCCGAGCACCGGCAGCCCCTCCACAGCCCGCGGAAGCGACTCCTCGCTCACCACCGTGGGCATCGCACGCACGTCGGGCGCGACCCACTCCTGACGTCCCGAGAGACTCTCCGCGAGGGCTGCGATCTCGCGCGCTTGGACGGCGATGGAGGGCGACGCCCCCAACACGGCAACCTGCATTTCGCTCCCGCGGGCAACGTCCACCGCCCTGCCAGGCGGCGCATCCTGTGCCATCGCACTTCGCTTGAGGCCCATGAGCGCATACTGGTTATCGTCGTTCAGGCGCAACGCCATCACCCGCGACAGCTGCGCCTGGATCGACGAGTGGATCGCTCCCGCACGGTCGGCGGTGAGCACCACATGGATCCCCACCGAGCGACCCTCGCTCAACACCTTGGCAAAGTGAGCGAACGTCTCGTGACGCCCCACCTCATTCATGTACTCCGACTGGAACGCGCCGTAGCCGTCGATGAGGAGGAGCACGCGCGGCTCCTCGGGGGCGCCAGCGGCGGCTCGGTACTCCGTCACGTGCGAGGCGTGCACGGCGCCGTAGCGTGCCGCGCGCTCGTCCACCATCGCGACAAGCCGTCGCATGAGCCGGCCCACGCGCTCGGCGTCCTCGACATCCAGAATGGCACCCACGTGCGGCAGCGGGCGCAGCGGATCCAGCCCACCCGACGCTGCGTCGATCCCGTAGATGTGAACAGGCCCGCCGTCCTGCGCGAGGGTGGCGCCGAGCGCCACCGTGCGCAACGCCGTCGATCGTCCCGATCCGGAGGAGCCGTAGAACACCACATTGCCCTCCGCGTCGGGATCGAAGACAGCTGGCGCCTGGCGCTGGCGCGCAGGGTCGTCGACGAGCCCCACGACGATGTGAGAGCGAGCCTCCGCGCACAGAGCGGCGAGGTCGTACACCGGCGACAACTCGTCGAGCCATGGCCTGCGTGGCAGCGGCAGTTCGAGCTCCTCCATCGCTGCGCGCATAGCGGCGACGGCGCGTGCGGCATCGGTGGGTCCTATTGCCGCCGTCGCCGCCGTCGAGGCGGGCGGGGTCCACTCGGCCCGCGTTCCCATCGCCAGCTCGCGCACCTCGATCGGCGGCGCCTCCTTTGCCGGGGACGAGTGCCCGCCGGCGTAGGCCGCCTGAAACGGCAGAACCCGACCGGGTCCCGTGCGCGCGAGCGCGCGGCCAGGCAGCGACGCATCCACGTGA
>QKAX01000179.1 GCA_003246255.1 Demequina lutea
CTCCTTCGCGGCCGGGGCCCTGCGCACCTCGGTGAGCGCGCGGGTGAGGACCTTCACGCCCTCGTCGAGCATGAGCTGCACGTCGATTCCCGCGTGAATCTTGACCTCTGCGGCGTGCGCCCAGGTGCCCACGGGATCCGACCACGCCTCGACCCGGAACGAATGCATGCCCTCCTTCGTCGGAAGAAAGACGGCTTCGTACAGCGAGTTGCCCCAGTCCTTCAGCGGCATGGGGATCGTGTGGTGCCGGCCCGCAGGGTCCGTGACCACCACATTCGCGCCCTCCGCGTCGTGGCCCTCACGGAATATGGTTGCGGAAATGGGGACTGCCTCGCCGACGACGGCGCGGGCCGCCCATCGTCCCTCTTCCAGCGAGGGTTGGACCCCCACAATGGGGATGCGGCCAACAGTGGAATCGCCGGAATGCGCCATGGTCCGACGTTACCGGGGATTGGCGCCAGAACCTATCCCCGACGCGTGGGTTCTGGGAAGTGAATGCCTCGAGAGGCCCCTCGCGGCGGGGTGCGGTGCTGTTACGCGCTCGCGCGGACGACGAGGGTGGTGGGAAGCACCGACGACGCCGGGGTATGACCCTCCACGGCCTCGAGGAGCAGCGTCACTGCCTCCTCGCTGATCTCCCTCCACGGCTGCCGCATCGTCGTCAGCGGCGGTTCGAGGGTCTCGGCAAGGCCGGAGTCGTCGAATCCGGCCACCGCGATGTCTCGCGGCACGCTGAGCCCGTGCTTGGCGAGCGTTGTCATGGCGCCGTGTGCCATGAGGTCCGACGCAGCGAAGACGGCGTCGATGTCCGTGGTGCGGGCGAGTAGACGCGCCATCGCTTCCGCTCCAGACTTCTTTGAGTAGTCGCCCTCCACTACGAGCTCTGGGTCGAAGAGGTCGCCCATCTCCTCGCGGAAGCCGACCAGGCGGTAGCGGCCACCCGGGGTGTCGGACGGTCCTGTGATGGTCGCGATGCGCGTGTGCCCTTTGCTCACCAGGTGCCGAGTCATGGCCCGCGCCGAGGCTTCCTCATCGACAGACACCGTGGGGACCGAGCCGGGCTGGCCGAGCGTGACGCCGATGCTGACAGTCGGTGTGCCGGAGTCAACAAGCATGTGAAGCATGGGGTCCGCCTCGTGCGAAGAGACCAGGAGGACGCCGTCGACGTGACCGCCGCGCACGAACGTGGCGACGGTATCGCGTTCGGCGGCGGAGCCAGCCACGAGTAGCACGAGGGTCATGGAGCGCCGCGACAGGGCCTCGGCTGCCCCGCGCAGCAGGATCGCAAAGGTGGGGTCGTCAAACAGCAAGTGGTGCGGCTCGGTGAGGAGGAACGCGACCGAGTTGGCGCGTCCAGTCGCGAGTGAGCGCGCTGCGTGGTTTGCGTGGTAGCCCGTGCGCGCGATCGCCTGTTCGACTGCCTCGCGCGCGTCAGGCGACACCCAGTGCCCCCCGTTGATCACGCGTGACACGGTGCCTCTCGACACGCCCGCAGCGGCGGCGACGTCCCGAATCGTGGGGCGTCGCCGGGGCTCTGGCTCCCGCATTGGTTCCGTGTCTTCCACGAGCACCGATGCTAGCCCGACGCCGTTGGCGCGATGCCACGGCTGGGGTGAACGGCCCACGCCCAACGGTCCGAGGATACCCGCTCTAGGCCATATCATCCCTGCTAAATGCAGGCATTCTGCCGTACTCGCAGCGAGGCTACTTGATCACGTTTTGATCACGACATGCATTTGCGGTTTGCGCATCAGCGGCCCAGTGGCACAGACTGTGACCGGTCACAGTCGACATTGGCGGTGACCTCGACCCGAGCAAGGACGGGCCGGTGCTACGGACTCGATGGAGTGTCATGACTGCCCAACTTCGGTGGCCCTCGGTGGCTGGCGTTGCCTACGGAGGCGACTACAACCCCGAGCAGTGGTCGCGTGAGGTGTGGCGCGAGGACGTGGCGCTCATGCGTGAGGCCGGTGTCAACCTTGTGAGCGTTGGCATCTTCTCGTGGGCCCTGCTCGAGCCCAAGGAGGGCGTCTACGACTTCGCCTGGCTCGACGAGATCCTGGGCCTGCTGCACGACAGCGGTGTGGCCGTCGACCTCGGCACGCCGTCGGTCTCGCCTCCGGCATGGTTCTTTCATGCGTACCCCGAGGCCAGGGTGACGACGCGCGAAGGCGTGATCATGGGCTTCGGCTCGCGAGGTATGGCCTCGCATGCCTCCCCCGTCTACCGCGTCGCGATAGCGCGGATGGCCGCGGCGCTCGCCACGCGCTATGCGGATCACCCGGCGGTGGTGATGTGGCACGTCCACAATGAGTACGGCGTTCCGGTGGGCGAGGACTTCGGGCCGCAGGCGGTGGAGGCGTGGCGCACGTGGCTGCGCGCCCGATACGGGACGCTCGAGGAGCTCAACGCCGCGTGGGGCACCGCGTTCTGGGGGCAGCACTACGACGACTGGGAGCATGTGGGGGCCCCGGCCGCAACGCCCACGACGCCCAACCCGGCGATGAAGCTTGACTGGGCGCGCTTCACCGATGACGCATTGCGGGAATGCTTCCGCATCGAGCGCGATGCGATTCGTGCGCACGCGACGCAGCCAATCACCACGAATTTCATGGCTCACCAGTCGTGGAACACCGACCTCTGGAAGTGGGCCGCCGAGGTGGACGTCGTTTCCGACGACCACTACCTCGTGGGTCAGGATCCTCAGGCGCACGTCGCACTGGCGCTCTCGGCCGACCTCACGCGGTCGGTGGGCGGCGGCAAGCCGTGGATCCTGATGGAGCACTCGACCTCGGCGGTGAACTGGCAGGGTCGCAACATCGCGAAGCGACCGGGAGAGATGAAGCGGAACGCGCTCACTCACTTCGGCCGCGGCGCGGACGCCATCATGTTCTTCCAGTGGCGCGCGTCACGCTACGGCGCGGAGAAGTTCCACTCGGCGATGGTGCCGCACGCCGGCCCTCATTCGCGCGTGTTCCGCGAGGTCACTGAGCTTGGCGCTGACCTTGCAAAGCTTGAAAGCGTCGTTGGCTCCGGCGTCGACGCCCAGGTGGCGGTGCTGTACGACTGGGAGTCAATGTGGGCGCAGGAGCTCGAGTGGCGCCCCTCTGACGAACTGCAGTTCCGCGGCCAGATGCGCACCTGGTATGAGCGCTTGTGGCGCGACAACGTTACTGTCGACTTCGCGCTTCCCACGCACGATCTCTCCGCGTATCGCCTCGTCGTGGCGCCGAGCTCCTACCTCGTCACCGCCGATGCCGCCGCCCGGCTGACCGACTACGTGCGGGCGGGCGGGACGCTCGTGGTCGGCCCGTTCGCAGGTGTTGTCGATGAGCACGACGCTGTCCACGCCGGCGGCTTCATGGCGCCGCTGCGCGACGTGCTCGGCGTGACGTGCGAGGAGTTCCTGCCGCTGCGCGAGGGCGAGCGGGGCGCTGTGGCGTTTGCCGACGGCGCGAGCATCATTGGCGATGTGTGGCAAGAGGACCTCACGTTGGCTGGTGCCGAGGTGGTCGCCACGTACGCTTCGGGCCCGGGTGCCGGCGGCGCGGCTGTCACTCGCCACGTGCTTGGCTCGGGCCAGGCCTGGTACGTGAGCACTCGGCTCGGCGTCGAGGAGCTCAAGGAAGTTTTTGTGCGTGTCTATGCGGACGCGCAGGTTGTCCCGCCGGGTTACCCGGAGGGCGTCGAGGTGGTCACCCGGCGCGTCGGCGAGGAGGGTTTCTCCGTGGTGGTTAACCACCGCGACGAGCCGGCCACGCTCAACGTCACGGGCACCGATCTCCTCACGGGCGCTGTCACCGATGACGGCGTTCTTGAGATCCAGGCCGGCGCGGTTGCCGTGGTGCGTCTGGGCTCTCATCACCAAGGGGGTGGAAGCTGAGCTCTCTCCCCACGAGGGGCCGACGGCCCGCTCGCTCGTAGTCACCACATGCCTGGACCAATGCGGTCCAGAAATATCCCAGTCGCAACGACGCGAACTCCTACGAGGCGCGCACTGTGGCACTACCTTGGAAGGACTTTCCATGCGCAACAAGATTGGTATGGGCGCGGCGCTCGCGACATCGGTGCTCCTGCTCGCCGCCTGCAGCTCTGGCGAGGCGGCAGTCACCGAGTCAGCCTCGCCATCGGAGACCTCGACGGCGATCGACGCCGCCGGCCAGACGCTGACCATCTGGGTCGACGAGAACCGTGAGCCCGCGGTGGCGGCGGCCGCCGCGACCTTCGAGGCTGAGACCGGCGCCAAGGTCGAGCTCGTCCAGAAGAACTTCGAGGACATCCGCGCGGACTTCCTCGCACAGGTCCCCACCGGCGAGGGCCCCGACATCACGATCGGTGCTCACGACTGGCTGGGCGCGCTCATCGAGGGCGGTGTAGTGAACACCGTTGACCTCGGCGACAATGCCGACAAGTTCTCGCAGGTCGCCGTGGACGCCATGACCTACGACGGCCAGTTGTACGGCATGCCGTACTCCACCGAGGCGATCGCGCTCATCCAGAACACTGACCTCGTCGGTGCCGACGCGCCCGCGACGTGGGACGACATGATCGCCGCCGGCGTCGCGTCCGGCGCTGCCCGCCCGTTCTGCATCAACACCAACGGCGAGACCGGCGATGGCTACACGATGTACCCGTTCCAGACCTCCTTCGGTGCGCCGGTGTTCGTCCAGGACGGCGGCTCGTACACGTCCGAGGTGGGCATGGGTGGCAACGCTGGCGCCGCGTTCGCGCAGTGGCTGTACGACAACGGCGAGGCTGGCACCGGCTACCTCTCCACCACGATCGATTACGACACCAACAACCAGCTGTTCAACTCGGGCGAGTGCGCGTTCACGATCCAGGGCCCGTGGGCGCTCGGCTCGTACACGGACGTGAACTTCACCGTGAACCCCATCCCGTCCGCTGGTGGCGAGGCTGCCTCGCCGTTCGTGGGTGTCCAGGGCTTCTACGTGTCGTCGCAGAGCGAGAACGCGCTGCTGGCCAACATCTTCCTGTCCAACTACATCGCTACGCCTGAGGCCATGCAGGCCCTCTACGACGGTGACCCGCGTCTGCCCGCCTTCGAGGGCGTTGACACGTCGTCGGCCGCCTACCCGGAGGCCATCGCGGGCTTCCAGGCCTCGGCTGAGCAGGGTGTGCCGATGCCGTCGATCCCCGAGATGGGTTCCGTGTGGGACTTCTGGAACGCAGCGGAGTCGGCCATCATCAAGGGCGCAGACCCGGCCAGCACCTGGGAGACGATGAACACCGACCTGACCGCGGCCCTCGAGGGCTAGTCACGTCACTCGCTGGGCGGGGGTGCCTCACCGGCACCCTCGCCCGGCACTGGCGGCACGGCCGCCTCACCCTTGACACCGAACGGGAGAGTAGATGTCCAGCGAGACGCTGACCGAGAAGCCCATGCGCGTCTCTCACGCGCGCAACTGGAGGGGTTTCGGCTGGGGCTTCGTCGCGAAGCTCCTGCTGATGATGGTGGTCAACGCCTTCGGCGTCACCGCGCTGCTGACGGCGTGGAGCGCCGAGCAGTGGACGTTCCTCATCGCCGGCGCCGTGCTGCTCCTGGTGGCCGACGTCGTGTACTTCTCGCGACGCACCGTGCCGCTCAAGTACATCCTCCCCGGGCTTGTCTTCCTGCTGATCTTTCAGGTCTTCACGATGGGCTACACGGCCTACGTGGCAACCACCAACTACGGCGCCGGCCACAACGTCACGATGCAGCAGGCTGTCGACGCCGCGCTGATTCAGGATGAGCGCCAGGTCGACGGCTCGCCGGTGTACCCGCTCACCGTGGTGACGTCCGGCGACACCTTGGGGTTCGCCGTCACGATCGACGGCGTCGTGCTCGCGGGTTCCGCCGACGAGCCGCTGCAGGCCATCGACGGTGGCGTCGCCGACGCATCGGGTCGCCCGACCTCGGTGCCGGGCTGGGACATTGTCAGCGTCAACACGCTGTTGTCCGATCAGGCCCTCGCGCAGCGCGTGATCGACTTGAGGGTCGCGGTCTCCGACGACGCGAACGATGGTGCGTTGCGCACCCGTGACGCGAACTCGGCCTCGGTCTATCGATCGTCGCTCGTCTGGGACGAGGCGACGACGACCCTGACCAACACCGACACCGGGGTCGTCTACACCCCGAACGAGTACGGCACGTTCATCGGCGACGATGGCTCCTCGCTCCCGGTTGGCTTCTACGTCAACGTCGGCGCAGAAAACTTCGTGAAGGCCGTCACCGACAAGGACTACGCGACGCCGCTGCTGCGCATTGCTGCGTGGACATTCGCGTTCGCGTTCCTCACGGTGGCCTCAAGCTTCTTGCTCGGCCTGCTGTTCGCCCTGATCTACAACGACGAGCGGGTCAAGGGCCGTGCGGTGCTGCGGACCCTGTTCATCCTCCCGTACGCGTTCCCCGCGTTCATGTCGGCGCTGCTGTGGCGCGGCATGCTGAACGCCGAGTTTGGCGTGGTGAACCAGTGGTTCTTCTTTGGTGCGGGCATCAACTGGCTGGGCGATCCTGTGCTCGCCAAGCTCGCTGTGCTGTTCGTGAATCTCTGGCTCAGCTACCCCTATTGGTTCCTGGTCTGCACGGGAGCGCTGCAGTCGCTGCCGAGCGAGACGGCCGAGGCCGCCAAGCTTGACGGCGCGGGCCGCTGGAGGATGTTCCGTTCCATCACCTTCCCGCTACTGATGGTCTCCACCGCGCCGCTCGCGATCGCGTCGTTCGCCTTCAACTTCAACAACTTCACGATCATCTACATGCTCACCAACGGCGGCCCACGCTTTGCCGATGCCTCGGTGCCCCTGGGGCACACGGACATCCTGATCTCCGCGATCTACCAGATCTCGGGCATCGCCGGTGGCCGTGCTGACTACGGCCTCGCATCGGCGTTGTCGATCGTGGTGTTCGTCGTGGTCGGCATCGTCTCTGCGATCGCGTTCCGTCAGACCCGCAAGCTCGAGGAGATTCAGTGATGAGTGCTGTCGCCGCAGACGCCAAGCGTTCAACCAGTGCTCGCCGTCGCCGCTGGTGGCTCGAGGTGGGCTGGAAGTACCCCGTCGCTGCGCTCATCATCTTCTACGCGGCGTTCCCGCTCGTGTTCGTGTTCTCCGCCTCGGTCAACAAGGGCGGAAATCTGCGCGGCACCGAGCGCCTCTTCAGCTCGTTCACGCTCGACAACTACGCGGGCCTTAGCGACACGCTGTTCTGGACGTGGGTGGGCAACACCCTCGTGATCGGCTTCTCGGCGGCGTTCGGTGCCGTCATGATGGGCGCGGCCGCCGCCTACGCCTTCTCGCGCTTCCGCTTCAAGGGCCGTCGCGCGTCGCTCACCGGGCTGCTGATTCTGCAGATGTTCCCGCAGACTGTCGCCTTTGTGGCCGTGTTCTTGCTGCTGCTGTCGCTGGGTGAAGTAGTGCCCGCGCTGGGCATCAACTCTAAGCTCGCGCTGATCTGTGTGTACCTGGGTGCCGCGCTTGGATCCAACACGTTCCTCATGTACGGCTTCTTCAACTCGATCCCCATGGAGATGGACGAGGCGGCAAAGATCGACGGCGCCACGCACGCACAGATCTTCTGGAAACTCATCATGCCGCTCGTGACGCCCATCCTGGCGGTCGTGGGCCTCCTTGCCTTCATCTCGGCGTTCGGCGACTTCATCCTGGCCAAGATCGTGCTGGTGTCCTCGGAGAACTGGACGCTTGCAGTCGGCATGTACCAGTGGGTGTCCGATCAGCTCACGGCGCGCTGGGGCATCTTCTCGGCGGGCACGGTGGTGGCGGCGGTGCCGGTGCTGGTGCTGTTCCTTGTGTTGCAGCGCTACATCGTGGGCGGGCTCACGTCCGGCTCGGTGAAGGGCTAGCGGGCCTGCTGGCCGCGGTCGCCCTGCGGGGCGGCACGTGAGTGTCGCCACGCGTCAGCCGTGGCGAAGAGCGACGGCGCTCTGAGGCGCGCCGTCAAGGGTGGGGCCGCAACGGAGCGGCCCGATCCGTGCGTGGGTGCCGGGTGGCGCACCACGCATGAGGGGTGGCATCGGGAGGGCACACATGAGGCACAGGCGCTCAAGACTGGGAGCGGTCACAGCCATTGTCCTGACAGGACTGTTCGGCGCGGGAAGCGTCGGCGCGCCCGCGGTGGCAGTCGACGACGGACCCGTAGAGGCGACCATCGTGGTGGACAAGGTCGATGGCCTGTCGCCCGACTTCATCAATGGCGTGGACGTGTCCTCGGTGATCGCCGAGGAACTCAGCGGCGTGGTGTTCCACGACTCCAACGGCGACGTCGCCGACATCTTCGATGTTCTCGCCGACGCGGGCGTGAACTACGTCAGGGTGCGCGTCTGGAACGACCCGTACGACGCATCGGGCAACGGCTACGGAGGCGGCGACAACGATCTCGAGACCGCCATCGAGATCGGCACCCGCGCCACCGCCGCGGGACTCAGGGTGCTCGTCGACTTCCACTACTCGGACTTTTGGGCGGATCCCGCTAAGCAGCAGGCGCCCAAGGCCTGGCAGGGCATGTCTGTCGAGCAGAAGGCCGACGCCGTGTACGACTACACCGCAGATGCCCTCGCACAGCTCGACGCGGCCGGCGTGAACGTCGGCATGGTGCAGGTGGGCAACGAGACGAACAACGGCATCGCGGGCGTCGCCGGCTGGGCAAACATGGCGCAGATCTTCTCCGCCGGGTCGCTCGCCGTGCGAGACACTCTTCCCGATGCGCTCGTGGCCGTGCACTTCACCAACCCGGAGACCGCCGGCAGGTACGCGGGTTACGCGGCAAACCTCGACGCCTATGGCGTCGACTACGACGTGTTCGCATCGTCGTACTACCCGTATTGGCACGGCTCGCTGAGCAACCTCACCTCGGTGCTCAACACTGTGGCCACCACCTACGGCAAAAAGGTGATGGTCGCCGAAACCAGCTGGGCCACCACGCTTGAGGACGGGGATGGGCACGGCAACGTGATCGACCTGCCGAGCGAGGCCACGCAGTACCCCATCAGTGTTCAGGGTCAGGCGACGGCCGTTCGCGACGTCATCGAGGCTGTCTCCAACGTCTCGGGCGGGGCCGGCATCGGCGTCTTTTACTGGGAGCCGGCGTGGATCCCCGTCGGCCCGACCAGCGAGCTCGAGGCAAACAAGGTGCTGTGGGAGACCTACGGCTCCGGGTGGGCGTCGAGCTTCGCAGGCGAGTACGACCCCGACGATGCCGGGCTCTGGTACGGCGGCTCCGCGTGGGACAACCAGGCGATGTTCGACGCGGACGGCTATCCGCTCGATTCGCTCAACGTGTTCTCGTACGCGCGCACCGGCTCGGTGGCTCCGCTCGAGGTGACTGGCGTCGAGACCGTCACTGCGGCGTTCCACGTGGGCGACGCCGTTACACTTCCCGACACCGTCGCCGTCTCCTACAACGACGGTTCCTTCGAGCAGCAGGCGGTGACGTGGTCGCCGGCGCTCTCGTGGATTTCCGGTGCGGGCACCTACACGATCGACGGCACGACGTCCGCGGGGCTCGCGACCTCCGCGACCATCACCGTGACGGCGGTGAGCGTGCTGGTGAACGGCGGGTTCGAGAGCGGGTCGGTGTCGCCGTGGTCGCTCACGGCCACCGCATGGCCATCGACGTTCTGGATCGCAGCGTCTGCCGGCAACAACGCCATGGGCACCTACGCCATCAACGTGTACGGCGGCTCGGCCTTCGACTTCCGGCTCGCGCAGACAGTCACCGGGCTCGCGCCGGGCGACTACCTGCTCACCGGCTCGGTGCACGGGCAGGACACCGGGACGGCTGACGCCTCGAGCGTCCTGTTTGCCGCCACATCGGCCGGCACCTCCAGCGAGAGCTTCGCGCTCAACGGCTGGCAGCAGTGGTCCACGCCGCAGCTGGTCGTGACGGTTCCCGCCGACGGTGGGGTGACAGTGGGCGCGAGCGGCACGGGCGGCGGCGGCGACTGGGAGTGGTTCGACAACTTCGCGCTGACGCCATACGTCGCGGCCACCGCTGACACGTCGGCGCTGCAGGCGCTGGTGACGCACGGCGAGGGCATTTCGCGCTCCGTCTATTCGGAGGCCTCGCTCGCCGTGCTTGACGGCGCGCTGGACATCGCCCGCGTGGTGCTCTCGGCCGACGCGCCGTCCCAGGGATCTGTCGACGCCGCGAAGGCGCTGCTCGAGGACGCTATCGCGGGGCTCGAGGCGGTGGGCGAGGTCCCCGATCCCACCGTTGACCCCGTGGGCGTGACGGCGGTGGAGGGCGATCCAATCGTGCTGCCCGCCAGCGTGACGGTGCGGGCCTTCGACGGCACCACGTCGAGCGAGGCCGTAACGTGGTCCTCGGCCGTCGATTGGATCGAGGGCCCCGGCGTCTACACGGTGACGGGTACCTCGGCATCGGGCCTTGCGGCCACCGCGACTGTCACCGTGACTGTCAGGAACTGGCTGATCAACGGCGACTTCGAGACGGGCTCGGTGGACCCCTGGTTGCTCACGGCGTCCGAGTGGCCCACGACGTTCTGGATCTACTCCTCGGCCGGCAACAGCGCGCTCGGCACGTATGCGGTGTCGTTCTACGGGGAGTCGGGATTCGACCTGTCGATGTCTCAGGAGGTCTCTGGTCTGCCCGCGGGCACATACGAGCTGAGCGGGCAGGCGCACGGCCAGGAGGTCGGCACGTCAGACCTCGGGCTCAACCTCGTGGCCACGGCGGCCGACGACGAGGCCACGAGCCCGTTCGTCCTCACCGGTTGGCAGCAGTGGGACACCTCGTCCGTTACCGTCGCTGTCGGTGCCGACGGCACGATGGCGGCGGCGGTGGAGGGCGCGGGCTCGGCGGGGGACTGGGGCTGGATTGATGATCTGTCGCTGGTTCGGGTTGCCGATGCTGGCGTGGACACAAGCGAGCTGGAAGCCCGCCTCGCCACGGCGGTTGCGACCGACACGACGGGTAAGACGGCCGAATCGGTCGCCGCGCTCGACGACGCCATCGCTGTAGCCCAGGTGGTGCTCGCCGGCGACCGGCCGACGCAGAGACTGATCGATGCCGCGCTCGCGCAGTTGCAGGCGGCGCTCGACGGCCTCGCGGCGATCGCTGCGCCGTCGATCTCGGGTTCGCAGACGGTGGTGCGCCCCGGCGACACGATCGTGGTGACGGTCTCGGGCATCGACGCGGAGCAGGTCCAGGTGGGAGTGGCGAGCACGTTCGTTGCTCTCGCGACCGTCTCGCTCGACTCCGGCGAGGGCTCGGCGACCGTCACGATCCCCGCATCCCTGACGCCCGGAGTGCATCACCTTCAGGTGCGCACGCTCGCGGGGGAGGTGCTCGCCGAGCAGGAGATCCTCGTGACGTCAGACACCTTGGCATTGACCGGCGCTGAGGGCGTCTCGGGAGCGCTCGGGCTTGCGATCGTGCTGCTCGCTGCGGGCGTGCTGCTGGTGTCTCGGCGCGCGTCGCGAGCGGGGGTCACTGAGTCCTAGCTGGCGCGTGAGTGGTGGCCCGTTGCGACGAGCCACCGCTCACGTGTCGCTCAGGTAGAGGCGCAGCGACATGGCCTCCATCGACAGCGTGGAGCCAGGCTGCGTGAGCTCGTCGGTGCGTTCGGCGATGGATTCCCACGCCGAATCCCACGCGAGGCGCCAATAGGCGCCGTCGTCATCGGGAATGGTGACGTCCGCATCGGCGCGGGAGCCGTTCACGATCAGCAGCGCGTCGGCGCGGCCCTCCTCCGACAGCGACCTCATGAACTGGACCACGCGCGTGCTCGGGTCCTCCCACCAGTCCTCGTCCTCGTGCTCGCCCTCGACGGTGAACCACGCAGAGTCGGCGCGGAACAGGTCGTCGCGCGGGTCGCGATCGACGCCGTCGTAGAAGGTGGCGGGCTTCAGCACTGGATGCTGCGAGCGCAGCGAGATGAGGTACGCGACGGTGTCCTTGAGATCGCGCTGCCAGTCGGCCAGGTTCCAGTCGAACCACGAGATGTCGCTGTCCTGGCAGTACGCGTTGTTGTTGCCCTTCTGGGTGCGGCCAAACTCGTCGCCTCCCAACAGCATCGGCGTGCCCGCGGAGAGCAGCAGGGTGCCCAGCATGTTGCGCAGCGAACGGCGACGGGCCGTCATCACTGCCTCGTCGTCGGTGGGGCCCTCGACGCCGTGGTTGAACGACCGGTTGTTGTCGCTGCCGTCCCTGTTCTCCTCGCCGTTCGCCTCGTTGTGCTTGCCGTTGTAGGCGGTGAGGTCATACGCCGTGAAGCCGTCGTGGGCCGTCACAAAGTTGATGCTCGCCGCGGGGCCGCGCAGGCCGTACGGCTCGGTGTGCGCGAACAGGTCGGCCGAGCCCGCAAGGCGCGTCGCGAGCTCGGGTGCCGTCGCGTGGTCGCGCGCCCCCACCTTGGCCGCTCCGGACTCAAGCCAGAACGTGCGCACATAGTCGCGGAAGCGGTCGTTCCACTCGCCCATGGGGGCGGGGAAGTTGCCCACCTGCCAGCCGCCGAGGCCGATGTCCCACGGCTCGGCAATGAGCTTCGACGAGCCAAGTGACGGGTCAGAGGTGAGCGCCACCAGGAAGGGGTGGTCGCTTGAGAAGCCGTTCATGGTGCGACCCAGCGTCACGGCGAGGTCAAAGCGGAAGCCGTCCACGCCCATCACGTCGGTCCAGTAGCGCAGCGAGTCGAGCGCCATCTTGACCACTGCGGGGTGGCCAAAATCGAGCGAGTTGCCAGTTCCGGTGACGTCGTCGTAGTGCTGTGGGTTCATGGGGTTGTGCCGGTAGTACGCGAGGTTGTCGAGGCCTCGCCAGCTCAGCACGCGGTCGCCCCAGCCGCCCTCGCATGTGTGGTTATAGACCACGTCCAGGATGACCTCGATGCCCGCTGCGTGCAGCAGGTCCACCATGCCGCGGAACTCGTCGCGGATCGCCTCGGGGCCCGAGTCTTGCGCCGCTCGCGTCGCGTAGGGCGCGTGCGGAGTGAAGAAGTTCATGGTCGAGTAGCCCCAGTAGTTGCCGAGGCCAAGGCCCTCAAGGTGGGGCTCGCTCGCGAACGCGTGAATGGGCAGCAACTCGACGGCCGTGATGCCGAGTCCGGTCAGGTACTCGATCGATGTGGGGTGCGCGAGGCCTGCATACGTGCCGCGCAGATCCTCCGGCACGCCAGGCATGTCGTGCGTGAAGCCCTTGACGTGCGTCTCGTAGATGACGGTGTCGCGCCACGGCGTGCGCGGCTTGGGGTGCTGGAGCGGTGCCGCGGGGTCGGCTACGGCGACTGTACGCGGCACGTATGGCGACGAATCGGTGCGGTCGCGGTTTGAGCGCACGGCGTGGGCGCTCGGCTCGGTCATGGGCACCAGATCGCCCGCGATGCCGCGACCGTACGGGTCAAGCAACAGGCGCGACGGGTTGTAGCGGTGGCCCTTGCGGGTCTGCCACGGCCCGGCGGCGCGGAAGCCGTAGCGCTGGCCCGCGCCGATGCCCTCAAGGAAGCCGTGCCAGATGCCGTACGACGGCCCGGCGAGCGGCAAGCGTGTCTCGTTCCCCTCGTCATCGAACAGGCACACGTCCACCGCGGTCGCATGTGCCGCATACACCGCCACTGTGGCGCCCCCGTCCACCAGGCGCAGGCCGAGCCGGAAAGGATCGGGTGACGGCGGCAGCGTGGTGGGGACGACGGGGTCGATGGACATGCGAACCATTGTGCCGCGCGGGCGGGACCGGACGCGACTTTGGCCCCGGGTGGGCCCGCATCGGCCCGCTACGCGCGGGGGCGCGGGCGCGTGGATACCGCCGGCCTTGGCCCGATACTCTTGACCCCATGCGCATTGTGGTCACGGTGAAGTTCGTGCCCGACCTGCAGTCCACCCGTTCGTTCACCGAGGGCACCGTCACGCGTACAGCTGACGACGGCACCATGAACGAGCTGGATGAGAACGCGGTCGAGGCAGCCCTGCAGATCAAGGAATCCCTGCCCGAGGGCGAGTGCGAGGTCTTCGCGCTCACCATGGGCGGCGCCGACGCGACCGCGGCGGTTCGCAAGGCCCTGCAGCTGGGCGTCGATCACGCGGTGCACGTGAATGACGACGCCGTGGCCGGCTCCGACGTGTTCGGCACCGCGACGGTGCTCGCGGCGGCCGTGGCCAAGATCGGCGAGGAGACCCCGGTGGACCTGGTCATCACCGGCATGGCGGCGCTCGACGGACTCACGTCGATGCTGCCCACCGCGCTGGCGCACAAGCTTGGCTTCGCGCAGCTCACCCTGGCATCGGCCCTCACCGTGGCGGACGACGCGGCGACGATTGAGCGTCACCTGCCCGACGCACACGACACCGTGTCGGCGAAGCTGCCCGCGCTGGTCTCCGTGACGGACGAGGCGAACAAGCCCCGCTATCCCAACTTCAAGCTCATCATGGCTGCTCGCAGCAAGCCGATTGCTACGTACTCCCTGGCAGACTTGGGGATTGACCCGGCATCGGTGGGCGCACTCGCGGCCCGCACCACGGTGGTGGACGCCTCCCCGCGGCCCCCGCGCGAGAACCGCGTGACAGTGACAGACAAGGGGGAGGGCGGCGTCGCCCTCGCCGACTTCCTCATCGAGAGGGGGCTCGTGTGAGCACCGTTGCCGTTCTGGTGGAACACCGCGGCGAGACCGTCGCGCAGCCCACGCTCGAGGCCCTGACCCTCGCCCGCACGCTCGGCACGCCCGTCGCGATCTGGCTGGGCGACGCCCCCGCCGCCGACGCCGTGTCCCTACTGGGTGAGTACGGAGCCGAGGAGGTGCGCGTGGTCTCGCTGGGCGAGGCTGGGCGCGTGCCGTCCGTGGCCGCCGCTGGCGTGACCGCAGCCGTCGGTGACGCCCCCGTGCTGATCGTGGTGTCCACCTTTGTGAACAAGGAGATCGCCACACTGTTCGCGCTCGAGACGGGCGCTGGCATGGTGGTCGACGCCGCTGGAGCCGAGTGGGTCGGCGGCCGCATCGAGACGATGCAGACAGTCTTTGCCGCCACGTGGAACGTGCGCACTCGCATCAATGCTGAGCGCGCAGTCGTGGGTGTGCGTCCCAACACCACCATGGCCGTCGCCGCCGAGGCCCACGGTGCGGCGAGCGTTGTGCCCGTGGCAGTTGAGACCCCCGAGGTGCGCGAGACCATCATGTCCGTCGAGCCGCAGGCAGTGCCGGATGGCGCGCCGCTGTCCGAGGCCGCCGTGGTGGTCTCGGGTGGGCGCGGCACTGGCGGCGACTACACGCTGGTGCGCGAGCTCGCGGACCTGCTGGGCGGTGCCGTGGGCGCGTCCCGCGACGCGACCGACGAGGGCTGGATTGGCCACGAGCACATGGTGGGTCAGACCGGCACCACCGTGACGCCTGCGCTGTACGTCGCGTGCGGCATCTCCGGTGCTGTGCACCACCGCGGTGGCATGCAGGCCTCGGGCACGATCGTGGCGGTGAACATCGACCCCGAGGCGCCGATCTTTGAGATCGCCGACTTTGGCGTGGTGGGCGACCTGGGCGACGTGCTGCCGCAGGCGATGGCCAGGATCCGGGAGCATAAGGGCGCTTAGCCGTGCGCTCGGACCAACGCCTTCCCCTCGACCCGCCCGCTCCCCCCGTTAGTGGGCCGCTAGCCCTCCATTAGGGTGCTCTGCGCGTCCTAGTGGGCCGCTAGCCCTCCTCCACTAAGGACCCCGGCGTGCCGGCTCACGGGCGCCGGCGCCCGCGCGTGGCCAGGGCGAGCGCGCTGCGTTGCGTGGCACCAAGGAGGGGTGGGGGCCCACTGGGGTGCTGCGCAGCCCGGAACGGAGGGGTCAGCGCCCACTACCGGGGTTGGGCGACGCCCCTGACGCTCAGACGTCACACAAGGTTTACCTGCTGACCGAGCGCGACTCCGCCGACTTGGCTACGGTGAAAACACCAGCCAAACCGGACAAAAAGGAGTCGCTGTGCGCTCTGCACTAGCTGTCCCCATCGCCTTGATGTCGCTCGCTGCACCCGTCGTCGTCGCGCTTCCAGCGGCCGCCGACACCGCCAGCGATCTGTTCATCTCGGAGTACATCGAGGGATCGTCGAACAACAAGGCCATCGAGATCTACAACGGCACGGGTGCGGCCGTGGACCTCGCGCCCTACGTGCTCTCCCAATACTCGAACGGCGCCGCGAGCGCCTCCGTCAACCTTGACCTTACGGGCACGCTCGCGGATGGCGACGTGTACGTCATCGCGCACAGCAGCGCCGATGCTGCGATCCTGGCGGTGGCGGACCTGACCACCGGCGCGGGCCTGTTCAACGGCGACGACGCGCTGGTGCTCACCAACGCAGGCGCCGTGGTCGATTCATTCGGCCAGGTGGGCTTTGACCCCGGCGCCTCGTGGCCCGGCGGCGGTGCCAATGTGACGCTACGCCGCACTGTGTGCGTGGGCGACACCAACCCCGACGACGCGTTCGACGCCGCGGTCGAGTGGGACAGCTTCCCGTCCGACACCTTTGACGGTCTCGGATCTCACACCGCCACGTGCGACGGCGGCACCGATCCGACCGACCCCACTGATCCGACGGACCCCACGGACCCGACCGACCCGACCGACCCCACGAACCCCGGCGCAATCACCAAGATCCACGACGTGCAGGGCGCGGGTGCGGCCTCGCCGCTTGTGGGCCAGGAGGTGACGATCCAGGGAGTGGTCGTGGGCGACTACGAGGGCGCGAGCCCGGCGCTCGGCGGCTTCTACGTGCAGGAGGAGGACGTCGACGCCGATGCGGACCCGGCGACCTCCGAGGGCGTGTTCGTGTACAACCCCGGCAACGACTCGCTGAGCCTGGGAGACCTCGTCACCGTCACGGGCACCGTGGCCGAGTTCCAGGGCCAGACCCAGATCGGCTTCGCGACCATCGTGGTCGAGTCGTCCGGCCACACCGTGACTCCGGCTACCGTGGCCCTGCCTTTCGCGTCGGCCACCTCGGCCGAGGCCTACGAGGGCATGCTGGTCACGTTCCCGCAGGATCTCTACGTCACCGAGTTCTACCAGCAGGGACGCTCGGGCGAAGTGGTGCTGTCCTCGGGCGGCAAGCTCGACCAGCCCACCGCGGTTGCCGCCCCTGGTGCCGCCGCTCAGGCGATCCAGGCCGCTAACAACCTCAACCGCATCACCATCGATGACGCCACCAACGCGCAGAACGCGGACCCGATCTTCGCCGAGGGCGGCAACCCGCTCACAGCGTCGAACCCGCTGCGCGGCGGCGACTACACGGCCGGCCTCACCGGCGTCATGACGTACACGTGGGGCGGTTACTCGAGCTCGCCCAACACGTACCGCGTGCGCCCCGTGGGCGATCTGTCCGACATCGGCCTCGTGCCCGGCGGCACCGTGCCGATCTTCCAGGCGGCAAACCCGCGCCCCACGGCCCCGGCCGAGGTGGGAGGCTCGCTCAAGGTGGCCAGCTTCAACGTGCTCAACTACTTCCTGACGCTCAATGCGGGCTCCAACCAGTGTGGTCCCGTGGGCTACGGACAGGAGTGCCGTGGCGCAGAGACGGCGGAGGAGCAGGAGCGTCAGCGCACCAAGCTGCTGAGCGCGCTCGACGCTCTGGACGCCGACGTGATCGCGCTCATGGAGCTCGAGAACACCCCTGGCGTTGACCCGGCTGCCGACCTCGCGGCGGGGCTTAACGCGCTGCAGGGCACTGACAAGTGGCGTTCGGTGGACACCGGCGTGGTGGGCACCGACGTGATTCGCGTTGGCATGATCTACAACGACGAGACCGTGGGTGCGTCGGGAGACTTCACCGTCATGGACTCGTCGGTGGACGCCCGCTTTGACGACGACCTGAACCGCCCCTCGGTGGCGCAGTCGTTTGTGCAGCGCAACGGGTCCGAGCACGTCACGCTCGTGGTCAACCACCTCAAGTCCAAGGGCTCGTGTGGCGATGCGAGCGGGCTCAACACTGACCAGGGC
>QKAX01000092.1 GCA_003246255.1 Demequina lutea
TGCTTAGGCCTCCAAGACCTTGCTCAGGAGCGCCACCTCGTCGGCGGTCAGCTCAAGGTCCGACGCCTGGGCGGAGTCGGTGATGGACGCGGGCTTCGAGGCGCCCGGGATGGGGATGACCACCGGCGCGAGGGCCAGGTGCCAGGCCAGGGTGACGCGCTGCGGGGAGACGCCGTGGGCGTCGGCCACCTGCTGGAAGGCCGTGAAGCGCTCGCCCACCTTGGCCGCGCCGCCGATGCCGCCCAGCGGGCTCCACGGCAGGAACGCGATGCCCATCTGGGCGCATAGCTCGAGCTCGGGGTACGAGGAGGTGAAGGCTGGCGAGAACTGGTTCTGCACGCTCACGAGGCGGCCGCCGAGCAGCTCGTTCGCCAGGCGGATCTGCTCCGGGTTGGCGTTGGAGATGCCTGCCATCTGGATCACGCCCTCGTCGAGCAGCTCGACCATGGCGCCGATCGAGTCCGCATAGGGGACCGTGGGGTCGGGGCGGTGGAACTGGTGGAGGCCGATCGCGTCCACGCCCAGGCGCTGGGCCGAGGCCTTGGCCGCCTGCTTGAGGTAGGCCGGGTCGCCGTTCTGGGTCCACGAGCCGTCGCCGGGCCGCAGGTGGCCGGCCTTGGTGGCCACGAGCACGTGCGACGTGTCGGAGCCGTACGAGCGCAGCGCCTCCGCGATGAGCGACTCGTTGTGGCCCACCTCGTTCGCGTCGCGGTGGTACGCGTCGGCGGTGTCGATGAGGGTCACGCCGGCGTCGAGCGCGGCGTGAATGGTGGCGATGGACTGGCTCCGCTCGGGGCGTCCCTCGATGGACATGGGCATGCCGCCCAGGCCGATCTGAGAGACCGTCACAGAACCGATGGTGCGCTGGCGCACGTGAACCTCCTTGTTGACGTGAGGGCTTCCTCCTCGACAATAGGAACCAGAGACTCAGAAGTCCAACGACTCTTTCTGATGATTCTCATGACTGGAGGCGATCAATGGATCTGCGGCAGATGGAGTACGTGGTGACGCTCGCGGACGAGCGACACTTCACGCGCGCGGCCCAGCTCATGGGGGTGTCGCAGTCTGGGCTCTCCGCGGCGATTCGCTCGCTCGAGGACGAGTTGGGCACGCCCCTCTTCACCCGCACCACACGCCGCGTCGAGCCCACACCCGCCACTCACGCCCTCCTCCCGCACGCCCGTGCGCTGCTGGAGCAGTCCCGCGCCGCGCGCGACGCCGTGGTCCAGGCGACGCGGCAGGTGAGCGGAACTCTGCGCGTGGGCACCGAGCAATGCCTCGGCGTGGTGGACGTCACCACCCTGGTGGATCGCTTCCACCGCCGATACCCCCAGGTAGAGATCCAGTTCAGACAGGCGGGCTCACACGCGCTGCTCGACGCCCTGCGCGCCGATCCCACCTCGCCGGGCGCTCTCGACGTGGCGTTTGTGGGGGCGGCCTCGCACCTCGGCTCGCTGCCTCACCAGGAGCTCGGCCACGAGGACCTGGTGCTCGTGTGCCCGCCCGAGCACCCCTTCGCGGGCGCCTCGTCGATCGGCTGGGAGGACCTCGCGTCGCTCGTCTACGTGGACCTGGACCCCACGTGGGGCATGAGGCCGCTGGTAGATGACTCGTTCGAGGCCCGCGGCCTGGCCAGGCGCGTGCCGTTCGAGGTGAGCGACATTCACACCCTGCTCGACTTTGTGGACCGCGGTCTCGGCGTCGCGATGGTGCCCCGGCACGTGGCAAACAAGCCGCAGGGGGCGCGCCTCGTGACGGTGACGCTCCCGGCCGACGCCCCGCGCTGGGAGGTCTCCGTGGTGCAGTCCCGCGCGGCGGCGGCTCAGGCGGCGGTGCCTCACCTTCTCGAGTTGCTCGCCGGCGCCCCGGCCTGCCGCGGAGCGGAGCCGGTGGTGGTGGACGAGTCCGATGTCCCGCTCGAGGCCGTGGCGGCAGGGCATAGCCTGGACGCATGACCCCTCCGCGCGTTGCCGTGCTGACAGGCGCGGGCATCTCCACGGGCTCCGGCATCCCCGACTTCCGCGGCCCCGCAGGGGTGTGGACGCTCACGCCGGAGCGAGCAGCGCTGTTGGACATCGACGCGTACATGTCGAGCGCCAAGATCCGCCGCGACGGCTGGGCCGAGTGGCGCGACCACCCCGCGTGGAGCGCGCAACCGAGCGCGGCGCACGTGGCACTGGCGCGCCTCGTCACACACGGCGCTGCCGACTGCGTCATGACGCAGAACTTCGACGGCCTGCACCAGGCGGCAGGACTCGCGGCGGATCAGGTGGTGGAGCTGCACGGCACCCTGCGCACCACGTCGTGCGTCGCGTGCGGCCTGCAACTCTCCACGGCATCGGTCATCGAACGGCTGGGGGCGGAGCCCGATCCCGCGTGTCGAGCGTGCGGCGGCGTCCTCAAGCCCGACATCGTCTACTTTGGCGAGCAGCTCCCCGAGGCGGCGCTTGGCCGTGCGATCCGTGAAGCGCAGGAATGCGACGTATTCGTGGCGATAGGCACCACGCTGTCCGTGTATCCCGTGGCGGGCCTCGCCGGCATGGCGGTGCGCGCCGGGGCCGACCTCATCATCGTCAACGCGGAGCCCACCGACTACGACGCTGACGCGGCGCGCGTGATCCGAGAGCCGATCGAGAGTTCCGTCCCCGCGCTGGTCGAGGTGCTGCTCGCGCACTAGGCGCACACCCGGTGCCAGCGAGCGCCGAGTGGCCCGCACGCCGCGCACTACTGTTCCCAGCATGAGGCGCGATCTGTCCCAACCCATCGCCACCGGCATCGTCACAGCGCTGGTGGGCTTCACGTCGTCGTTTGCCGTGGTGCTCGCTGGCCTGGGCGCCGTGGGAGCGACCGATGCGCAGGCCGCCTCGGGCCTCGCGGTGCTGTGCGTGCTGCAGGGCCTGGGGATGCTGTGGCTGACCTGGCGCTTCAAGACCCCGCTGACGCTTGCGTGGTCCACGCCGGGCGCCGCGCTGCTCGCGACGCAGGGCTACGTGACGGGCGGCTGGCCCGCGGCGATCGGGGCATTTCTGATCACCGGCGCTCTCATCGTGGCCACGGGTCTGTGGGGGTGGCTCGGCCGCACGATCGCCGCCATCCCGGCGCCCATCGCGCAGGCCATGCTGGCAGGCGTGCTCGTGACGCTGTGCCTCGAGCCGTTCAAGGCGCTCGCCGTGTCGCCGTGGCTTGTCGCGCCGCTCATTCTGGTGTGGCTTGTGATGCAGCGCGTGAGCCAGCGCTGGGCCACGCCCGCCGCGTTTGGGCTCGCGCTCGTGTTCATGATCGTGGCGGCGCTACAGGGAGACGGGATCCCCGTGGCCGCGCCGCACCTGACGTTCACGGCACCCGCGTTCACGTGGGCTGGCATCGTGGGCCTGGCCCTGCCACTGTTCGTGGTGACGATGGCCTCGCAGAACGTGCCGGGCGTCGCGGTCCTGGGGGCCGCCGGCTACACGGTCCCGTGGCGCGAGACGATGGTGGTCACCGGCGTGACCACGATGGCCGGCGCCCCCTCCGGCGGGCACGCGCTCAATCTCGCCGCCATCACGGCGGCGTTGCCCGCCTCGCCCGAGTCACACCCCGATCCCGCCCGGCGCTGGATCGCCACCGCCACGGCGGGCTCGGCCTACCTGGTGATGGCGGCCGGCGCGGCCTCGCTCACTGCGCTCGTGGCCGTTGCGCCCGCGGGGCTCGTCGAGTCCGTCGCGGGACTCGCGCTGCTGGGCACCCTTGCGTCGGCGCTGGCAGGCGCGCTCAGGCACGCGAGCGACCGCATCCCGGCCGTCGCCACGATGCTGCTGGCGGCGAGCGGCGTGAGCGTGCTGGGCGTCGGCTCGGCATTCTGGGCGCTGGTGGTGGGACTCGCCGCGCGGTGGCTGCTGCGACCGCGCGGCGCGGTGGCTACTCCGTAGGCGCCTCCGACCGGCTCACGAGCGCCGCCTGGGCGGCTCTCAACTGCTCGGCCGGCAGGGCTCCCATGACGAAGAAGTCGTCGCCCAGCCGCACCGGAGTCCAGCCGCTCTCCTGCGCCGCGTAGACCGTGACCTGATCCCACGCCAAGGTCGTGCGGCCTCGGTTGAAGGGCCACGCATACGGCTCTGCTGCGCGGAGCAACACGCCATCCGCGCGCAGTCCGAGCAGGTGTTGGGGCGACCGTCGAAAGACGAAAGGCTTCACGAGGTCGGGCGTCCAAATGACGCGACGTGCGTGATGCTCGAACCACTCCATCACCTGTTGCTCCGTGCCGCGAAACACGAGCACCGCCGCGAGCGCCCCGTCGCGACGGAGGGCAAGGCTCCACCGCGCCACGCGTCGGTCCAGCGCCCCAAACGGCGCGAGCCAGGTCTCGTCGTCATCCGGGCGGCGGCTCATGCGCTCAGGCTACCGAGCCGCCCCAGCTACCGCGCGAGCACTCCAACACCCTCGAACGCGCGCCACGCCATGACCACGTTCGCCTCGCGATCCAACGTGGCCCAGCTGGCCGCCTTGGCCACGGCGATGCCGCGAGCGCGGGCCTCGAGCCCGTCGTCGTCGATGCCAGTCGCCTCCCTGTACGCGGCAAAGGCGGCGTCCACGCCATCGGCCGGCATCGCGGTGTAGAGGAACGCGAGGTCGACGGCGCGGTCGCAACCGGCCATCTTGCCCCAGTCGATGATGCCCGCGAAGTCGCCGCCGTCGCTCAGCAGATTGGAGCCGTGGCAGTCCGCGTGCGACCACACCTTGTCGTCGGGCTCGGGGGCCTCCATCGCGAGGTTCCACAGTTCGCGCGCGCGGGTCACGTCGAGCCGCTGGCCGTCCGGTCCCGCCTTCTCCGCCACGAGCGCCATGGCCCAGCCGAGAGTCTCGCCGCGCTCGGCGAGCGGGATGGACTGCTCCACGTTGTACGGCGTCTCGTCGGT
>QKAX01000181.1 GCA_003246255.1 Demequina lutea
GCGCCCCGAGACCCGGGCCGGACTTGCGCCGGGGGCACCCCATCCAGGACTGTAAGCGCATGACCTCTGCTGCCCGCGCGTCGGCGCCGGTATCCCGTCCCGTCGCCGCCGCCCGCCTGGGCGTGATGGTGGCCTTTGCCGTCACCGGCTTCATGTTCTCGTCGTGGATGGCGCGCGTGCCCGATGTGAAGGAGACGCTGGGCCTCACCCCCGGCAGGCTGTCGCTGTTGTTGCTGGCGATCGCCGTGGGTTCGCTCGCTGGACTTCCCTCCGCGGGATGGGTGGCGCACCGCATCGGCGCCGCGAACACCGTGCGCCTCGGTGCCGCGCTGGGTCTGCCCGTGCTGGTGCTCACGGCGGTGGCCGTGCAGGCGCGCGCGGAGCTGTGGGTGATCGCGATCCCGCTGTTTGTGCTGGGCCTGGGTTTTGGCATGTGGGACGTCGCGCAGAACCTCGAGGGCACCATCGTGGAGCAGCGACTCAGCCGCTCGATCATGCCGTGGTTCCACGCGGGCTTCTCCGCCGGCACCGTCGCGGGCGCGCTCATCGGAGCGCTCATGACGTGGCTCGAGGTGCCGCTCGTGGCGCACGTGGGCGCGGTGGTGGCGCTCAGTGCGGCGGCAGTGTTCTGGGCCACGCGCGTGTTCCTGCCCGCGTACGACGTCACCGACGCAGTGCCCGATGCCGATGCCGATGCCGACGCCCCGGTCGACGCGCCCGCCAAGGCCCGCTCGCCGTGGCTCGAGCCCCGAACGCTGCTCATCGGCGTGATGGTACTGGCCGCCGGATTCGCGGAGGGCACGGCCAATGACTGGATGGCGGTCGCGTTCGTGGACGGGCACGGGACGTCCAATGCGCTGGGCGTGGTCGCGCTCGCGGTGTTCCTGCTGTTCATGACGGCGGGCCGCATCCTGGGCACGGGCATGCTGGATCGCTACGGGCGCGTGCGGGTGCTGCAGGTGCTGTTCGTGACGGCCATCGCGGGCTGCGCGATGGTGGTGTTTGGACCCGTGTGGCTCGCCTTCATTGGCGTGGCGGTGTGGGGTGTGGGCGCGAGTCTTGGCTTCCCGGTGGGCATGTCAGCGGCCTCCGACGACCCGGCGCGCGCGGCGCTGCGCCTGAGCGTGGTCTCCACCGTGGGCTACGGCGCGTTCCTGGTAGGCCCGCCGCTGATCGGCCTGCTGGGCGACCGCGTGGGCGTGCTCGACGCGATGCTCGCCGTGGGCGTGGTGTCGCTGCTGGCGATGCTGGTGGTGCCGGCGGCCAAGCCGCTGGAGGTGGGTGGGGGCGAGGGGGAGTAGCGCGCTCGCATCGCTGAGACTACGAGTTCGCGCCGTCCTGAACTTCACCCCTGTGGAGCGACCAGATGGGCCACCGCTTAAGGTCCGTAAGCTCGTCGCCAGGTAGGCGTTCAGTCAGGAAGACCACTTCGCTACGATCTTGTAGCAAGAGGCTGAGAGATACCTCGAGGAGGCGCTGAACGCGATCGCTCCTCCTCCTTCGGACGCGCTGGCGCAACGCCCGGATCTCATCGAGGTCCTCCACTTGGAGAGTTTGTTGCCGGTGCGCAATCTGCCACTGATTGACGAGATGGATGTCCTCTGGTCCCTCACTGTCGATTAGCCACGTATTGAGTCGTGACGCGGCGTCGAGAAGCTCTGCCTTTCGGTCAACTCGTGCGTCGGCGGCCGCGATGAGCTCAAGCAAGAACAGGTTCGCGCGACCGAAAGTAGTCTCTGGCCAGTCCGCGAGCGTCGCGTAGCTCTCTACAAGGGAATCCAGATGGAGATTGAGGACGCCCGCCACTTCGCTGGGCTCGATGCAGTCGTAGATGGTCACTGGGAAGGCAGATGCTGGACCGTCGTCTCCGTGCGCCCACATCCGGAACTGCAGTCCAGGAGCCAAAGCATCGACGACTCTCCAGTATCCGGGATTGTTGCCGGGTTGAATCAGGAGCATCAATGAGTATTCGCCGAGATCCTGTCGGAGCAGTCCAGGGCCTTGGGGCTCTAGCGACAGTTCCTCGCCGAGCACAATTGCGCGGTGCAAGGCACCGAGGCTCGCCAATTGCTTCCGATCAAGCCCGTCAATGTCGACGAGGTCTGAGTTCACGCCGAGTCGGTCGAAGAGCGCAGCTAGCTCCTCCAACGGTGTGAGCACATCTTCGAGTTCACGGCCGAGCCTTGGATTGCTGGTGGTTCCCAGTCGCGACTCCACCCCCTTAATAGAGGCCAATCCCGTGTTGCTCAAGGAGCGCATGAACTTGAGCGCGGCGACGCGCTGGTTCAATGTGCCGTGAAGTTCGAGGTGGGCATTAATCATCAGTTGATCGGCGTCACGGGAGAGGTCGATGCTGATGCACGGACCAAGGGTGAGTCTTACGGTGTCTGGATCGAGGAACTGACGGTAGACCTCGGCATAGACCACACCCCCGGAGGCGATACTGCCTTCGGCTAAGTGAGGTTGATAGTGCGGCGGCGTGATCTCAAGATATCCGGATATTGGCACCTTCATCCCACCGGAGGTGGTCAAGACCACCGCAACGTCGCCCGCGTCGAGGTTAATCTTTGTCGGCTTCTCGAAGTCGGGGGCTTCTACGGAGTGCAGTGTGATCTCGTTGGCACGCTCGAAGAGTGCTTCGTCGATACCCGCGCCCGGGTGTTGATCACGGGTGACCAGGGCAACTCCGAGAATGCGTTCGATTGCCTCTGGTGACTTCGGCAGGGGGCGGAGTCCGACCGAAATCGTTGATGCGGTCTCGTCGGTGCGCTCAAGTTGGTCAGCCAAGAGGAAAGGATTCAAGTTGGCGTAGTACACCGTGGTCTTGCCGGTAACGGGATGAACTGAGACATAGAAGTACAAGACGCCCGAGTCGCGAAGGTACGCCGCCGCGTCCACGCGAGAGATCGGCCAACTCACCACCTCCTTGCGAGTCCGCTTGTCTCGCCGGCCCTTGACTTGAACCGAGACTCGGCCGGACCAGTTCTCCTTCGTCTGGCGCTCATCCCGGTAGATATCGATGTGGCCGTCGGTGAAAGGGGTCTTGTCATTCTTGGCGAGATAGGTCTTCAGCCGCGAACACACGGCGATGGCGGTCTCCACCGCAGCGACGCTTAAAGCTTCGACGTCCATGGGGTCATTCTGTCAGGGCCAACCGACGGGCTTTGCGGCAGAACTGGCCGGTTTCCATACTTGAGAGTTTGACAGGGAGTGCCAGGAGAGCGGCCACCAAGTAATGCGTCGGTACTCCTCGCCACCACCCGCGCACCGAAATGGCGAGTTGATGAAGAGGTATTACCGTTACGTTCCGTAGGCGACGCCTCCGGCGGTGCCGGCGGCCTCCATCGCGGTAGCGTCCGCTATCTTGCTCCAGAGCCCCTGACGGGAACACCTCTAGTTGAAACGTGTCTCGAGTACCGCCGAACGGGGCACGACTGCCATCGGAGCACTCGTGGGTCTGGGCGCTACATCTCTACTTGAGACCTTTCCGTCGCCCACGTAGTCACGGGGAGTGCGACACCACATCGCCGGTGTCGGACCTCGCTGCCATGCTCGATCCACCTCGTCACCCACGCTGCGCATGCCCGGTTGGGCAAACCAGAATCGAGGAACCTTTACGCCGCTCGAGGTTCACGAAGCCATCTTTGAGACGCCTGACGGGCACAAGACGAGGATTGGCGTACGCCGTCCCAGCCGCGTAGAACGCCTAGTACTTACGGCTGTGTGCCCAGAAGCTTGTTGGACTTCGTTCGGTTGCACCGCCAGCACAGGGTTTGGAGGTTCTCGACGGTGGAGAGCCCGCCTCTGGACACTGGCAGGATGTGGTCAACCTCGAGAAGTAGGTGTGGCTCGTCGGTTGTAGATATTGCACACTGCTGACACGTGAAGTTGTCTCTGACTTTGATGGAGTTCCGCAGGGTCGCGGTCATGAGTGCCCTTTGGCCGGCCGCGCTCTTCAGGAACTTGATCTTGGTGGAGAGGTACTCGACGAGTGCATCGATCGTTTCCGTGTTGAGTGTCACGGTCGTACGTTGAGCGCTATTGCCGCCAGCGCTCACATACTCAAACCGGTACTCGGGGTAGGGAACGGTGATTGGAGCGAGGTCCACCCCGACCTGAGCCATGAACTCTTGCCTGTAATGCTTGAGGATGAAGGCTGGTGGATTGAAGTCCGTCGCGATCGCCTGCTCGCGCGCAGAGAGGTTGTTGACAGCTTCTTCAAGGCGCGACACCGTTTCACCAAGATCTTCCACCGCTTCTAGCGCGGCTTCCGTCGGCTTTATCTCGAAGTACTTACACAGGTACTTCAGCGGATCAGCCGCAGCATTGCGCACGACTTGCAACGAACAGTTGTGGACGTTGCCGTCTGCGTACGCTGCGACATTTCGGTCGCGCCGATAGTTGTGGTGGCTAGTGTTCTCGAAGGACGCGAGGTGTGCTTGTGCGCCTGTTGCGGTCGCACCGAGCATCAGACCGCCTGAGCTTCGCAGTGCCCTCGCATAGGTCGCGATGTCATTGTGCTCTGCAACGACTGAAGCGATCTCACTCTTGTGGGCAAGGAAGAGGTCGCTCGAAAAGTAGCGACGCTTGCGGATGTACCGCACCACGCGCGGGATCGCGAGTGCGACAGCCAAGGCCAGTGCAATCGGCCAGTAGGTGATGATCAAACTGATCAACAGGATGATCAGCACAATCACGATCAGGTATGGCATGTGACCCCCTCAAGTCGCCGCCTAGTTGTACTCGGTCATGACGTTGGTGTCAGTCGGCTGATGGGTGGGAGTCCGCCGAGGGCTTGGTGGCGGCGTCGGGTGTTGTAGTACTCGATCCATGGTGCCAGTGCTGCGGTTCGTTCGTCGTTGGTGGTGAAGACCT
>QKAX01000014.1 GCA_003246255.1 Demequina lutea
GCGCCGCCCATGCCGTCGGCCACGACCAACAGGTGCGGGCCCGCGAAGCCCGAGTCCTGATTGTCGGCGCGCACCAGTCCTACGTCGCTACGCGCGGCGAAGCGGAGCGTCAGGAACATGTCAGGACCTCAATTCCAGCGTCGTGGCGCCGATGCGCACGCGATCGCCCAGGTTGAATGGCACCGGATCCTCCACCTTCTGGTTTCCCAGGAAGGTGCCATTCGTGGAACCCAGGTCCTCCACGAGCCACTGACGGTTCTCCGGAAAGATGCGGCAGTGCCGCGCAGAGAGGTAGTCGTCGTCGATCACGATGGTGCAGGTCGACGCGCGGCCAATCAGGATGGGTGTCTCGCCGAGCGGCAGAGTGGTGCCCTTAAGAGCGCCCGACGTGATGGCCAGGTGAGCGGCCGCGGGCGAACGGGTGGAGATGGAGCCGGCGCGCACGCCGGTCGCGGAGCGCGACGGCGCTGCGAGCTTCTCCGGCCGAGCGCGGCCTGAGCGCCGTCCACGCATGCCGCGTCCGCGCGAGGTCACTCGCGTGCCGTACAGGTCGGAGCGCAGCACCCCGATCGCGACGAGCACCATGGCCCACAGCAGCACCAAGAAGCCAAGGCGTAGCAGCGTGATCGAGAGCTGACTCATCAGGCGTCTTCCTCCGCGGGAAGGCCGTCCCAATAGAGGATCACTGTGCGGCCGATGGTGATCGCGTTGCCGTCCAGCAGCGTCACCTCCTTGATCCGCTGATCCTCCACGAACGTACCGTTGGTGGAGCCAAGATCGGTGAGGATCGTGCCAAACTCCGTGCGCTCGAAGCGCACGTGTTGCCGGCTGACTCCCGTGTCGTCCACCACGATGTCTGACTCGGAGCCGCGGCCAATCACCGTCTGCGTGCCGGTCAGGTGGTAGCGCTTGCCGTCGATGTCCAGCAGCGGGTACCGCGAGTGCGGGTTGCGGCCGGTGGCCGGCGCGGCGGCTGCCCTGGTGCTGCGCGAGGTGACGGAGAAGCGACCCACGGCGAGCGAGTCGTCCTCGTCGAACCTCACGCTCACCGGGCCCACAAAGCTGTAGCGCTGGCGTTCGGCGTGATCGTGAAGCGCATCCTCGAACTCCCTGGCCAGAGCGTCGTCGCCCCACTGGGTGACGTTGTCCATGTCGCCGGCGGAGAGCAGGATCACGTATTCGTTGGGCACGAGCGTGCGCGAGCGGTCCACCACGGCGGCTCGAGCGTCGGCTTCGCGCTTGAGCGCGCTCGCGAGCTCCACGGGCTTGACCCCGGAGCGAAACGTCTTAGCGAACGCGGATTGCATCACGTTCTCGACGCCCTTCTCAAAGCGATCGAGGACTCCCATGCGTGAAATCGTAACGTGCGGCGTTTTACCTGATCGAAAGCCCACCGCTGGCGCGGCGTCGTGTGACCCGCTGCGGTGGCCATTTTTGGTGGTGCGCACGGCCGTTCTGCCCTCCTTTCGGCTCGGCGAACCATTCGCCTCACATGAGAACGGTGCGCGCCGATGGGTCAGGCGACATTTGCGTTGACGGGTTTAGTAGGGACTTTTGTCCCGGCGGGGGGAGCGGTTCGCGTGACGCGCCACGAGTCAAAGCTCAACAGGGGAGTCTTCATGCTGCACCGGTTCGTTCACTCGATTGCCATCGGGCGTCGCATTGCCATTGCCTTTGGGGTGTTGGTGCTGCTGTTGCTCGCCGTGGCAGCGAGCGGGTTGCTTGGCAATATGCGCCAGGCGAGCGCGAACGCCGAGGTGGCCAGGCTGCAGTCGGTGCACGACGGCGTGCAAGAGATGCGGTTCCGCGACAACGGCCTCAACGGCTGGCAGGCGTACATCTCGGCAGCCGCAAACGTAGGCCTCGACGCCGGGACGGGTAGTGACTTGGGCGACGGGCTCGCGGAGGACATGGCGATTGCTGACGGCGTCATGGCGGGGCTCGCCGACCACACCTACAACGCCGAGGAGCAGGCGGCGTTTGATCAACTGCAGGCGGCGTGGGCGGAGTTCGTCGCGGCAAACGATGCGTTCATTGCCGAGGTGGACAAGGGCACTCCCGCCTCCGCGATCCGCTCCTACGACATGCTCAACAACGAGCTGTGGACGGCATGGGAGGACCTCCTGAACGCCACGGATGCGTTGGGGGCCGCCGTGACTGACCACGTCGACGCGCTAGAGGCCGATGCCGCCGCCACAGCCATGTGGTCGCAGATCACCAGCTGGACAGTTGCCGCGGCAGCTGCCGTGCTGGCGGTGCTGCTGGGACTGTCGCTCGGCCGCTCGATCGTGCGCCCGGTGCAGGACTGTGTCGTGTCGCTCAAGGCCATGGCCAAGGGCGACCTGACTGTCACGGCGAACGTGGCCACCAACGACGAGATCGGCCAGATGGCGCAGGCGCTCACCACGGCGCAGGAGGCGCTGCGTCAGACCCTGCAGGGAGTGGGTCACAGCGCGGAGTCCGTCGCGCAGGCGGCGCAGCTGCTAGCCACTCAGACCGAGGAGGTGGCGCACTCGGCCGAGGGCACAAGCTCGCAGGCTCGCGTCGTCGCCACCACCTCGGGTGAGGTGTCGCGCAACGTGGCGGCCGTGGCATCGGGCGCGGAGCAGATGGGTGCGTCGATCCGCGAGATCGCCGCGAGCGCGAACGAGGCAGTGCGGGTGGCGGGCGCCGCGGTGCAGCGCGCCGAGACCACCGCAGTGACCGTGGGGGAGCTGGGCGAGAGCTCCAAGGAGATTGGCGAGGTGGTGAAGCTCATCACCTCGATCGCCGAGCAGACAAACCTGCTCGCCCTGAACGCCACCATCGAGGCAGCACGTGCGGGCGAGGCAGGCAAGGGCTTCGCTGTGGTCGCGTCCGAGGTGAAGGAGCTCGCGCAGGAGTCGGCGCGTGCCGCCGAGGACATCGCGGCGCGCATCACCACCAACCAGACGCAGACCGAGGCCGCCGTGGCGGCCATTGGCGCCATCACGCAGATCATCGGCGAGATCAACACCTTCCAGATGACCATCGCCTCGGCGGTTGAGGAGCAGACCGCGACCACCCAGGAGATGTCACGCGGGGTTAGCGAGGCCGCGCTGGGATCGGAGGAGATTGCGCAGACCATCACGGGCGTGGCGACGGGCGCGCACGAGGCAAACGGGATCCTGCAGCAGATGGACTACGCGGTCTCCGAGGTGGGCCAGCTGGCAGAACAACTGCGCCAGCGACTGTCGGCCTTCACGTACTAGCCGCGGGGCTGGCGCGGGGCTGCGGCGCCGCGCGTCCCTGGGCGTTGGCGCGCGTCGCCTCGAGACCCCGCCGCGCGTCGCTGGGCGTTGGCGCGCGTCGCCTCGAGCCCCCGCCGCGCGTCGCACCCCATCTCAGGCCGCGCCAGGCCCGCAACTCGTGCAGAAGTGACTGTCGGATCGTCCCTTGCGCACGGAATCGGGGCGCTCGCACGGGATGCACGTCACTTATGCGCCAGCTGCGGCGCCGACGGCGACGGGTACGGCCCTGGGGCCGACCCTTGCGCACGGTGGCCACCGGGCTGGCCCGGGATCCAGCCGTCGTGGTTGCTGGCCGGGCCGGGTCCCGGCTCACGGCCGCCCGCCCCGCGGCCACGCGCCCAAACGCCGCACACCCCGTCCCCTCGACTTGCGCAACGCCACTGCAAGCGCTTACATTCTGCGGAGCGCTCGCATCGGGCGCACCCCGCGACGGCGCGATCGATACCCGCGACGCAGCGGAGGCCCGACCCGCAAGGAGGCTCGACGTGACCGCCCTGGCCCACACCCCGCTGGCCCCCGCCACCACCGAGTGGTGGCGCACCGCCGTGATCTACCAGATCTATCCCCGGTCCTTCGCGGACGCGAATGGCGACGGCATCGGCGACCTCCCCGGCATCACGTCGCGGCTTGAGCACCTCAAGGACCTGGGCGTGGATGCCATCTGGCTGTCGCCCTTCTACACGTCGCCGCAGCGCGACGCCGGCTACGACGTGGCGGACTACTGCGACGTGGACCCGCTGTTCGGCACACTCGCCGACGCCGACGCGATGATCGCCAGGGCGCACGAGTTGGGCCTGCGCGTGATCGCCGACATCGTGCCCAACCACACGTCCGACCAGCACGCGTGGTTCCAGGAGGCGATCGCCGCCGAGCCGGGTAGCAACGCGCGGGCGAGGTACATCTTCCGCCCCGGCCGTGGCGAGGCCGGCGAACTGCCGCCCAACAACTGGGAGTCCATCTTTGGCGGTCCCGCGTGGACGCGCACCACGCTTCCCGACGGCACGCCCGGCGACTGGTACCTGCACCTGTTCGACTCGACGCAGCCTGACCTCGACTGGACGAACGAGGAGGTGCGCGAGGACTTTGATCGCGTGCTGCGGTTCTGGCTCGATCGTGGCGTGGACGGTTTTCGCGTGGACGTGGCGCATGGCCTCATCAAGGAGGACGGTCTGCCGGACTTCACGCCCGCTGAGGATGGCGGCTCGATGGGCGGCGATGAGGTGGCGCCCACTCCGTACTTTGGCCAGGAGGGCGTGCACGACGTGTGGCGCCGCTGGCGCGCGGTGCTGGGGGAGTACGGTACCGATCGCATCCTTGCCGCCGAGGCGTGGATCCACCCGCTACCGCGCATGGCGAAGTGGGTGCGCCCGGATGAGATGCATCAGGCGTTCAACTTCGCGTTCCTCGCGGCGCCGTGGGACGCCGATGGTCTGCGCGGCGTGATCCAGGAGTCGCTCGACGCGTTCGGCTCGGTGGGCGCGCCCAGCACGTGGGTGCTCTCCAACCACGACGTGGTGCGCCACGCGAGCCGCATGGCCCTCACGGCCGAGAACCCGCAGGGCCACGGTATCGGCCCCGCGTCGCCCGGCCTGCCCATTGCGGACCTGGGGCTCGCGAGGGCCCGCGCCGCCACGCTCATGATGCTGGGCCTGCCCGGCTCGGCCTACCTGTACCAGGGCGAGGAGTTGGGCCTGCCTGAGCACGTGTTCATTCCCGATGCCGATCGCCAGGATCCAACGTGGTTCCGCACGGCAGGGGAGCGGTACGGGCGTGACGGCTGCCGCGTGCCGATCCCGTGGGAGGGCGACGTCGCGGCGTACGGCTTCAATGCCACCGGTGCCTCGTGGTTGCCACAGCCCGACGAGTGGGCCAACTTGGCGCGCGACACGCAGCTGGGCGTCGAGGGCTCGACGCTGGAGATGTACCGCGCGGCGCTGCGACTGCGGCGCGATGAGGGGCTGGGCGAAGGCGAACTGCGCTGGGAGGACGCGCCCGCGGGCGCGGTTGCCTTCCGGAACGGTGGCGTGCGCGTGGTGACGAACGTCGATGCCGCGCCGCTCGCGCTCGACGGCGAGGTGCTACTCGCATCGGGGCCGCTGACGGCCGCCGACGAGTTGCCTGCCGACACGACGGCATGGCTGCGCGTAGTCCCAGGTCGCTGAAAACGCTTGCGATGCAAGCGCTCTCATATCGTTTCGAGTGCACGTTCACATTCCGTGAGTGACGCAATTTCGGATCCGCGTGACGCCGCTGGGAAGTGCGCCCAATAGATAAATTACCAGGGCTTACGCATGCTCCGAGACGCCCCTCCCCGCATCGGTCCCTCGCGACCTCGGCGACCACAAAACCGGACACATTGGACGCGTGTCGCGTAACAGAATCGTGATGTCTAGCGCTTGCATAGCGAGGCGAAACGTGCCTATATTGCAAACGCTTGCAGAACGGACTGTAGCCGCGAAACGAACCAGGCAGTCCCCGTCGGGGGCGTGCACATCGCGTCAACACAAAGGAATCATCATGATGATGACAAAGAAGTCAATCCTCGCGGGGGTCATGGTCGCTACCAGCGGCCTGCTGCTCTCCGCCTGCTCCTCGTCCAGCTCCGACGAGCCCACCAACTCCGCGGCCCCCACCACGTCGGACGCCGCCTCCACCGGCACCCTGACCGTGTGGCTCGACGACGTCCGAGCCGACGCCCTCCAGACCGTCGCCGACGACTACGAGGCCGCCACCGGCATCTCGGTGGAGATCGTGGGCCGCGACGCCGGCACCATGAAGGACGACTTCATCCAGCAGGCCAACTCCGGCTCCGGCCCGGACGTGGTGATGGGTGCGCACGACTGGCTTGGCGAGCTCACCACCAACGGCGTGGTGGCCCCCCTCGAGCTGGGCGACACCGCCGGCAACTACCTGACCGCCGCGATCGACGGCGCCACCTACGACGGCACCGTCTACATGCTCCCGTACTCGGTCGAGAACGTGGCGCTGCTTCGCAACGTGGACCTGGTCCCCGACGCCCCCTCGACCTTTGACGAGATGATCACCATGGGCCAGGCCTCGGGCGCCGAGATCCCGTTCGCCGTGCAGCAGGGCGAGGGCGGCGACCCGTACCACCTGTACGCCTTCCAGACCTCATTCGGTGCCCCCGTGTTCGGTCGCGACGACTCGGGCTCGTACGACCCGGCCAACCTGACGCTCGGCGAGGGCTCGGCCTTTGCCGAGTGGCTCGGCGCGCAGGGCGCCGCGGGCACCCTGTCCACGGACATCACCCCCGACATCGCGCAGGCCAAGTTCAACTCGGGCGACGTGGCCTACTGGCTCACTGGCCCGTGGAACGTCTCGGCCGCAGTCGAGGCCGGCATCAACGTCGCCGTGTCGCCCATCCCCTCGGCGGGCACCGAGACCGCCGCTCCATTCGCCGGTATCAAGGGCTTCTTTGTGAACCAGTACTCGGAGAACAAGGTCGCTGCGAACGACTTCCTGGTGAACTACATCGGCACCGAGGACGTGCAGATGGCGCTCTACGAGTCCAGCTCCACCCCGCCGGCGCTCACCGCAGCCGCCGACGCCGTGGCCGCCGCCGACACCACGGGCATCGTCTCCGGCTTCGTCGAGGCCGGCAAGGATGCTGTGCCGATGCCGGCCATCCCGCAGATGGGTTCGGTGTGGCAGTTCTGGGGCACCGTCGAGGCCGCCATCATCAATGGCGCCGACCCCGACGCTACGTGGGCCCAGCTCACGAGCGACGTTCAGGGCGCGATCGACGCCTCTTAACGGAACCCCGACCGGGGCGGGACTCACGCCCGCCCCGGTCGGCTCCCGCCCACTCTTCAACGACGAACGAGGGATAGGCCCCCGTCCATGGACACCACCACCCCCACCCGCGCCTCCGTGCTGCGGGGCAGCAGCATCGGCCCGTTGCTGCTCAAGATCGTGATGCTCGGCATCCTGGATGCCGCCGTCGTGTTCCTGCTGATGACGCTGCTCACGCGAGGCAGCTACGCCATCTTTGGCGTGGTACTCGTGGGCGCGCTCGCGGTGAACTGGGTCTACCTCTCCAAGCGGGCCATGCCGGCCAAATACATCACGCCGGGCCTCGTCTTTCTGGCGGTGTTCCAGGTCTTCACGATCCTGTACACGTTCTACATCGCCTTCACTAACTACTCCACGGGCCACGTGCTCACCAAGGATCAGGCGATCGAAGCGCTGCTGAGCCAATCGCAGTCGCGCGTCCCCGATTCGCCGCAGTACCCCGTGACGGTGGTGCAGCAGGGCGATCAGCTCGCTTTCCTTGTCACGGAGCCCGACGGCACCGCGATGCTGGGCTCGGCGGAGCAGCCGCTCGAGCAGGTCGACGCGACCTTTACTGACGGCAAGGCCACCGCCGTGGACGGCTGGACCACGCTGCAGTTCACGGAGATCCTCGCGATGCAGGACGAGCTGTTCGACCTCGCGGTGCCCGTGAGCGACACGGCGATGGACGGCTGGCTGCGCACCCTGGACGGCCGCAGCGCGTTCCAATACATCTCCGACCTCGAGTACGACCCGCAGGCGGACACCCTCACCAATACGGCCACCGACGTGGTCTACTCGGACACGAGTCTGGGCGCGTTCACGGCCCCCGACGGCTCGCAGATGCTGCCCGGCTGGCAGATCAACGTGGGGCTCGACAACTTCACGCGCGCGGTGAGCGAGCCTACGATCCGCGGCCCGCTCGTCTACGTGCTCATTTGGACCTTCGTGTACGCGACGCTGTCGGTGGTGCTCGCGTTCGCGCTGGGCCTGTTCATGGCGATCCTCTTCAACAACCCCAAGATGAAGGGCCGCAAGGTCTATCGCATCATCATGGTGCTGCCGTACGCGTTCCCCGCGTTCCTGTCCACCATGATCTGGTCCGGCATGCTGAATACGCGGTTTGGTTTCATCAACGAGACGCTGCTGGGAGGCGCGGAGATCCCGTGGCTCACGGACCCGACGCTGGCAAAGGTCTCCGTGCTGATCGTGAACCTGTGGCTTGGCTTCCCGTACATGTTCCTTGTCACCACGGGCGCGCTGCAGGCCATCCCCGAGGAGGTGGTCGAGGCGGCTACCACCGACGGCGCCTCCCCGTGGCAGGTGTTCAGGCTCATCAAGTTGCCGCTACTACTGGTGAGCACCGCGCCCATCCTGATCTCGTCGTTCGCGTTCAACTTCAACAACTTCAACGCGATCTACCTGGTCACCGAGGGAGGCCCGGTCGATAGATCGGCGGCCATACCAGTGGGCCATACGGACATCCTGATCTCGCTGGTCTACAAGGTGGCCTTCACCGGCCAGAACCGTGACTACGGCCTCGCAAGCGCCTTCTCGATCATCATCTTTGTGATCATCGCGTCCATCTCGGCGTACATGTTCCGCAAGACCAAGATGCTGGAGGACATCAACTGATGAGTGCTCCCGTTGCTCCCAAGACGCGCGTGGTTCCCGTAGCCAGCCGACGCGTCGGCCCCGTCCAACGGCTGCGCGCCACCGGCTGGCGCCACCTTGTGGCCCTGCTGCTCAGCGCGTTCGCGCTGTTCCCGCTGCTGTACGTGCTGTCCACGTCGCTCAACCCGGGCGGAACCCTCACCGGCTCCAACCACCTCTTCCAGACCGTGGGCTTCGACAACTACACGTCGCTGCTGTCCTCCGACCAGTACCCGTACCTCACGTGGTTCAGGAACTCCCTCGTCATAGGCCTCACCACGGCCGTGGCCTCCACGCTCATCGGCGCGCTCGCGGCCTATGCGTTCTCCCGCATGCGCTTCACGGGCCGCCGCATGGGCCTGCTGGCGATCGTGCTGGTGCAGATGTTCCCGCAGCTGCTCGCGGTGGTGGCCATCTTCTTGCTGCTGCTGCAGATCGGCGACATCTTCCCGTCGTTGGGCCTCAACACGCACCTTGGCCTCATCATGGTCTACCTGGGCGGCGCGCTGGGAGTGAACACGTACCTCATGTATGGCTTCTTCAACACGGTGCCCACCGCGATTGACGAGGCAGCCAAGATTGACGGAGCGGGCCACGCCCGCATCTTCTTCACCATCATCCTGCGCCTTGTGGCACCCATCCTGGCGGTGGTGGCGCTGTTGAGCTTCATCTTCAGCATGAACGACTTTGTGATCGCCTCGGTGGTGCTGGTGGACGTGGACAAGCAGACACTGGCGGTGGGGCTCTATCACATGGTGTCCAACCAGCGCGGGGCGCCATGGAGCCTGTTCGCCGCGGGAGCCGTCATGGCGTCCATCCCGGTGGTGATCCTGTTCCTGTTCCTCCAGAAGTACATTGTGGGTGGCCTCACCGCAGGTGCCGTGAAGTAGGCCCCGGGCCACCGCCCGCACAGGCCACGGGCAAAGGAGTCTCATGGCTGGCATCGAAGACGTCGCTCGCCGCGCGGGCGTGTCAGTCGCCACGGTGTCGCGCGCGCTCAGCGGCCGGGGGCCCGTGTCGCCGGCGACGCGCGACAAGGTGAGGGCGATGGCCGACGAGCTCGGCTACGTGGTCTCGCCCAGCGCCTCCGGACTGGCGAGCGGCACGACGCGCACGGTGGGCATCGTGGTCCCGTTCCTCACGAGCTGGTTCTACACCTCGGTCATCGAGGGCGCGCAGGCGACCCTGCTTGACCACGGCTACGACGTGACCCTGTACAACCTGTTCGCCAACGGCGACGTGCGCGGCGCAGTGTTTGAGCGCTCGTTGCGTCGGCGCAGGGACGACGCGCTGATCGCCGTGAGCCTCGAGTTGAGCGAACCTGAACGCGCGCTCCTCACAGGCACCGGCAAACCGATCGTGGGGGTGGGCGGGCCGCTCGAGGGCGTGCCGACGCTCTCGGTGGACGATGTGGGGGTAGCCCGCCTCGCCACGGAGCACGTGATCATGCTGGGGCACACGCGCATCGCACACCTGGGCGGTGACGTGGACCACGAGCTCGACTTCCACGTGCCGTCGCAGCGGCGCCTGGGCTACGAGGCGGCGCTCACGGCCGCCGGCATCGAGGTGGACCCGACGCTGTTTGTGGTCACCGAGTTCAGCATCGAGGGCGGGTATCACTCCGCCAAGCAACTGTTGGGTGATCCGCGCAGGCGTCCCACCGCGATCGTGGCCGCGTCGGACGAGATGGCGCTGGGTGCGATGCTGGCGGCGCGCCACTTGGGTCTCTCGGTGCCGCAGGATATTTCGATCTCGGGCATCGACGGCCATGAGCTCGCGGAGTTTGCGGGACTCACCACAGTGGACCAATACCCCGCGCGGCAGGGCGCTCAGGCGGCGGAACTGCTGGTGGAGTGCCTCGCATCGGGCCTTAAAGCCGTGGATGCCACCGATCGCAAGGTCGATTACGACCTGGTGGTGAGGGGGTCAACGGGACCCGTGCACTCCCCGTAGAGCGCGGCCGGGGGCAGCCGGGATCTAGGCCGCGGCCTCGTCGGTGCCAAGCGGAGCGCGCAGCGGCCACTCGTCGCCGTCGAGCACCACCTGAGCGGCCGCGCCCGAGACGGGGTCCACCACGATGGGCGCCAGGAGGTTCGCCGTGGTCGCCTCACCCTCACCCGGGTGCACCACCGCGAGCATCACGGGCTGCGTCTCGGCATCCATACCCAGCGCCGTGCGCACCTCGGCCGAGACCAAGGGGTTGTACGACGGAAAGTAGGCCTGCGGCGGGATCGCGAACAGGCGCACCGAGGGAGCCTCGAGGCTGCGCAGCGCGAACAGGAAGCCCGAGTCGTCCAGCGCGGCAAGGTCAAACGTGGTGAGCATCGCCATGCCTGGCGGCGGCTCCACAAAGGTGAGTACCTCGGGTAGCTCCCGCAGTTCCGTACGCGCCCCGTCCAGGGCCACAGCAACACTCATCGCAAGAAGTCCATCAGCGTCGGCTGGAGCACGCGGGCGGTCGCACCCAGGGCACCCTGGTAAGCGACCTCCTGCATCTGGAGCTCCAGAACAGTTTCGGCAAGGTCAATGTCCTCAATGCCAGAGATGCTCGACGAGAAGTTCTGCACCGTGAACTGAAGAGAGGACTGGGCGTCGGTCAACTGCTTGTAGCGGATACCAACGTCGGCCACACCCGAGAGCATGCCGTTGAGCCTATCGTCGAGAGCGGAGAGACGGCCGGTGACATTCACGCCAGCGCGAAGATCCGCGGCGATGTCGTCCACGAGCTTGAAGACCGACGCCGCGCCGCTGCCAAAGATGGCGTCGCCATCGGCGTCCACGCGAACAGTCGCGTCGGGACCAAGCCTGCGCTCCACGCTCGCGCCGGCGGTGCCGTGCCACGCGTAGGGAGTGCCGGTAGAGGCATCATCGAATGCGATGCCGTCGGCGGTGGTGCCCGCAAAGACGTTGCGCCCATTGATGTTGGTGTTAGCCAGGTCAAGCAGCGTGTCCCGCAGGCCATCGAGCTCCGTCGCGATCGCATCGCGCGAGGTCTGGCCCATCGAGCCCGTGTTGGCGCCCTGGACCGTGAGGTCACGTACACGCCTCAGCGCGCTGATGGATCCCTGCACCGCCGTGTCGATCTGGCCCAGCCACATCGAGCCGTCATTCGCGTTGCGGAGCGCCTGAGTGGCGGCGGCCCTGTCGGCGCGCATGGACATGGAACTGCCCACGCCTGCCGGATCGTCGGACGGGCGCTGAATGCGCTTGGTGGACGACAGCTGCGCCTGCAAGTTGGACATGGAGGACAGGTTGCGCTGCAGATTTGTCAGCGTGGTGCGCTGAATCGTCTGCTGTGTGACGCGGTTAATCACTGCTTACCTCCCCACAAGACCGGTGCGGTTGATCAGGGTGTCAAGCATGTCGTCGATCGCCGTGAGCACGCGGGCTGCGCCCTCGTATGCGCGTTGGTACGACAACATGTTTGTCATCTCTTCATCAATATCGACGCTGGCGTTGCTGCGTTGAAGGTTCTCGGCATTGGCGCGCGTGGTCTCCGACACAGCGGCTCGACGCCTCGCTGCCTCAGTGGTGACCCCCAGGTCCACCACAAATGTTTGCCACGCCCGATCGGGGCTTGAGGGCCCCTCGCGCAGCTGCGAGATCGCGTCGGCGATGGAGCCGTCGTACGCGCCGTTGGTGCCGTTGCCCGCCGCGACCAGGTTGGGTTCAGTGATGGCCACCTTGATGCCGAGCGCCGCGGGCGCGCCCGCTGTGAACGAGAAGAAGTCCACTCCCGTGTCGTTGGGCGGAGCAGCCAGGGTGGTGCCCGTCTGGTGAACCGCGTTGACCGCGGTGCCCACCTGCGTCGCCAAGTCGTTGACGGCTGCCACCGCGTTGGCGATGGGGCCGCCCAGCGAACCGGGCTGAAGGGCCGTCATGGTGCCGGCAAGCTCGCCGCCGTCGAGGACGAGAGGCGTGCCGCTTGACCAGGTGAGCCGCAGCGCGTCGGTAGCCGACGGCGGCTCGGCAAGGGCCGCCGTCATGACGTACGAGCCCTGCACCTGGATGGCCTGCGCCCGGTCGCCAGAGACGAGCGGGTTGCCGGCCACCATGACGTTCACCGTGCCGTCGGCCTGCGGGCGGGACGTAGCGCCCACAAGCTGCGACAGGTTGGTGATGAGCTCACTGCGCTTGTCAATGAGCTCGTTCGCGGATCCTCCCGACACGAGGACCCCACGGATTTGTTCGTTCAGGTCGGCCACGGCCTTGGCCGCCGAGTTGACCTGAGAAGCCAAGGCGTCGGCCTCAGAGCGTGCCTGGCTCCACTGGCTCTCGAACGCGCGGTACGTATCCGCGATCTGTGTGGTGAGAGTGGTGGCCTTGCCCATGAGAGCCGTGCGGGTGGCCGGGGTATCGGGCGAGTTCGCCACGTCCTCCCAGGCCGACCAGAACTGCTGCAGGCCCGATGACAGGCCCGTGTCGCCCGGCTCCGTCACCACGGACTCGAGTCGCTCGAGAGTGGTGGCGGTAGAGCCGTTGTACGACGAGATAGAGGTCTGGGTGCGCAGGCGCGCGTCCAGGAACTCGTCGCCCATGCGCGCGATGCCCACCACGTTGACGCCGTTGCCGGCTCCCAAGGGAGTAGAGAACATCGACGGCGCGCCGGTCGCGTTCAGCGACTGCATGTCCACCCGCTGACGCGTGTAGCCCACGGTGTTGGCGTTGGCAATGTTCTGCCCCGCCACGTCCAGGGCCTGCCGCTGCGCGGTCAGCGAGGACAGCGCGGTGGAGATGCCAGAGAAGGTGCTCATTGCTACAGCGCCTGGTCAAACAGGAAGGCCGAGTCGATGCGCTGACCCTGGCCGCCCTTGGGGTCGTAGGTGGTGGACGCGTTTGACACGCCCACCATCGCCTCCTGAGTCGCGCGAACCGATTGCGCAAGCACATCCCTATTGCTGTGCGCGAGCGCATCGATCTGGCTGGTCACGTCGGTGAGCGCCACGTGGTGGCTGCGCAGCAGGTCGTTCCACGGGCTGGGTGCGGCCTTGGCGATCTCGAGCAGGCTTGCGCCCTCCTCGATGCCCACCTCACGCGCGGCATCGTCGGCTTCGATCGCTCTGCCAAGCTCCAGGCCGCGAATCTGCTCCAGCACTGCCTCGACCTCGCGCGTGGCGCGGCCGATCCATCGTGTGCGTCCGCTCGCGAGGATCAGCTCCTCTTCTTCAAGCTTGAAGAGCAGCATCTCGAGAAGTTCACGCTCACGCCACAGCACGGTTGAGAGTTCATTGAGTCCCATGATGACTCCTTATATACGTCCAACAGGCCGGTGTCGGTGGCCCGCATGTGATCCCTATCGGCACGCAAGCGGGATCTGTTACTAGTCACTTCAACACCACTGTGACAAGTCTCACTCAAGAAGTTCTCGCGTGTTGCGGCGTGTCTCTGCATGCCCCCCAAAACGGGGGCACATATGTGTGGGGAGTGGACGAGGTCACAAAGCGCGTCGGACAAATCGGACATCGCAAAACGTGGCGTGTCGTGTGACATTTCCCGGATGGCCCTGTGCTACCCACCTCGTGTGACATCTCGCCTTTACGCAACCGGGTGCGGTCCTCACTATTGGCGGCATGAACGAAGCGATGATCCGATCGAACGCCTTGGTGGAGGAGCACCTGGCGCTCGTGGGCTACAACGTGAACGAGGTGCTCGCTCGCGTTCCTTCGCACGTCTCTCGGGCTGACCTGACCTCGGCCGGAGCGATGGCGCTGGTACGTGCTGCCCGTTCATTTGATGACTCGAAGGGCGTTCCTTTCGCCCGCTACGCCTCCATGCGTATCCGTGGAGCCCTTGTTGACGAGCTGCGCTCGATGGACTGGGTTCCCCGTGGTGCACGACGCCGTGCACGCCGCGCCTCGGAGGTCACCGACCAGCTCACCGCGCAGCTGGGCCGCACCCCCACCAAGCCCGAGCTGGCCCAGGCCATGGGCGTCTCCGTCGACGAGGTCGACGCGGCGCACGTGGACGCCGACACGCGCATCCTCTCGATGGACGCGTTCGACGGTGCAGTCTCCGACATGGTGGTCGACTCCACGGTGGGGCCGTTGGATGCCCTCGTGAACGCGGAGCAGGTCGAGTACCTGCGCGCCGGCATCCAGTGCCTTCCGGAGAAGCTGCGCTACGTGGTCGAGCAGCTGTTCTTTGAGGACCGTCCAGTGGTGGAGCTTGCCGACGAGATGGGCCTGACCCGCTCGCGCATCAGCCAGCTGCGCACCGAGGCCCTCTCCCTTCTGAAGGACGGCCTCAACGCCAACCTCGAGCAGGACGCCGTCCCGAGCGTCGACCCTGCCGAAGGCGTCGTGGAGCGTCGCCGCAAGGCCTACTACGCGTCCATTGCGGCGCGCACCGCCGAGTCCCGTGGTGCCGCCGCCGTGGCCCCCACCCTCAACGTGGCTGCCCAGGCCTGGACTCGCGCAGCCTCCTAAGGACCCCCTCCCGCCCCGAGATTGCTCTTCGCTTACAGGCGCAATCCGGGGCGGGCCCCATGTACGCCGCGGGCGGCGGCATCCCGGCACTTCCCAGCCGAAGAAAATCCTTAACAACTCCCACCGTCAGACGAATGGTGGGGTGCTCGCCCAGGGAAGGGCGGCAGTCATGACCCGATTCAAGGAGGAGAAGCACCATGGGTCTCTCGATCAACCAGAACATCGCGGCGATTAACTCGTACCGCAACCTGTCCAACACGCAGAACGACCTGAGCAAGTCGCTCGAGAAGTTGTCGTCCGGCTTCCGCATCAACCGTGCCGCCGACGACGCGGCCGGCCTCGCGATTTCCGAGGGCCTGCGTTCGCAGATTGGTGGCCTCAAGGTCGCCGTCCGCAACGCGCAGGATGGTGTCTCCGTCGTGCAGACCGCTGAGGGTGCTCTCACCGAGACCCACTCGATCCTGCAGCGCATGCGTGACCTCTCCGTGCAGGCCGCCAACACCGGTGGTCTGAGCTCGGACGCCAAGGGCAACATCCAGTCCGAGATGAGCCAGCTGAAGGATGAGCTGACCCGCATCGCGGACACCACGCAGTTCAACGGCGCCAAGCTGCTCGACGGTACCTACTCCGGCAAGTTCCAGGTAGGTGCGAACGTCGGCGAGACCATCTCGGTCGCTGTTGGCACGTCGATGTCGGCCTCCGGCCTCGGCGTGAGCGGCGTGGACGTCACGACGTCGGCTGCTGGCATCAACCCCACCGTGACGCAGGCCGTCGGTACCGGCACTGAGGCGGCGGGTACCGTCGCCACGGGCCTCGACCTGACCAAGTCGGAGAACTTCGACAAGCTCAACGGCTCGCTGTCCTACGGTGGCAAGAGCATCGACCTGTCGACCGTCAAGTACGACGCCGGCACCGATGCGGCCGCTCGCCTGGTCACCCTGAACAAGGCCGTGCAGGACAAGCTCGGCTCGGGTATCTCCTTCGCATCGAACGGTACCGCTACCGGTGCGGTTCCTGCAGACGAGATCGCGGTCACCGACCCCACGGCGTTCGCCGCCGTGAAGGTGGGCTTCACGCAGGCCTCGGGTGCCGACCTTGCTATCAGCAAGATCGACGCCGCCATCAAGACGGTCTCGACCACTCGTGCCGACCTCGGTGCTGTGCAGAACCGCTTTGACCACACCGTCAAGAACCTGAACGTGGCAGTCGAGAACCTCTCGGCGTCCGAGAGCCGCATCCGCGACACCGACATGGCGTCCGAGATGGTCTCCTTCACCCGCGCTCAGATCCTGTCGCAGGCCGGCACGGCGATGCTCGCGCAGGCCAACCAGATTCCGCAGGGCGTTCTCTCGCTCCTCCGGTAATAACGACCGGCTGAACTAGCCCCCGCTAGGCCAGCCACTTGTCGCCAGTTCGGCGGCGGGACCATATGCCCGAGTGGTCCCGCCGCCGTCGGCGCACCAACCCTGTTCGTGACCGCCAGCTCAACGAGGAAGGAGAACCGCGGTGGCAGCTTCACTTGGCATCGACGGCCTCGCCTCTGGCCTCAACACGACTGACATCATCAACCAGTTGATGCAGGTGGAGGCGGGTCCCCAAACCCTCCTCAAGACCAAGCAGACACAGCTTCAGAGCGCGCTGTCAGCCCTCCAGGGCGTGAATGTGCGCGTGCAGTCGGTGAAGTCGGCGGCCGCTAAGGCAGCAGACCCGACGCAATGGAACGCCTACAAGGCGACCTCCTCCTCGACGAACGTCGCGGCCTCCGCCTCGTCGACTGCCCAGCAGGGCTCCCTCAGTTTCACGGTGGGTGCGGTAGCAACCCGCCAGGTGTCGCTCAGCGCGCCCGTCACCGACGGCTCGCAACTCACGGCCGACAACCCGCCCACCCTGACTGTCAAGAAGGCCGACGGCAGCTTCGCGTCAGTCACGGCGGAATCCAACAGCCTTGCCGACATGGTGTCGGCCATCAACGGCTCGGACCTTGGCATCAAGGCCACCGCCGTGCGTGTCGCCGGCGGCTCCACGCCCTCGTATCGCCTGCAGTTCACGTCGGACACCACGGGTGCCGATGGAGGATTCGAGCTCTATGTGGGCGACCAGGCGGCGGTTGAGGGCGCTACCGCGACCCGACTTGACGCGTCGCTCGCCACCGCCCCGCAGGACGCCAGCGTGGTCCTGTGGCAGGGAACCGCCTACGAGGAGACGGTGACCCAGTCATCGAACACCTTCGACGGGCTGATGACGGGAGTCTCGGTCACGCTTGGCGCCAATGCCAAGGCAGGCGACGCCGTGACGGTTGATGTGGCCACCGATGCCTCGGCCGTGAAGTCGCTTGCGTCCGACATGGTCAACGCGCTCTCGGTCGCGTTTGGCGAGATCGCGTCGCAGACGGCCACCAAGACCTCCACCGACTCGACCGGCCGCGTCAC
>QKAX01000187.1 GCA_003246255.1 Demequina lutea
GCCGCGCTCGTCAAGATCGCGCCGGCGGCATAGCGACGGAAGGACACGACCGTGAACCCCTACGTGCCGATCGTCGTGATGATCGTCATTGCAGCACTTCTCGCCGTTGCGGGACTCGCTGCGAGCGCGCTCATCGGACCTAAGCGCTACAACGCAGCCAAGCTCGACCGCTACGAGTCGGGCCTGATGCCCACGCCCGGCGCAGCCGGCGGCGGGCGTGTCCCCATTAAGTACTACCTGACCGCGATGACGTTCATCATCTTCGATATCGAGGTGGTGTTCCTCTACCCGTGGGCCGTCGCGTACCAGCAGCTCGCCCTGTTTGGCTTCATCGCCATCCTGACGTTCCTGGTGCTCATCACGATCCCCTTCGTGTACGAGTGGCGCCGCGGCGGATTTGAGTGGGAGTAGATCTATGAACGACCACGCAGACGCACCTCCGTTCATCATCGGAAAGCTCGAGGACTTCGCCGGCTGGGCCCGCGCGGGCTCGATGTGGCCCGCGACGTTCGGTCTGGCCTGCTGCGCCATCGAGATGATGGGCACCGGTACCCCGCGCTTTGACATCGCGCGCTTTGGCATGGAGGTTTTCCGTGGCTCGCCGCGCCAGGCCGACATCATGATCGTCGCCGGCCGCGTGTCGCAGAAGATGGCCCCCATCGTGCGCCAGGTCTACGACCAGATGGCCGAGCCCAAGTGGGTGCTCGCGATGGGCGTGTGTGCCTCCTCTGGCGGCATGTTCAACAACTACGCGATCGTCCAGGGCGTTGACCACGTGGTCCCCGTGGACATCTACCTGCCCGGCTGTCCTCCCCGCCCCGAGATGCTCATCAACGCGCTGCTCAAGGTGCAGGAGCTGGCCAAGGAGAAGCCGATGCTGCAGCACCGCAAGGAGGTCGCCGCGGCGGCCGAGCGGGCGGCGCTCGAGGCGACTCCCACGTCCGACATGAAGGGTCTGCTGCGTTGAGCGACGCGATCGAGAACCCCACGACCGGCGCCGAGGTGGCCCCGGTGGCCCCCGAGGGCCGCACCCTCATCAACGTTCGCCAGGGCATGTTCGGTGCTCAGGGCGACACCACCGGCTATGGCGGCCTCACGCGCTTCATCTATGAGCCTGCCCCCGCGCAGCGTCCCTACGGCGGCTGGTTCGACGAGGTGGTCGACGTGCTCGAGGAGCTGCTGGGTGACAAGGCCTCCGAGGCCATCGAGTCCGTGATCGTAGACCGCGGCGAGCTCACGCTGCACATCGCGAGCGAGCACCTGCTGGAGGTCGCGCAGCACCTGCGCGACGATCAGGACCTGCGCTTCGAGTTCTGCGTGGGCGTGAGCGGCGTCCACTACCCGGCGCACACCGGCCGCGAGCTGCACGCCGTGTACCCGATCCAGTCGATCACCCACAACCGCCGCATCCGCGTGGAGGTGTCGGTCTCGGAGCAGGACCCGCACATTCCATCGGTCACGTCCGTGTACCCGTCAAACAACTGGCACGAGCGCGAGACGTGGGACTTCTTTGGCATCATCTTTGACGGCCACCCCGGCCTCGCACGCATCGAGATGCCCGACGACTGGGTAGGCCACCCGCAGCGCAAGGACTACCCGCTGGGCGGCATTCCGATCGAATACAAGGGCGCCGAGGTGCCCTCGCCCGACGAGCGCCGGCAGTACCGGTAGGGAGGTAGCGATGACGACCGACTACACCACCCCCCACGCCACCGCGGGTCTGGGCGACGACGACGGCACGGCCCCCGAGTTCACCGTCTACGGCGGCGACTGGACCGACGTGGCCGAGGAGGCCACGCGCCTCAGCGAGCAGCGCATCGTCTTCAACATGGGACCGCAGCACCCGTCCACGCACGGCGTGCTGCGCATCATGCTTGAGGTCGAGGGCGAGACCGTCCAGGAGCTGCGCGCCGGCATCGGCTACCTGCACACCGGCATCGAGAAGAACATGGAGTACCGCACGTGGACGCAGGGCGTCACGTTCGCTACCCGCATGGACTACGTGGCAGCGATGTTCAACGAGGCCGTGTACTGCCTCGGCGTCGAGAAGCTGCTGGGCATCACCGACGACATCCCGGAGCGCGCCAATGTGCTGCGCGTGCTCATGATGGAGCTCACGCGCATCGGCTCCCACCTGGTGGCCATCGGTACCGGTGGTAACGAGATGGGTGCCACCACCGTGATGACCACGGCCTTCATCGGCCGCGAGGAGACCTTCAAGGTCATCGAGAACATCACGGGTCTGCGCACAAACAACGCGTACATCCGCCCCGGCGGCGTGGCCCAGGACACCCCCGAGGGCGCCGTGGAGATGATCCGCGAGATGATCCCCAAGGTGCGCCACGTGCTCGACGACATGGCGTACCTGCAGCTCGAGAACCCCATCTTCAAGGGTCGCCTGCAGAACGTCGCCGTGCTCGACCTCTCGGCCTGCATGGCGCTGGGCATCACGGGCCCGATGCTGCGCTCGGCCGGCGTGCCCTACGACCTCCGCAAGTCCGAGCCGTACTGCGGCTACGAGACCTACGACTTCCAGGTGCCCACCTCGATGGACGCCGACGCCTACAGCCGCGTCGTGCTGCGCCTCGAGGAGTGCTACGAGTCGCTCAAGATCGTGGAGCAGTGCGCTGACCGCCTGGAGGCGCTCGAGGGTCAGCCCGTGATGGTGGCCGACAAGAAGATCGCATGGCCCGCACAGCTGTCCGTGGGCGGCGACGGCCAGGGCAACTCCTTTGAGCACATTCGCCACATCATGGGCGAGTCGATGGAGGCCCTGATCCACCACTTCAAGCTCGTGACCGAGGGCTTCCCGGTTCCCGCTGGTCAGGCCTACGCCGCGATCGAGAACCCCAAGGGAATGCTCGGCTGCCACGTCGTCTCTGACGGCGGCACCAAGCCGTGGCGCGCGCACTTTCGCGACCCGGGCTTCAACAATCTGCAGGCGCTGTCGATGCTCACGGAGGGCGGCCAGGTGGCCGACGTCGTGGTCGCCATCGCCACCATCGACATGGTGCTGGGAGGCGTCGACCGATGACCTACGACGAGTCCACCCTGAAGTCGCTCGCGAAGGATGCGGCCGAGATCAAGGGCCGCTACCCCGTGGAGCGCTCCGCGCTGCTGCCGATGCTGCACCTGGTGCAGTCCATCGACGGCTTTGTGAGCCCCGACGGCATCCAGTTCTGCGCCGACCAGCTCGGCCTCACGGCTGCCGAGGTGAGCGCGGTCGCCACGTTCTACACGCAGTACAAGCGCCGCCCCAATGGCGAGTACCAAGTGGGCGTGTGCACCAACACCCTGTGCGCCATCATGGGCGGCGACGAGATCTGGAAGCGCGTCAGCGAGCGCGTGGGCGTGGGCCACGACGAGACCACGGCCGACGGCAAGATCTCGCTCGAGAAGCTCGAGTGCAACGCGGCGTGCGACTACGCGCCCGTGATGATGATCAACTGGGAGTTCTTTGACAACATGACGCCGGAATCGGCGCTCAAGCTTGTGGACGACATCCTGGACGGCAAGGACGTGAAGCCCACGCGCGGACCCGACAAGGTCGCGTCGTTCAAGGAGGTCTCGCGCGTGCTCGCAGGCTTCCCCGACGGCCGCGCCGACGAGGGCCCCTCCGCGGGCGCCCCGTCGCTCGCTGGCGTCGAGGTGGCCAAGGAGCAGGGCTGGAAGGGACAGGACAAGTGACCGATCTGACCCCCGTCCTCAGCGCCACCTGGGGGCTCGAGCGCTCCTGGAACTTCGACACGTACTCGTCCAAGGGCGGCTACGAGGCCGCCAAGAAGGCCCTGGGCATGGAGCCCGGCGACATCATTCAGGCAGTCAAGGACTCTGGCCTTCGCGGCCGCGGCGGCGCAGGCTTCCCCACGGGCATGAAGTGGGGCTTCCTGCCCGCGCCCGATGGCGGCCCCCGCTACCTGGTGGTCAACGCCGACGAGTCCGAGCCGGGTACCTGCAAGGACATTCCGACGCTCATGGCGGCCCCGCACACCCTCGTGGAGGGCGTGCTCATCACGTCGTTCGCGATCGGCTGCAACCACGCCTTCATCTACCTGCGCGGCGAGGTCGTGCACGTCTACCGCCGTCTCATGAAGGCCGTGCAGGAGGCGTACGACAACGGCTGGCTCGGCAAGAACATCCAGGGCTCCGGCTTTGACCTGGACGTCACGGTGCACGCGGGCGCCGGCGCCTACATCTGTGGCGAGGAGACGGCGCTGCTGGACTCCCTCGAGGGCCGACGCGGTCAGCCCCGCCTCAAGCCTCCGTTCCCTGCCGTGGCTGGCCTGTACGCGCGACCCACTGTGGTGAACAACGTCGAGTCGATCGCCTCGGTTCCGGCCATCATCAAGGACGGCGTCGAGTGGTTCACCTCGATGGGCACCGAGCGCTCCAAGGGCATGGGCTTCTTCTCGCTGTCCGGCCACGTCAAGCGGCCCGGCCAGTACGAGGCCCCGCTCGGCATCACGCTGCGCGAGCTGCTGGAGATGGCGGGCGGCATGCGCGAGGGTCACGAGCTCAAGTTCTGGACCCCGGGCGGATCGTCCACGCCGATCTTCACCGACGAGCACCTCGACACCCCGCTCGACTACGAGTCGGTGGGCGCCGCGGGCTCGATGCTCGGCACGCGCGCGCTGCAGATCTTCGACGACACCACGTGTGTGGTGCGCGCCGTGGAGCGCTGGACCGAGTTCTACAAGCACGAGTCGTGCGGCAAGTGCACGCCGTGCCGCGAGGGCACCTACTGGCTCACGCAGATCCTTCACCGCCTTGAGGCGGGCAAGGGCAC
>QKAX01000144.1 GCA_003246255.1 Demequina lutea
GCGGCGGACACCGTGAGTGGCACAGCCATCAGCGCTAAGCCACCCATGAGCAAGCCCTTGGGGCCGAACGCTTTCTCAGGGAACGGCAACCGTAAGGTGCGGGGCTCAACTGTCATCCGAAAACCTTTCGTCGCTGTTCTATGTAGAAGGGCATTCCGACGTCGGCGACCCGTTCACCGCGCCCGGTCCTCAACCACGTCGCATTGGTCACGAGCCAGAACAACTACGCGTACCCCGCCCAAATCGTCAAAGCTCCCGCCGCAAGTAGCAGGTTGCCCAACGCAGAAAGCACATACACGTAGCGGCGTGCAAGAGGCGCCAGGCGTGTCCCCAACGGAATTGCCAAGATCACCGACACGGCGGACGCCGCGACGGCGCCAAAGAACGGGAACCAGCCGCCTACGAATAGGGCCAGCCCTAAGAGCAGTGCACTGATGCCCGATGCGGAGGCAGAAGCCCACTTGCAGGCCTCAACCCAGTTCGGGAGCGCACCTGACACCAGCCGAATCCCGAGGGTGACAAACAGCCCCGTGTACATGAAAAGCAGGCCTGTCAGCATGATCGGACCTGCCAAGAACGGCCGCGTGGGCAAGAACACCAGCAGCGCTAGGCCCCCAAGCACAGGCAGAGATGCCAGTCCAGTCCGCAACATCTTCAGGTCCGGTCTCGTCATCGTGAGACATCTCCCATTCTTCACAGCGCCACGCGCGCGCGGCCCCCTCGTGACACACGGTATCGATTGTGTGGGCCAGCGTCTGCGCGAGCTTCTCCCACGCGGCTGGCGCCGTCACGTCGTTGTTGACGAGTCGCGGCGGCCGCTCGCGCGAGCCCCACCTCCTGAGTCATCCCAGGCCTCCCCCGAAGGACGCAAACTATCGTCGTGGGTGGAGATGACGAACTCACTCTCCCAGGGCCCTCGAAGTGACCAGGAGACGACACAACTCGAATCGCGTTTGGCGCGGTCGACGTGACGGCAACTCCGTCGCGCAAGCCATACCCGACGTCACCAATCAGTACGGCAGACCCACCTGCTCCGAGCGCACAAGACTCAGAAGCTCCCCGTCCAGCGAGACGTGAGACGTGTCTCGACGAGCGGCGTTCCAGTCAGCTCGCTACGCGAGGAGGTGAGGCGGCGGCGCGCCCGCGCATCGTCACGGTGTGGGCACGTTCCCGGGCACTCGTCGCACTTCTGCACTAGCGTCATTGCCAGGACCTACCGAGGGGTTGTGATGACAGTCCGTTCCCGCCGCGTTGCCATCGCCGCCGCCCTTGCCCTGGCGGCGTCCGCCTGCTCGCCCGCGGCGGACGAGCCGTCGCCAAGCCCGTCGCCAAGCCCGTCGCCAAGCGCCACCGTCGCAGAGCCGACGCCCTCGCCGTCAGTCACTGCCGAGCCGCACCAGATCGTGTCGGGTGCCGACGTGGCAGTCCTGGCCAGGCTCGAGGCTCCCACCACGGGCGAGATGTGGCACGCGCCCGTCGAGATCGACAACCTGGGCCTCTTCAGCTTCAGCGCGGATCCCGCCGACGACGACTTCCGGTACTTCGAGATCGGCACGCGCGACGGCAAGCAGATCGTGGCCGTGGTCTCCACCTACTTCGAGTGGCTCGTGGGCGGCTATGAGCCGCACGCGGTGATCGAGTGGGACGGCAGCGCCGCCCAGCTCATCCTGTGCCCCTCCGCCCGGGCATCGGACCGCTGCCTGGACTACTCGACTGACTGGGGGACGCCCGGCAAGGCGCTCAACGCGTCCGTGCACTACGACTCGCTCACCTACCCCACCGCGGTGAGCCCGGTCGAGGGTTGGCAGCTGCAGACCGCGCCGCTCGCGCAGCTCGGCTACGTGAACCCAGCGCACGCCTGGGGCGACGCGAACGACTACCCCACGCTCGCCACCACCCCCGACGAGCGCGAGTTCCTTGGCCGCGGCGGCACCACCACCGTGCTGGCGAACCTGGGCCAGTCGCAACTGGTCGAGTACCGCCAGCCCGCCTCCGTCGCGGGCCTCACCGACGCGCGCTACGCGATCATCACGCCGTACGGCGGCGTCATCCCCTCGCAGTCGTCGTTCTCCGGTGCCTCCTACGGACAGGGCGCCGTGTCGTGGGACGACGGCGTCGACACCTTCACCCACCCCGACGCCTACACCGGCGACGACATGGCCTACCCGGTGCGCGCCGCAGCGGAGGCGTGCTTTGGCCCCGACGAGACGCTCGCCACTGACATTGACCCCTCGCAGTGGGTGGAGGCCGGCACCCACGTGCTCGGCTTCCCCGTCTACCTCCCCGTGGACGGCGGCAACCCCATCGCCGAGGCCGTCTACCAGACGATGGACGGCGCCTCGTGGGACGACACCATCGACGGCATCGACCTCAGCTACCCGTACGACACGTACGCCGCCTTCCTCGCGGGCCGCTCGGTCTTCGCGTGGGAGCGCGGCGACGGCGAGTGGGTCATTGCGGTCGACGGCTACGCCACCAACCGCGTGTACGAGTGCGCGTAGCCGCGTCGCGGAGACAACGCCGAGAAACGCAGCAGGGGCCGGGCATCAGCCCGGCCCCCGTTGGGTTGTACGTTGCGGTCGCTACACGTTGCCGTTGAAGAGGCTGGTGACCGAGCCGTCGTCGAAGACCTCGCGCACGGCGCGGGCGATCAGCGGCGCCACCGACAGCGTGGTGAGCTTCTCAAACTTGCGGTCCTCGGGGATCGGCAGCGTGTCGGTGATGATGACCTCGGAAATCCGCGAGTCACGCAGACGCTCCACCGCGGGGCCCGAGAGCAGGCCGTGCGTGGCCGCCACGATGACGTCCTTGGCGCCGTTCTCAAACAGCGCGTTGGCGGCTTGGATGATGGTGCCGCCGGTGTCGATCATGTCGTCCACGAGCACACAGGTGCGCCCCTCGACCTGGCCCACAAGCTCGTGAACCTTGACCTGGTTGGGCACCGAGGGGTCGCGGCGCTTGTGGATGATCGCCAGCGGCGCACCCAGGTGGTCCGACCACTGGTCGGCCAGGCGCACGCGCCCGGCATCGGGCGACACGATCGTCAGGTTGTCGGGCGCCACACGGGTGCGCACATACTGCGCCAGCAGGGGCATGGCCCACAGGTGGTCAACCGGGCCGTCAAAGAAGCCCTGGATCTGCGCGGTGTGCAGGTCAATGGACATGATGCGGTCGGCGCCAGCCTGCTTGAACAGGTCGGCCATGAGGCGTGCCGAGATGGGCTCGCGGCCCTTGTGCTTCTTGTCCTGACGCGCGTAGCCGTAGCACGGCATGATCACGGTGATGCTCTTGGCGGACGCACGCTTGAGGGCGTCCACCATGATGAGCTGCTCCATGATTGCCTCATTGATGGGCGCGGCGTGCGACTGCAGGACGAAGGCATCGGCACCGCGCACGGACTCGCCAAAGCGCACGTAGAGCTCGCCGTTGGCAAAGGTGTATCCCGTGGTGGGAAGCGGCTCGATACCGAGCGACTCGGCCACCGCCTCGGTGAGCTCGGGGTGAGCCCTACCGCCCGTGAAGACGAGCCTGCGTTCGCTCGTGTTCGAGATCACCGATGTCATTGCTCACCTCGTGTCGCCGTGCTGTCCTGGAACGATACCGGTTCGCCGCCCTGTGCGGCGGCGTCCGGAAGCTGGAGGGCGTTCGCCTTGGCCGCGGCCTCGGCGGACGGGGTGCCTGGGCGGCGGGTTGCCACCCATCCCTCGATCACCTGCTGGGGAGAGTTGTTGCGCGACATGGCGCCGGCGGGGACGTCCCGGCGGATGATCGCGCCGGCACCCGTGTACGCACCGTCGCCGATGGTCAGAGGTGCGATGAGCGTGTTGTCGGATCCCACGCGCACATGCGAGCCCACGCTGGTGTGGTGCTTGTGGACGCCGTCGTAGTTCACAAAGATGGTCGAGGCGCCGATGTTGGACTGCTCGCCAATCGTCGCGTCACCTACGTAGCTGAGGTGCGGCACCTTGGAGCCTGCGCCGATCACGGCGTTCTTGGTCTCCACATAGGTGCCAATCTTCCCGCCCTCACCCAGCTCGGTGCCGGGCCGAAGGTACGAGAACGGCCCCACGGAGGCGTCGGCCGCAATGCGTGACTGCGAGGCGTGTGACCTGGTCACTGTGGCGCGCTCGCCCACGATCACGTCGGTGAGGGTCGAATCGGGGCCCACAGTCGCATCGGCACCGATGACGGTGTGGCCATACAGCTGCGTGCCGGGAAGCACCGTGGCGTCACGGCCCAACGTGGCGGTGACGTCGATCCACGTCGTGGCCGGGTCAACGATGGACACGCCCTCGCGCATCCAGCGCTCCAGCACCCGGCGGTTGAGCACAGCTCCCGTCGCGGCGAGTTGCACACGGTCGTTGACGCCCTCGACGTCCTGGGCATTCGGCGCGATGAACGCGCCCACCGGGCTGCCCGCGGCGCGCGCGATCGCGATCACGTCAGTCAGGTACAGCTCGCCCTGCGCATTGTCGGTGCTGAGCGAGGCGAGGGCGTCGCGCAGCGTCGCTGCGTCGAACACATAGAGGCCGGTGTTGATCTCGGTGATGGCGCGCTGCTCGTCGGTAGCGTCGCGGTGCTCCACGATGCCTACCAACTCGCCGCCCTCACGCACGATGCGGCCGTAGCCGGTCGCGTCGGGCACCACTGCCGACATCACGGTAGCGGCGCGGCCACCCGCGAGATGGTCCTGCAGCATCGCCTCGAGCAGGTGCGTGTCCACGAGCGGCACGTCGGCCGAGGTGACCACCACG
>QKAX01000107.1 GCA_003246255.1 Demequina lutea
GGCTCAGGCTCAGGCTCAGGCTCAGGCTCAGGCTCAGGCTCAGGCTCAGGCTCAGGCTCAGGCTCAGGCTCAGGCTCAGGCTCAGGCTCAGGCTCAGGCTCAGGCTCAGGCTCAGGCTCAGGCTCAGGCTCGGGCTCGGGCTCGGGCTCGGGCTCGGGCTCGGGCTCGGGCTCGGGCTCGGAAGGAGCGTCGGCGCCCTCGGCCGCACGGTCAAGCACACCTACCGGCGCGTCGTCGACAGGCTCGGCATCCGCAGCCTCGAGCTCGGCGGGCGCGTCCACATCGGCGACGGGCGCACCCTTCTTCGCCCGCGGCGTGCGCGCTGAGGTCTTGGGTGCGGAAGTGTCGTCAGGCTCCACGGGAGCGGCCTCGGCGGCTGCAGAAGTGTCCTCAGCGTCCACGGGAGCGTCGGAGGCTGGCGCGGCGACCGCCTCAGCGGCATCGGACTTCTTGATGCTTGCCTTGCGCGGCTTACGCGCGGGGGTCGCCTTCTTTCCGCGAGGCGTGGCGATCTCGTCCGGCTGCGGCACCGTGACGCCGCGCGCCGGTGAGGACTCAAGCGAGGGGCCCGGGTCCTCCAGCGGACGAATGATGTCGTCGAGGCGCAGCTCGTCGCTCGCGGCGGGCCGCGCGGCGGGCACCGGCGGCATGGCCAGCGTCGAGCGCTCAGTGGTGCGCGGCGTGCGCGGCTTCCGATTCGGGCGCGCGGTGGGCTGGGCTGCGGGGTCGAGCGCGTCAGTCGACGCGGAGAAGCGAGAGGTTGTGGCCCTGAAGCCCGACCTGGAACGACGCCTCCGCAGCGCCGCCTCGCGCTCGGCAGTGCTGAGTCGCTTACGACGGGACATTCTTGCCCGCCAACACAAACGGCGGAATCGCCGCGATCAGCGCCATCACACCCGCGCCACCGTAGATCCACACAGTCGCCCGGACATCGTCGTTCGGAACGAGCACGGATCCGCCTGGACCCGTCTGAGCAAACAGGAACGCGACCACCGCCCAGGCGGCGGCGTAGGCGGTAAAGCCCCACCACGCGTGCCAGGTCTTGGCGAAGAGGCCCACTGACGCGACGAGCAGCAGCGCGAGGACAAGACCGAGGTAGCCGACGGAGCGATACGCGACCGACCCGATCGTGGCCACCGCAGCCCCGGCGAGCGCCAGCACAGCGATACCGAGGCCCCGTTTCCACATGGGCTCCATGCTAAGCGACTCCCCCTTGTCGGCCGACGCACGCGCCGATGCGGCGCTCCCCTGTCTTACGCGTTCTGGCGCTTGGCGCGAGCGGCGGCGCGGCCGCGCTCGGTGGCGTCAAGGATCACCTTGCGGATGCGCACATTCTCGGGCGTGACCTCCACGCACTCGTCCTCGCGCGCAAACTCAAGGCACTCCTCGAGGGTCAGGCGACGCGGCGGCGCGAGGCGCTCCAGCTCCTCACCGGTCGAGGACCGGATGTTGTTGAGCTGCTTCTCCTTGGTGATGTTGACGTCCATGTCTTCGTTGCGGTTGTTCTCGCCCACGACCATGCCCTCGTAGGTGTCCTCGGTGGGGCCCACAAAGAACGTGCCGCGCTGCTGCAGCGCCATCAACGCATTCGACGTCACGGCGCCAGCGCGGTCGGCAACCAGCGAGCCGTTGGTGCGGTACTCGATGTTGCCCGCCCAGGGCTCGTAACCGGCCGCGATGGACGAGGCGATGCCGGTGCCGCGGGTGTCTGTCAGGAACGTCGAGCGGAAGCCGATGAGGCCACGCGCGGGCACCATGAACTCCATGCGCACCCAGCCGGTGCCGTGGTTGGACATGGACTCCATACGGCCCTTGCGCGAGGCCATGAGCTGCGTGATGGCGCCCAGGTGCTCCTCGGGCACGTCGATGGTCATGTGTTCCATCGGCTCGTGTAGCTTGCCGTCGACTTCCTTGGTGACCACCTGAGGCTTACCCACCGTCAGCTCGAAGCCCTCACGGCGCATCTGCTCCACGAGGATCGCCAGGGCGAGCTCGCCGCGGCCCTGAACCTCCCACGCGTCGGGGCGGTCAGTAGGCAGCACGCGGATCGAGACGTTACCGATGATCTCCCTGTCCAGGCGGTCCTTCACCTGGCGAGCGGTGACCTTGGCACCCTTCACCCGGCCGGCGAGCGGCGACGTGTTGATGCCGATCGTCATGGAGATCGCCGGGTCGTCCACGGTGATGAGCGGCAGCGGTCGGGGATCGTTGATGTCGGTGATGGTCTCGCCGATGGTGATGTCCTCGATGCCTGCGATCGCGACGATGTCGCCGGCGCGCGCCGACTCGGCAGGCACACGGTCAAGACCCTTGGTCTCGAGCAGCTCGGTGATCTTCACCTGCTTGATGGTGCCGTCCTGGCGCGCCCATGCGACCTGCTGGCCCTTGCGGATCTCGCCGTTGAAGACGCGCAGCAGCGCCAGGCGACCCAGGAACGGGGAGGCGTCGAGGTTTGTCACGTGCGCCTGCAGCGGCGCGTCGTCCTCGTAGGACGGCGCGGGGATGCGCTCCATGATCACCTTGAACAGCGGCTCCACCGAGTCGCCGTCAGGGAGCGTGCCATCCGCGGGCTGCGTGAGCGAGGCGATTCCGTTCTTTGCCGAGGCGAACACGACGGGCACCTCGAGCAGGGCGTCGACGTCCAGGTCGGGCACTTCGTCCTCGAGGTCGGAGGCGAGGCCCAGCAGCAGGTCGTGCGTTTCTTCGACGACCTCGTCGATGCGGGAGTCGGGGCGGTCCACCTTGTTGACGACGATGATGACGGGCAGGTGCGCTGCGAGCGCCTTGCGCAGCACAAAGCGCGTCTGGGGAAGCGGGCCCTCGGAGGCGTCCACCAGCAGCACCACGCCGTCAACCATCGACAGGCCGCGCTCCACCTCGCCACCAAAGTCGGCGTGGCCGGGGGTGTCGATCACGTTGATGGTCGCGCCGCCCTCGGGAGCCGCCTCGCCGGTGTAGCGGATCGCCGTGTTCTTGGCGAGGATCGTGATGCCCTTCTCACGCTCGAGGTCGCCGGAGTCCATCGCGCGGTCCTCGACGTGCGCGTGGTCACCGTAGGCGCCTCCCTGGACGAGCATCGCGTCCACGAGGGTGGTCTTGCCATGGTCGACGTGGGCGACGATGGCAACGTTGCGCAGATCTGAGCGCACGGGCATGCGGGGACTCGTTTCGTTGAGGAGGGGGCGCGGGCCGGAAGCGGACCGAGGGACATTCTATCGGGCTGAGCGCGGTACGGCCACGCGGGGGCCGTGGGCGTCGTCGGCGCTCGTCCCCAGGATTCTGCCAGCCACGTCTTCCGTTTTTCTGAGACGCATTCCTCACCGACGGAATTAGAGCGCCGATGGTGTGTCAGAACGCTTCCTTTCAGAAAGGTCTGACATGGCTCTGCTCGCCCGCCGCCGCTCCTCGGACACGGACGCGCTGCTGGCCGCCAGCGTGTCCTCGCGAGCCATGCTGGACGCCATGGACGCCAATGTGTTCCTCGCCGATCTGGACCTCAAGCTCGTGTATGCCAACACCGCCGCTCGCCGACAGATGGAGCGCATCGCTGGCGCAGTGCACGCGCAGTTTGGCGTGACGATGGACGACATGATGGGCGGCTCGATTCACCGCTTCCACCGTGACCCGTCACGGATCGAGAAGATTCTCGCCGACCCCGCGAATTTTCCCCACCGCGCCAGCTTCACGTTTGGCGACGTCAGGCTGACCACCAATATCAACGCGGTGAAGGACGACGACGGTCAGGTGCAGGGCTACTGCGTCGTGTGGGTTGACTCGTCGATGGACGAGACGATTCGCGCAGTGTCAACCCACACCGCCGGGCGCCTGCTGGACCTTGGCGACAACCTTGAGAACCTCACCACCGCGCTCACGGCCCAGGCAAGCACCACTGCCGAGGGCGCGCAGACGGCCGCCGCGGCGATCGAGGAGATGAGTGCCTCGGTCCAAGAGATTGCCGCCTCGGCCACCAAGGCCGTCACCGTGGCGAACGAGGCCGTTGGCGCGGCGACGAACGCGACCGAGCGCGTCACCAAGCTCGACTCGTCGAGCCAGGAGATCGGCGAGGTGGTGAAGCTCATCACCTCGATCGCCGAGCAGACAAACCTGCTCGCCCTGAACGCCACCATCGAGGCAGCGCGAGCTGGCGAGGCGGGCAAGGGCTTCGCTGTCGTCGCCTCCGAGGTGAAGGAACTCGCGCGGGAGACCGCAGACGCCACGCAGCGCATCACCGCGATGATCTCCACGCTGCAGGAGGACTCGAGCCACGTGACGTCGGCGCTCACAGGCATCACGGACCTGATCCATCAGATCTCCGATGCGCAGACGTCGATCGCCGGTGCAGTCGAGGAGCAGTCGGCCACCACCAACGAGATCAGCCGCTCGGTCAGCGATGTGGCCAACACGGCCGATGCCACCACGAGCGACATCGCGGCCATCGCCGGTCAGCTCCAGCTGGTGCACAAGACCTCCGCGGAACTCCGAGACCTCGCCACAAAGTCCAAGTAACGCGAGGTTCCCTTGCCACCGGAGGCTGACGGCCGATGGGAAGACCAACGACACCTGAAAGGGACCACCATGGCGCGTCTGCGTAAGGCCCACACCACCACGTCGGCACAGGGCATCGGCGCGTTTGCCGGGCTCGGGCTGACGACAGTGCTCGACTCCTACCCCGTCAACATGTTCCTGGTCTCGACAGACGGCATCATCCTGTGGGCCAACAAGGCCGGCAAGCGCACGGCGGACGGACTGAAGGCCATCACCGGCTTTGGCGGCGCCGACCTCGTGGGGATCCGCGCCGCTGACTTCCCCGAGAACCAGCCGATCTCGGTGGATCCTCGCGACTACCCCAAGGACTCGCTGCTTGAGCTCGGCGCCGCGCGCCTGGGCACCAGCGTCAACCTGGTGGTCGACGAGCAGGGCAAGCCCGCGGGCTTCGCATACTCCTGGGTGGACCGCACGCATGAGCTGGCGGTGCGCGAGCAGTCTGCCGCGACAGCGGGCGACCTCACGCGCCTTGGCGACTCCGCCATGTCCGTGACCGATGAGCTCAATCGCCAGGCCACCAATGCCTCTGACGTGGCAAACACCGCCGCCGCGGCAGTCGAAGAGATGAGCGCCTCTGTGCAGGAGATCGCCTCGTCGGCATCCCAGGCCGTCACCGTCGCACGCGACGCCGTCAACGCGGCCAGCAACGCGACCGAGCGTGTGACAAAGCTCGATGCCTCGAGCCAAGAGATTGGCGTGGTGGTCAAGCTCATCACCTCGATCGCCGAGCAGACAAACCTGCTCGCCCTGAACGCCACCATCGAGGCAGCTCGAGCAGGCGAGGCAGGCAAGGGCTTCGCTGTCGTCGCCTCCGAGGTGAAGGAACTCGCCCGGGAGACCGCAGACGCCACGCAGCGCATCACCGCGATGATCTCCACGCTGCAGGAGGACTCGCAGCACGTGACCACGGCTCTCAACGCCATCACCGATCTGATCCATCAGATCTCCGATGCCCAGACGTCGATCGCCGGCGCAGTCGAGGAACAGTCGGCCACCACCAACGAGATCAGCCGCTCGGTCAACGACGTGGCGCGCACTGCCGGCACCACCACCGACAGCGTGGCCGCCCTCGTGGAGCAGCTCACGCAGGTGCACACGGTGTCCCAGCAGCTCAACGAGCTGGCGGTCAACGGCTAGCGCGTTAGCGACCTGGCCCCACCCCGGGTCGCAGCAGCCTCACGGGACCCTCCGCGAACGCCTTAAACAGCGCGGCGGCGTCAGGATCCTGGGGACGAGCGCTGCCTTCGGCGCCCTCGAAGTAGTCCTCGAGCATGGCCACAAGCGGTGCAGTCCTGCGTAGCGTGTGGCCGTCGTCAGCACGATCTTGCTCGCGCACCCACAACACCACCAGCAGCATGTGCGGCACACGAGGCAGACCCTCGCGCAATGAGGGCTGGAAGTACGGCACGTCCACGACCAGCGCTCCGTGCCGCGCATAGAACTCGAACCTGCGAGTGGGATCCCCGCGCAGCGGATGGCTCGGGTGATGGCCGGGGTCCTCGACCTCAGCTATCACGAGGTCCCCGCTGCCCTCACGCCGGGACCAGTCATGGATCGCGGACGTCAGTACCTGCGATCCCACTCCCTTTCCGCGGGCATGCTCCGACACGGCGAGGTAGCTGAGGAGTGTGACGCCGGGCGAGAAGTCGCCCACAGCCACACCTAGCCACTCGCCCGCCTCGCGCTGCGCGATCACATCGATCACACCATCGGCGACTCCGCGTATCAGCGTCTGCGGCTCGATGAGCTCCTCGGGACCAAAATGAGGCTCGAGCAGCTCTCGGTAGATCTCGGCCAGGTGCACGGGGTCCGTCACATGGTCTAGCGACGTCACGGCGAGTCCTTGCCGTCGCGCGACGGCCGACGCCGGCGCGTCCCGCTGTTGCGCCAACTCACTGCGATGAACACCAAGGCGAGAGTCGCGAGCGCCACCACCATGGCCATCGTGGGGAGCTCCCCCAACGCGAAGCCCGCCTGGAGCATCGACAGGAGCCCCGAGATACCAATCACACCGATGCCCACCAGCACCGCATCCAGGAGCCTGCGCGACTTCTCGGTCTGGCGCGCCCTCTCTTGCTCAATGCGCCCCGTGACGCGCCGTGACACGATGTCGAGCAACTCCTGCAGGCGATGCCCGAGCACCTCGTTCTTGGCCATTTCGAAGCTATCCCTCAGCGCCTGGTATCGGGATGCGGCAAGCACCGTGTCGAGGTCGATCCGCAGCGACGCCGACGTCACCAGTGAGGGGGATTCGATGAACAGCATCGTCGCCTGAGTGGACTGCAGGAATCGCTGCAACGTGAGCTCAGCGCGCTCGATGTCGGCGAGCGAATCCTGCAGGGCCTCGGCGGCGGCCTCATCCATCGATCGCGGATCCTGGCGAAGGAACTCGTCAACCTGGTCGAGCCGTGCGGCGGTCTCCTGAGCGTGCAGCGCCACCTCATCGTTCCACCCCGCGTACATCCCTTGCAGGCTGTATGCGAACTCGACGTACGAACGCACGGTGTTGACCGAGTACGCCGGCGAGGCGAAGCTGGCGAGCATCGTGGTGTTGGCGTTGGCGGTGAGAATCTCGCCGTTGAGCGTGAGCAATGTGCGCACGTCCACCTCGTCGCGGTCGTACGAGGCCCAGTCGCACACCGAGGTGGCGCCGCCACGCATCGGGTGCAGGAGCGGCTGCGCGCCTCCCAGGTCCACCAGGTCACGCGCGTGAATCAGCGGCCCGCCCACGCGATCCTCAGCGCCGTCCATGACGCGGGCCTGATCCACCACAGAGACCACCGAGTAGAGTCCTCGTCTCGCCGTGACCTTCGAATCGTGACCCACGTGCTCGCGGAGGCCGTCGTGCACGTCCGCGATGATCTGGCGGGCAACGCTCGCGAGGTTTGCGTATCGCGTCGGCGCACCCTGGGCATCAGTCGATGCGTTCAGTGCCACCAGACCCGCCAGCTCGTGGAGATCGCTGTACACAGGTGACGCCATCGACACGATCTCTGCGAGATCGCCCGGGCCGGCGTCGGCCACGCCGATGTCGAACCTCACCACGTGATTCCCCAGCGCCGAGATCTGAACCTTCACGCCCACCGTGCGCACCACAACCTCGTCGCCTACCGTGCGCCTCAACTCGAGATCGGGCAGCACCAGCTCCGCACCGCCAAAGTGGCGCCCGAGCGCATCGTCTCCCTGCCATGCATCCGACACCGCGAGCGCGTTCTTTGGCGCCTCAGTGACGCGCAGACCCGCGAGCTCCCACTCCGTCGCGCCCGCGATAGCGTCCGCGACAAGGCGGTCCGTCGCGTCGGCGCGCGTGGAGCGAAGGCTAAACGGGTAGATCACCACCACCTGCCCATGATCCACATGCAGCCAGCGGTCATTCCGCGCCGACTCCAACGCCTCAAGCGCCGCCAGGTGGCTGCGAATCTCGCTCGCGTCCTCCGCCTCCAGCGCGCCGGAACGGAGCGCGTCGCGCATCATCGTCATGGCGGTGTCGAGCGATGCCACATCGTGATGGAGAAAGCCCCACGCACCATCGGCCGCGCTCTGCACGCACGCAAAGTAGGTCTCCTCTTTGCGAATCTCCTCCGAGACCTCGGCGCGAGCCAGCCAGCGTCGACCGCGGCGCCCATCCGCCAGCCTGACGTCGGCGATCGCCGCGCGCGCCTGAGTCGCGGTGGCGCGCACCACGCTGATGGCGCCAGTGAGCATCGCGGACTCGACGAGAAACTCGTGGCGGAGAAACTGGAGCAGCCGCCAGGCGACCTCGGAGTCGCGGTCCACGGCGGCCCGGGGCAGGCTCTCCATCGCTTCGTCCACGATCTGGATCACCTCCAGCATCGGCCGGTGATTCCAGGTGAGTTCCCACAGTTGCTCGCACGCGTGCCGCACGTAGAGGAGGAGCAGCGGAAGCGCATCGGGCCTGCCCAACGCCACCCGAATCGCGCGCGATAGGTGCTCCCGCGCGTGCCGCTCGGCCGCCACGTCCCACGAGTCAGCCGCGGCGAGCACCGCGTCCACCGCGACCCTCAACTCGCGCATCTGCACGCTGGTGAGAGGGGGCTCGGCGTCCGCGTGAGGAGCCGCCAGCGCCGTCACGAGCCGCTCGCGCGCAGGCCTCGCATCCCATGCGAACAGCGCGGCCACGGCCTCGATCAACGGGGGCGGCTCGACGCGCGGTTCCGGCATAAACGGAGCCTAGGGGGCGACGGCGCGGCTCCGCTAGGCCCGGCCTGCCAGACTGGCCGTATGGAGATTCGTCACCTCGCACTCACCTCGGATTGGGAGGCGGCGCGAGCCGCTCGCTCCTACCGCGTCTCCGGCCGAGGGCTGACCTTGGAGCAGGAGGGGTATCTGCACTGCTCCTTCCAGGAACAGACAGCGCGCGTCGCCGCGCGTGTCTGGGCACATGCCGATGATGCGCTCACCCTGCTGGTGATCGACGCCGACGCGGTGGAGGCGGGCGGCACGGCAGTCCTGATCGAGACGGCAAAGGACGGCGAGGTCTACCCCCACATCTACGGCGCGCTCGATCCCGCATGCGTGATCCGCACGCTTCCCGCCCGCATGGTGAACGGCGCGCTGGTGGTCGACGGCGAGTAGTCGGGAGCACGTGACTGCGCCGCGCCGACGCTAGGGCCGCCTGGCGCGGAACGCGTGGGTGACGTACGGCATCTGGATCGCGCCGTCGTCGTCCCGAGGGATGGTCTCGAGCAGTGCGGCGAGACCCCGATCGATCGTTGCTCGCTGCTCGGCGGTGGCGCCGATGTACGAGCTCCGCGAGCGCACCATCGACTGCAAGGTCTCGGGCCGCATGGTGAGCGTCCATTCGAAGCGCGCGTGATCGAGCCGGGGGAACGGCCACGCGACGCGCGGACCATCGGAGTTGATCCAGCGCTCGGCCGCCGACTGCGCGATGACGTCGGTCAGGCGCGCCACCCAGTCGACGCGCTCGTCGCGAATGTTCCACAGCAACCCGAGCGTGCCGCCGGGACGCAGCACGCGCGCGACCTCGCGACTTGCCTGGTCTACCTGAACCCAGTGCCACGCCTGGCCCAGCACCACGGCGTCGGCACTGGCATCGGGCAGCGGGAGGTCCTCGGCCTGGCCGATGAGGACCGGTACTCGCGGCAGTGTGTGCATGAGTTGCGCCAGCATGTGCTCGTCGGGATCAACTGCCACGACGCGGTGTCCCTGGCGCACGAGTTCCGCCGTGAGCTTGCCGGTGCCTGCGCCGACGTCCACGACCGTGCGGCCGCCGGGACCAAGCGTCCAGGAGACGGCCTCGGCCGGGTACGAGGGCCGGCCGGCCGCGTATTCGGCGGCGGCGGCCCCAAAGGAGACTCCGGGGGCGCTCACGTAGGCAAGGCTACCCGCGCGTCACCGAATGTCTACCAGTTGGCCACCTAGGCCGCGAGGGGCTCGAGCGGCTGTGCCTGCTCGGCAACCGCAGGCTCGCGCGGCTCCCCCGCCTTGACGGCGATCACGCCCGCGAGCACAAGGCCCGCGCCCACGAACTGGATGCCGGCCGGGGCCTGGCCCAGCAGCGCCCACGCGAAGATGGTCGCCGCGAGCACCTCGGTGAGCGCCACAAACGACCCGAGCCGCGCGCCAAGCCGGCGCGTCGCGGCGATGCCGGTCACATACGCGATCGCGGCCGTCACGACGCCCAGCAACAGCGCCGCGACCCACCACGGCATCTGCGTCCCTGCGAGGTGCACGTCCGTCGCGGTGAACCGCACGGGTACAACCCCGAGCGCTGCGGCCACGCCCAACACCACAGTCGCGACGGCGAGGCCACCCGCGGCGAGGGTGATGGGCGGCAAGCCATTCGACGTGTCAGCACCCACGATGAAGTACACGGAGGCGCCCACCATGGCGCCCAGCGCCCAGGCCACGCCCACAAAACTCACGCTCCCGCCGCCCAGGACGTCCAGCAGCAGCAGCATGCCTGCGGCCGCCACCGCCGCTCCGCCCACTGTGAGCTTGCTGGGCCGGTGGCCGTGGCGCAACCACATCCAACCCACGACCGCGATGGGCGCCAGGTACTCGATGAGGAGCGCGATGCTGACGTCGAGGTGGCTCACAGCCATGAAGTAGAACAGCTGCGCGCCCGCCACGGCGAAGATGCCGTAGACGAGCACCACCGGCAGCGCGGCACGCAGCAGCACCCAGCGACCTCGCAGCGCGACGATGCCGGGTACGGCGAGTACCGCGGCCGCAATCCCCACGCGCATCAGCGTGGCGGCTCCCGCAGTCCAACCCACGTCCATGAGCGAGCGAGCGAGCGAGCCCGAGAGCCCAAAGGAGGCCGCGGAGGCCATCGCAAAGCCCAGGCCCGTCACCGTGGTGGAGCCTGCGAGCGTGCGGCGCGCGTCATGCGCAAACGTGGTCATGACACATGACGGTAGCGCCTCGTTTGATAAGGTGTCAACATGGCTTTTGCTCATGACACGGTGGAGGCGCTGGAGTCCGCCGTCTGGCTGGCCAACACGCGTCTGGAGCCCGACACCCTCACGTCTCTGGGGGCCCTCGCCGAGTACTTTGACCGCTTCGGCTACACGGGCAAGCGGCCCACGCAGGCCGACCTGGAGCCAGTCCGCGCGATCCGTCCGCGACTGCGCGAGCTGTTCCTCGCCACCCGAGACGGCGCCGTGCCGATGGTCAACGAGATCCTGGCCACGGCGTCGGCCGTTCCCCGCGTGGTGCGTCACGGCGACACCGACTGGCACATTCACGCCACGAGCGACGACCGCCCGCTGGACGAGCGCATTCTGGTGGAGACCGCGATGGCGGTGATCGACATGATCCGCGCGGACGAGATGAGCAGGTTTGACCGCTGCGCGATGGACCACTGCGACGGCGTGGTGCTTGACCTCAGCCGCAACCGCTCGCGCAAGTACTGCTCGGTGGCGTGCACCAATCGAGCCGCGGCGGCCGCGTACCGCGCGCGTCAGGCCAAGGACGATTCCCCGGGCGCATAGCCGCTAGACCCAATCGGGACGGTAGGCGGTGACCTCAATCTCGAGCTTCATGTTCTCGTCGAGCAGACCAACGACCTCCATCGTGGCGGCCGGGCGCACGTCCTTGAACCACTTGCCGAACACCGGGAAGCACGGCTCCGCGTAGGCGGCCTCGCGCATCAGGTAGCGCACCCGCACCACGTCGGACATGTTGGCGCCGGCCTCGAAAAGTGCCGTCTGGATGTTGCGCAGGGCCTGCTCGGCCTGCTCGGCCGGGTCCTCGGAGATGGACATCGTGGTGTAGTCGTAGCCTGTGGTGCCGGACACCCACACCCACGGCCCCTGCACCACGGCGCGCGAGTAGCCCACCGACTCCTCGAACGGCGAACCGGAATGAATCAGACGACGCTCCGCGTCCATCACAACCTCCATTGTTGGGCCCGCGGCGGCGCGGCGACTCCTCCCCCAGGCTATCGGCGCGCGGAGTAGCGTGTCCCCCATCGGCCTCACGAAAGGTGTCCCCCATGGCTGGCAAGGCGAGCGAAACGTTCTCCAAGGAAGAGAAGGCGGCCATGAAGGAAGCCGCGGCGGAGGCGAAGCGCGCCAAGGCCAAGGCGAGCGCGGACGAAGACCTCAAGGCGTGCCTCGACAAGATCGCCGGCATGGCGCCGGAGGACAAGGCCCTCGCTGAGCGCGTCCACGAGATCGTCACCACCACGGCCCCCGAGCTCTACGTGCGCACGTGGTACGGAATGCCCGCTTACGCCACAGACGGCAAGGTCGTGTGCTTCTTCCAGGATGCCGGCAAGTTCAAGGTGCGCTACGCGACGCTCGGGTTCCAGGACCCGGCCGCCCTGGACGAGGGCACGTTCTGGCCCACGTCCTACGCCCTCACGGCCATTGACGACGACGTGGCGGCCAGGATCGCGGAGCTGGTCAAGCGCGCGGTGGGCTAGGCGGCGCGTGGTGGGCGCATGCGTGCCCGCCGCTAGTGCGTCGCACCTCGTCTGAGGCACCATGAGGGCATGGCGTCCCCCACCGAGGCCCGTCCAGGCCTGACCATCTGGCAGCTGTCCCCCACCGGCCAGAACCGCATCGAGGCTTTTTTCGCTCCGTTCTGGGTGCTGCCGCTCGCCGTCGTGCTGCTCAGCTGGATCGTGGCGCTCGTTCTGCCTGAATGGGAGATCGGCCACCCGCTCGACTTCGCATGGCTGTTTGACGGCGGGCCGTCCAGCGCGAGGTCCTTCCTGTCCACGATCGCCACCGCGATGATTTCCGTGACGGGCCTCGTCTTCTCCATCACGATGGTGGTGCTTCAGTTGGCCAGCAGCCAGTTCACTCCTCGCGTGCTGGGCGGATTTCTGCGCAACCGGGTCTCGCAGCTCACGCTGGGCGTCTTTACGGCGTCGTTCGTCTACAGCCTCACCGTGATGCGCTCGGTGCGCGAGCAGGGCACGGAATTTGTGCCGCACCTGTCCGTCACCCTCGCGTTCGCCCTGGTCATCGCGTCGGTGGTGCTGTTCATCGGCTTCATTCGCCACATCACCGAATCGATCCAGGTGAGCGAGGTGGTCTCCGCCATTGGGGATCGCTCGGCGTCGCTGCTTGATCGGTACTTCCCCAGCGAGAGGCCCGACGCCCCCGACGTCGCGTTCGAGGGCGTCTCCCGCACCGTGGGTGCGGCGGGACACGGCGTGGTGGCGGAGATCGACCTGGCGTGGCTGCGCCGCATTGCGGAGCGCGAGGGCGGCGCGATCGAGGTGCTCGCGAGGCACGGCGACCACCGCGCTCCCGGCCAGACGCTCGCTCGGCTGCACGGCATCGGCGACGGAGAGGCCGCGGAGGAGGTCGCGCGCGCGTTCCATCTGGCCACCACGCGGCAGTCGCGCGTCGACCCAGGCTGTGGCATCAGGGAGCTTGTGGATATTGCGTGCCGCGCGCTCTCGCCCGGCGTCAACGACCCGACAACCGCCGTCGAGTGCCTCGACGAGCTCCACCGCGTGCTGCGCCCTGCCGTCGCTCGTCACGATCCGTCCTCCGTCTTTCTTGACGATGCCGGGGCAGCGCGAGTGGTGTGGCAGCCGCACACGGTGGAGGGCTTGGTGGCGCTGGCGTTCGACGAGATTGTGCACTACGGCGCCGACGCCCCGCAGGTGCGCGGGCGGCTGAGGTCGGCGCTCGATGACCTCGCGTCGGTAGCGATCCAGCCGCAGTTGGGTGTGATCGAGGCCCTACGGGAGCGACTGAAGAACGCCTAGGCCGGCGCGCGCGACTGGCAAGCCCGCCGCGTCGGGCCCAAAGTCCGCCTGATATCGGGCGCGACCGGGCCGTCCCGGGACTACTCGGAAACGCGCGCTTGCCAAGGGTGTGCAGGTTGTCACACCAATAGTGATAATGACTTGCAAGCGCGCTTTGCGGCTCGATAAGTGGGCCATAGGGGCCATGTGTGAGGCCCTGAGACCGAGGAGTCCCCATGTCTATGCTCACCAAGTCGCGACCCACCAGGAAGGGCCACGCCCTGATGACACAGGCTGACAGCCTGCGCGCCGTGCTCGATGCGCTGCGCGCCAACGTCTTTGTTGCAGACATGGATCACAACATGATCTACGCGAACCCCCAGGCTCTCGAATCCCTCACCGCGTTGCACGGCCCCATTGGCTCCAGTTTTGGCGTGGACACCAAGGAGATGGTGGGCGGCTCGATCCACCGCTTCCACCGCGACCCCTCGCGCATCCAGCAGCTGCTGGGCAACGGCACCAACTTCCCGCGTCACGCGAACTTCACGTTCGGAGAGACGACTCTCCACACCGAGATCAACGCGGTCAAGAACGCCTCCGGCGAGATGATCGGGTACTGCGTGGTGTGGACCGACGCCTCGTGGGACGAGAAGGTGGGCGACGTGGCACGCGAGACCGCCTCGTCGATCCTGTCGCTCGGCGAGCAGATCGAGACCCTCAGCTCGTCGCTAGAGCAGCAGTCCAGCCTGACGTCCGCTGGCGCGGCCACCGCCGCTGCCGCCGCCGAGCAGATGAGCGCCGCCGTCACCGAGATCGCTACCTCCACCGCCCGCGTCGACTCGGTCGCGCGTGACGCCGTCCACGCCGCCGATGCCGCGACCACCACTGTGCGCGACCTCGACACCGCGAGCCAGGAGATTGGCGCGGTGGTCAAGCTGATCACCGACATCGCCGAGCAGACCAACCTGCTGGCCCTCAACGCGACCATCGAGGCCGCCCGCGCTGGCGAGGCCGGCAAGGGCTTCGCTGTCGTGGCGTCCGAGGTCAAGGAACTCGCCCGCGAGACCGCCGAGGCGACACAGCGCATCACCGAGATGGTGACCTCGCTGCAGACCACCGCGAGCGCCATGTCGGGCGCCTTGGACGGCATTCACGAGCTGGTGCAGCAGATCTCCGACGCGCAGACATCCATTGCGGGCGCCGTCGAGGAGCAGTCAGCTACCACCAACGAGATCGCACGCTCGGTGAACGACGTGGCCCGCGCCGCCGACACCACCGATCATGACGTCAAGGGCATCTCCGAGCGCTTCTCCCAGGTGCGCGAGGAGACCAAGAAGCTGCAGAAGGTCGCCACGGCCTAAGGCGCGACCTCGAGAGATCGGCCCTCGCGTGCGCACCTGCGAGCGTGCGACGGTAAGAGCGTCACCTGCAGCACCCCCGCATCGGCGCGGCTAGGCGAGGTTCACCTGCCACGTGATGCCAAACCTGTCCTGCACCCATGCGAAGCGCGTGCTGAAGCCGTAGTTGTCGAGCGGCATGAGCATGTCGCCGCCCACGCCGAGCGCGGTCACGAGCGCCTCTTGCCGCTCCGCGCTGTCGCACTCGATCCAGAACGAGATCGACGGCGTGAAATCGAACGCATGGTCCACAAAGCTGTCTGAGGCGTAGACCTCCTGGCCGGCGAAGCGCGCACGTGCACGCATGATGCTGCCCTCCGGCGCGGGCGTACCGGCGGGGTAGGTGTCGAGTTCAAGGATCTCGCCGTCGTCGAAAAGGCCGACGTAGAGGTCCAGGGCCTCGCGGCCCACGTTGCCTTGAAACATGAGGAACGGAAGCGCGCGATCAGTCATGAGGCGAGCGTACGTCGCGTGTGCGACGGTCGCTCGGCGAGAGGTCCGTCCGGGGCCGCCCTTACCCGCGTGGTTGCACGCCGATAGGCTGGCCGAGTCCCACTCTCTCCTCACCGTCACGGGGGAATCATGAAGAAGAAGGTCCGACGTCGGCTCATCTTTGGAGGCGCGGTCGCGGCGGCGCTCGCCGTTGGCGTGGTGGGCACGGCTGTGGTCATGAGCGTGTTCAGCCTGTTCCGTTCGCCCTTTGGAGCCGAGGAGACACACGCGAGCACCGAGGTGATCCAGGCCGTGGAACGGATCGGCGAGGTGGCGCTCGTATCTGCGTACATCCAGGGCATCGAGGAGTCGCGTGGCTCCAGCACCGTGTTTGGCGTGGGCATCCCCGGCACTGGCCGCGTGCTCTACACGCAATACAGCTTCACCGCGAAGCTGGGCGTCGATGGCGAGCGCGTGCGCATCGAGGCGTACGGCGAGCACGGCTACGACGTCCGATTCCCCTCGTTCGAGTTCATTGGCCACAGCGACGTGGACTTTGAAACTGCGGTGGAGAGCAACGGCGTGCTGAGCTTTGTGACGCCCGACATCGACCAGTACGACGTGGTGAACAGCGTGCTGAACAACGCCGCGCAGAGTGAGTACCTCGCTAAGAACGACGACACCCTGCGCGAGCAGGCGAAGGCGTTCTACACGTCCCTCATCCAGAGCGTGGACCCGGAGGCCGACATCTCGTTCTACTTCGCGGACTAGGTCAGCTTCTCAAACACCATCGTGGCCTGGATGCGGTCGCCGCCTCCAAAGCCCTGGCTCCCGCCTGCCGCCGTGGTGATGGTGTGCAGCCGGTAGCCCAGCGCTGCCTGCGCGTTGATGGCCGCCTCAAGCTGCGTCAGGTTGCCTGAACCCGAGCCGAACAGCTTCTCCTTGAGCACCACCTGCAGCACCACGTAGCTGGCGCCGTTGGCCGCGGGGCGCGCCTGGGCGCCCGCGTTGGCGTTCGCCTGGATCTGCTCCACGATGCCGCCGATGCCACCCGCTGCCGCCTGCGGCTCCTGGTAGTTGTCGGTCCACTGCGTGCCGTCCCACCAACGCTGTCGGCCCGAGCCGTCGTCGTAGTAGCCAGCCTCTGGATTCGTCATGACCTACCCCTCATCTCGGGCATCGGCGCCCGTTGGGGCCAGGCTATCGACGCGGCGACGCGCGCGCCAGGTCCGTACGATTCATGTCGTGCCCCTCTCCCCCCTGCCCCAGCTCAATGGGCTGGATGCGTCATGGGTGCGCACCCCGGATCCCCTGCCCGACGGCTCGCTCCCGTGGTCCACCATGGGCGAGTTCCTCGTCGGCCGGCTACCTGCGCGCGCTCTGGTTGTGGAGAGGCTGGCCGAGGGCGCGTTTGTGGACGACGCCGGGCGCGCGCTCACGGGCGACGAGCCGTATCGGCCGCGCGCGTTCGTGTGGTTTCACCGGCCTCTTGAGCCCGAGGTGGAGGTACCGTTCGACATCCCCGTGCTGGATCGCACCGAGAACCTGCTCGTGGTGGACAAGCCGCACTTCTTGGCGACGACGCCGCGCGGGATGCACATCGCCGAGACGGCGCTGGTCAAGCTGCGCGCATGGCCTGCCCGAACTCGCGCCCGCGCATCGGCTCGACCTGCTGACAGCCGGGGTGCTGGTATTCACCACGCGCAAAGCTGTGCGAGGCGCGTACGCCGGGGTGTTCCAGTCCCGCGACGTGCACAAGGTGTACGAGGCAATCGGCCGTTACGAGGCATCGGCCACGTTCCCGATGCGGCTCGTGGGGCGCATCGAGAAGGCGCGTGACTCGCTGCAGGCGCGGCTGGTGGAGGGCGAGCCGAACGCGGAGACCCTGGTGGAGGTGCTGGAGGTGCGCGGCTCGTTGGCCCGGTACCGCCTCACGCCCG
>QKAX01000209.1 GCA_003246255.1 Demequina lutea
CGTCACGGACTTTGGCCCGCTGCTCATGTCAAAGGTGCTGGGCCTCACCGACGTGCAGGAATCCGCGCTGGGCCTGATCTTCCACTGGGCGGACACCAACGGGCTGGCGCTGCTTGACCTCAAGGACCTGCGCTCGGTCATCACGTTCCTCGACTCGGACGAGGGCAAGGACGAGCTCAAGTCCATCGGCGGCGTCTCGGCGGCCACCGCGGGCGTGCTACTGCGCGAGATTGCCAACCTGCAGGCGCAGGGTGCGGACGAATTCTTTGGCGAGCCAGCCTTCAATACCGCCGACCTGCTGGCCACCGACGCCGACGGCCGCGGCATCATCAGCTGCCTCGAGCTCCCCGATCTGCAGGATCGCCCGCACCTGTTCTCCACGTTCATCATGTGGCTGCTCGCCGACCTCTTCGCGGACCTTCCCGAGGTGGGCGACCCCGACAAGCCCAAGCTCGTGTTCTTCTTTGACGAGGCGCACCTGCTCTTCACCGACGCCTCCAAGGACTTCCTCACGCAGGTCACCCAGACGGTGCGCCTCATCCGCTCCAAGGGCGTGGGTGTGTTCTTTGTGACGCAGACCCCCAAGGACGTCCCGGCCGACGTGCTGGGCCAGCTGGGTTCGCGCGTCCAGCACGCGCTGCGCGCCTTCACACCGGACGATGCCAAGGCCATGAAGGCCACGGCCCGCACCTTCCCCACCAGCCCCTACGACCTTGAGAAGGTGCTCACGTCGATGGGCACGGGCGAGGCGGCCGTGACGGTGCTGAGCGACAAGGGCGCTCCCACCCCGGTCGCGTGGACCCGCCTGTGCGCGCCGCAGGGCGCCATGGACCCGGCACCCGAGGACGTCATCGACCGCGTGATCGCCGCAAGCCCGCGCCAGGCCGCATACGGCACCGTGGTGGACCGCGAGAGCGCGTACGAGCTGCTCGCGGCCCGCGCCGAGGCCACCGCGAAGGCTGAGGACGAGGCGGAGGCCGCCGAGGCCGCCGCCGAGGAGAAGGCGGCCAAGGAAAAGGCCGCCACCAAGAAGACCTCGGGCCGGCGCCAGAAGTCGATGGCGGAGAAGATCGTCACCTCCTCGCCAGTGAAGTCCTTCGCGCGCGAGGCGGGTCGCCAGATCGGCAACCAGATCCTCCGCTCGGTCTTCGGGGTGCGCAGCCGCTAAACGGTTCTCCCGTCCAAATAAGGCGCAGATGCGGCACTAGAGTGCCTTCCATGCCGCATCTGCGAATCTCCGACGCCGCCGCGCTCACAGGCGTGAGCGACGACACCTTCCGCCGCTGGCTCAAGTCTCGCGACCTCGAGCCGCTCACTGACGACGCCGGTCGCATGGTGGTCCCCGGTGAGTGGGTGGCCGACTTCGCACGCCAGGCCACTGCCCCACGCGACGACACCGACGTGCTGCGCTCGGCCCGCAACCGCTTCCCCGGCATCGTCACCGCAATCAAGAAGGACGCCGTGATGGCGCAGGTGGACATGCAGTGCGGGCCGTTCCGCGTGGTGTCGCTGCTGAGCGCCGAGGCCGTCGACGAGATGCGGCTCGAGGTCGGCTCAGTGACCACCGCCGTCATCAAGTCCACAAACGTCATCATCGAAGCGAATCCTGGAGCCCACCGATCGTGAATCCGTCCCTCAAGCACATGCGCTCCGCACTCCTCGTTGTCGTCGTCGCGGCGCTCGCCGCCTGTTCAACGACCTCGACCACGTCCACGCAGCACACCCCCTCAGCGACGGCCGACGCTGCGGCGTCCACCGCCCAGACGGTGGACGTGTTTGCCGCCGCGTCACTCACCGACGTCTTCACGGAGCTCGCAGCCGCCTATGAGGCAGACCATCCCGGCATCTCCATCGACCTGACGTTTGGAGGCTCCTCTGACCTTGCGACGCAGATCGTTGAGGGCGCTCCGGCCGATGTCTTCGCCTCGGCGAATGAGAGGCAAATGGAGGCGGTGGCCGGCGAGGTGGATGGCTCGTCCCACCTGTTCGCCACCAACACGCTCACCATCGTGGTGCCAAGCGGCAATCCAGCCGGCGTCACTGATTTCGCCTCACTCGCCGCGCCCGGCCTCCTGCTTGTCGCGTGCGCGCCCGAGGTTCCATGCGGCGCAGCGACCGCTTCGCTCGAGGAGCAGCTCGGCGTGTCGCTGTCGCCCGTCTCAGAGGAGTCGAGCGTGACCGACGTGCTCGGAAAGGTCGCCGCAGGCGAGGCCGACGCGGGCCTCGTCTACGTCACGGACGTGGCGCGCGCGGAGGGCGTCGAGTCGATCCCGTTCGACGGCGCCGAACTCGCGACCAATCGCTACCCGATTGCCACCCTCACGACCGGCGACGCCCAAGACGCCGCGCGAGACTTCCTCGCATACGTCCTGGGACCCGAGGGTCAGGCGGCACTCGCCGCAGCCGGTTTCCACACGCCGTAGGGCATCCGATGGGCGCTCGACTCCCCCGGTGGCTGCTTGCTATCGCCGCTATCGCCGCCGTGTTCGCGATGCTCCCCATCGCGGGTCTCGCCGCGCGCGCCGACTGGGCCGCACTGCCTGCGGACATCACCTCCGCCGCGACCGCACAAGCGCTGTGGCTCTCGGTGCGCACGTCATTCATCGCCGCCCTCGCGTGCGTCACCCTGGGAGTGCCGCTAGGGCTCGCTCTGACGCGCCTGCGCGGGGCCGTGCGTTCCATCGCGCGCGCGGTTCTGCTCGCGCCGTTGGTGCTGCCCCCGGTGGTGAGCGGCCTCGGCCTGCTGTACGCGCTCGGCCGGCGCGGCTTGCTCGGCTCGGGCCTCGAGGCGGCCGGGCTCCACTTGTCCTTCACCACCGCCGCCGTGGTGGTGGCCCAGACCTTCGTGGCGCTGCCGTTCATGGTCGCGTCGGTGGAGGCCGCCGCGACGTCCCGCACGGATCGAGCCGAGCGTGTGGCTGCTTCGTTTGGAGCGTCTCCTGCGCGCGTCCTGTTGAGCGTCACGCTGCCGGCCATCGCGCCTGGTATCGCCTCCGGCGCGGTGCTCGCTTTTGCCCGCTCGTTGGGCGAGTTTGGCGCGACTCTCACGTTCGCCGGGAGCCGCGAGGGAGTGACCCGCACAGCGCCGCTGCTGATCTACTTGGCGCGCGAGTCCGACCCGCAGGTGGCGGTCGCACTGGGCCTGCTCCTGCTCGCTGTGGCAGTGGTGATCGTTGCCGTCGCGCTAGGACCCATGAAGGCGGTGACACGGTGAGCCTCGACGCGCACGTGGTGGTCGCGGGCCGCGGCGTGGACGCGGAGATCGCCGTCGCGCCCGGCGAGACTCTCGCGCTGGTGGGTCCCAATGGCTCCGGGAAGTCCACTGTGCTCGAGGTCCTTGCCGGCCTCACGGATCCCACCGGCGGGTACGCGGCGGTTGACGGCGAGGAGCTCTGGCGGGCCGACCATCGCGGGGTGCGCGTGTCGGTGGCCGCGCGTGACCGCCGCATGGGCATCGTGCCGCAGGACGGCGCACTTCTCCCGCACCTGTCAGTGGAGGCGAACATCGCGTACTCCCCTCGTTCGCGACGCACGCCGCGCGCCGAGACCTCCGCTCTCGCTCGCGACGCCCTGACCCGGGTGGGCCTCGCCGGGCTTGAAGCCAGGCGACCCGCGTCGCTCTCGGGCGGCCAGGCACGTCGCGTCGCGATTGCCCGCGCGCTGGCATCGGAACCGGCCGTGTTGCTGCTCGACGAGCCGTTCGCCGCTCTTGACGTGGAGGCGGCGGCGAGCGTGCGCGACATCGTCGCGGGGCTGACTGGCCGGGTCGCCACGCTCATCGCCACTCACGAGGCGACAGATGCGCTGCTGCTCGCCGATCAGGTCGCGGTGCTGGACAAGGGGCGCGTGGTCGAGCAAGGACGCCCCGCCGATGTCTTCGCAAAGCCTCGCACGCCGTTCGCCGCCGCGCTCGCAGGGGTGACGCGTTACGAGGGCGTGTGGGACGGACGCGCTCTGGTGCTGGCGAACGGGTCGCTGCTCGCGGCGACATCGGCGCTCGCTCCCGGCACGCGCGCCGTCGCGGCGGTGGCGCCCTCCCGCATGCGCCTGGTCGCAGCCGGCTCAGCAGGCGCCCTGGACGACACAGTGGTACGCGTCGATCCCGGGTCGCCGGGTTCTCTTCGGATCATGGGCACCCTGGGCGCGGCCGAGGTTCCTGCATCGGCACACGTGCCACAGCGCGGCGAGTCCGTGGGCTTCGCCCCGCTCGAGCCGCCCGAGGCTTACGCAACCTGAGCGACACACTGCCTGCCTACACTGGCGACATGTCAGTCCCCGGCACCGTCATCACCGTGTCCGACCGCTGTGCGGCAGGCGAGGCTGAGGACGCGTCGGGTCCCGTCCTGGTCGAGGCCCTCGCGCGCGTGGTGGAGCCCGTCCACACGGCTCTGACGCCGGACGGCGCAGACTCCGTGCGGCAGGCCATCGCCGACGCCATCTCCGCTGGGAGCCGCGTCGTCGTCACCACGGGCGGCACCGGCATCGGGCCTCGCGACAAGACCCCCGAGGGCACGGCGGAGCACCTGGCCACGCTGCTTCCAGGCATCCCCGAGGCACTGCGCGCGGCCGACGCGACGGTTCCGGGAGCAGCGCTGAGCCGGGGCCTCGCTGGCCTCACCGCCGACGGCGCGCTGATCATCAACCTGCCCGGCTCGCGCGGGGCTGCCACCACCGCGGCCGCCGTGTTGCCGCGCATCATCGAGCATGCGCTGGATCAGCTCGCGGGCGGCGGGCACGAGGCGCACGCATGACGGTGGCCCTCGCGGCGCTCACCGACGCGCCCCTCGACGTGCTCGCGCACCACACCGCGGTCGCGGGAACAGCCGACGGCGCCGTCGCGAGCTTTGTGGGCCTCGTGCGGGACCACGACCCGAGCGTCGTGGGCACAGTCGTTGCGCTCGACTACTCGGCGCACCCGGACGCCGCCGACGTGCTCTCTGCCATCGCCGCCCGCGTCGCCGACGCCCACCCTGGCACCACGCTTGCGGTGACCCACCGCGTCGGGCACCTGGCCGTGGGCGAGGCAGCGATCGTCGCAGCCGCCGCGTCGGCGCACAGGGCCGAGGCCTTCGAGGCGTGCCGCGCACTCGTGGAGGCCGTCAAGGCCGAGCTACCCATCTGGAAGCGCGAGATCCTGGCCGATGGCAGCCACACGTGGGTGGGCCTGTGACGCTCTCCGACTCATTTGGCCGCGTGCACAGCGACCTGCGCATCTCCCTCACCGACCGCTGCTCGCTGCGCTGTACCTACTGCATGCCCGCAGACGGCGTTCCGTGGCTACCGCGCGACTCGATGCTGTCCACCGAGGAGCTGGTGCGCGTGGCGCGAGTGGGCGTGGAGGCCGGCATCCGCGCGATTCGGCTCACGGGCGGCGAGCCGCTGCTGCGGCCCGATGTCGTGGACGTGGTGGCAGCACTCGCCGCGCTACGCGGCCCTCACGGGGCGCCCGAGCTGTCGCTCACCACCAACGCGCTGCGGCTGCCCGAGCTCGCCGCGCCGCTGCGCGAGGCGGGGCTCAGCCGGGTCAACATCTCGCTGGACACCTTGCGCCCCGATCGCTTCAAGGAGCTCACGCGGCGTGACAAGTTCGACGAGACGATCGCCGGCATCGAGGCCGCTCGCGAGGCGGGCCTGTCCCCCATCAAGCTCAACACCGTGGCGATGTACGGTGTCAACGACGACGAGATCGTGGACCTGGCGCGCTTCGCCGTGGAGCGCGGGCTGCACCTGCGCTTCATCGAGCAGATGCCGCTCGACCCAGGCCACACCTGGGACCGGCAGAGGATGGTCACCGCAGGCGACATCATCGCGGCGCTGGAGGCTGAGTGGACCCTCACGCCGGCCGAGGATCGCGGCTCCGCACCAGCGCAGCGCTATCTGCTCGACGGCGGACCGGCCACGGTGGGCGTGATCGCGTCAGTGACGGCGCCGTTCTGCGGGGCGTGCGACAGGCTGCGTCTCACGGCCGACGGCCAGCTACGAAATTGCCTGTTCGCGCGCACCGAGACCGACGTGCGGGCCGCCCTGCGCTCGGGCGGCACCGACGCGCAGATCGACGCGGCCATTCGCGAGTGCCTCGCCGGCAAGAAGGCCGGCCATGGCATCGGCGACCCTGAGTTCAGGCAGCCGGACCGCCCCATGAGCGCGATCGGCGGCTAGGGCCTACCCGCCCGCAAACGGCGGCAGCACGTCCACGAGCGCACCGTCCTCGAGCGAGTCCTCGTCCTCGATGCGGCGTCCGTCGCTCAGCAGGCTGCAGCGCAGCATCACGCTCTGGAAGTCGCAGCCAAAGCGACCGCCCAACTCCTCGCGCAGTGCGGCAGCGGTACCCGGCGCGGCGACCGTCTCCTCGACGCCGGCCGCCTCAGCTGCGGCCGCGAACAACCTCACGTGCAGGCTCACGCGCGCGTCCAGTCGCCGGACTTGCCGCCGCTCTTTGACAGCAGCCGCACGTCGCGGATCGACGTCGCCTTGTCCAAGCCCTTGACCATGTCCACCACCGCGAGCGCTGCCACCGAGGCGCTCGTGAGCGCCTCCATCTCCACTCCCGTGCGGTCGGCGGTGGAGACCGTCGCGGTGATGGCGACGCCGTCGTCGGCAATGGTGAGGTCCACGGTGCAGCCGTGCACGCCGATCACGTGGGCCAGCGGCAGCAGATCGGGCGTGCGCTTGGCCGCCGCGATGCCCGCGATGCGCGCCACCGCGAGCACGTCGCCCTTGGGCACCGAGCCGTCCCGCAGCGCCGCGACAATCTCGGCGGAGCACTCCACAAACGCCTCCGCCGTCGCTATGCGCGCGGTGGGCTGCTTGTGCGTCACGTCCACCATGCGCGCGTGGCCGTCGCCATCGAGGTGGGTGAACGTCATGGCAGAAACCTCATGATGCCCACGGTATCGCCGGGCTCGACCCTCTCCACGTCACGCCCCACCACCGCGAGCGCCTTCGCGTGCGACAGCGACGCGATGAGGTGCGAACCCGAGCCTCCCGGGGTCGCGGGGACCACGCGGCCGTCGCGCCACACCACTGGCATGAACTGCGCGCGGCCCGGCGGGGTGGTCCACCCCTCTCCCGCGACGGCGGTTTGCGCGACGGGTGCGGGGCGCCGATGCATGACGCACAGCATCGGCGCGATGAAGGCGGCAAAAGTCACCACGGCGGAGACGGGATTGCCTGGCACGCACACCACGGGGATGCCGCCCCACAGGCCCCACCCCTGCGGCTTGCCCGGCTGCATTGCCACCTGGCCAAACGTGATGCCCCGCGTGGCGAGGGCTGATTTCACGACGTCGTACGCGCCCTGGCTCACTCCGCCTGCCGTGATGATGAGGTCAGCGTCGAGACCTGCGAGGTGGTGCACCAACGCCGCCTCGTCATCGGCAATGGCTCGCACGGAGACCACGTGAGCGCCCCACGCCTGCGCAAGCGCCGGCAGGCTGGTGGCGTTGGCATCGTAGATCGCCCCGTGCGGCAGCGGCTCGCCCGGGGCGACGAGTTCGTCGCCAGTGGTCACAATCGCGACGCGAGCGGGCCGCACCACGTCCACCGACGCCACGCCGCACGCGGCTGCGGCGGCCACATCCAGCGGCCCCATGACGGTCCCCGCCTGCAGCACGGGATCCCCCGCGCGCACGTCGGACCCCCGCCGCCGCACAAACTGTCCGGACGCAGGCCACTCGTGAATCTGCACCGCGTGCGCGCCACTGTCGGTGAGCTCCACCTGAACCACGGCGTCCGCGCCCTGCGGCATGGGCGCCCCCGTCATGATGCGCGCCACAGTGCCGGGCTCGAGCGGTGCTGGCGCTACCCCCGCGGCCACGTCCTGCGACACGCGCCACACGCCCGGTGAGCCCTCGCCTGAGCGCACCGCATAACCGTCCATCGAGGTGTTGTCGAAGGGCGGCAGATCCGTGGGCGATGTCACCGCACCGGCAAGAGTGCGGCCCATCGCCTCCCCTGTGGGCACCTGCTCAGCACCCAGCGGGTCGACGAGGCTCAGCAGCTCCTCACGGTGCTCCTCAACGCTGCGCATGGTCACCCACGGGGAGCGCTGTCTCGCGCCAGCGCCCAGTACGCGCGTCGACGCTGTGAAGACGGCCGCTCGGGTCTCCAGCTCCGGTGAGCAGCGCAACGGCGTTGGCCGCCATCTGCGCGCCTACCAGGGCAGTCGTGACGGCCGCGACGCCCTGCCCCTCGCACGTGGCCAGCGGATCATCGGCCTCGCCCGGGAACACCAACTCGAGGTCCGACGCGTCACTGAACACCGCAGCCTGGCCAAACCAGCCGACGGCGGCGCCCCACACCAGCGGCGCATCCAGCGATGAGGCGAGCGCCGCCACGGCCCTGCGCGACGGCCAGCCATCGGTGCCGTCCACCACGGCATCGACTCCCGCGGCAACCGAGGCGTCAAAGCCATCGGCCCCCACGCGCGCCCGCACTGACGCCACCTCGCACCACGGCGCCACTCGCCCCAGTGCACGGGCGGCCGCCTCGACCTTGGGTGAGCCCACGTCGTCGGGGCCAAAGAGAATCTGACGGTGAAGATTGGAGACCGCCACGGCGTCGTCGTCGATAAGCGTGAGTCTGCCGACTCCCGAGGACGCCAGGTAGAGCGCGGCGGGACAGCCGAGTCCGCCCACCCCCACCATCACTACGTGCGCAGAAGCGAGGGCCTCCTGGCCCGCCGGGCCAAAGCCCGCGAGCGCGCGCTGGCGAAGGAAGGGGTCAGGCGTTGACAACGCTGGAATACCTGTCGAGCACAATCGACACGATATCCGGGTGGGGCCCCAGCGGCCCACTGACGGTGTCGGCACCAGCCTCATGAAGGCGCTCTTGGAACACTCCGTGAGCGAGAAGCATCGACGCGACGGCGACGCTGCCCTCCTCGCCGTTCTCGCGCGCGGCGTCCACCGACTCCGCGACCGAGGGCGTGTGTCCCGCAGCGAATCCCACACGGACCGGACCGCTCCACGCACCGCGCAGCATCTCGGCCATCACATCCACGTCGGCCTGCGCGCGGGGATCCGACGATCCGGCCGCCGCCAACACGAGCGTCGACTCCTCGGCCACGTGAGCCTCCCTGAGCCGGTGCAGCACCACGTCGATCACGCGCGCATCCGGACCCAAGGCACCCGCCGCCTGGATGTCCGGCCTGGCCTCGATGGCCTGAGCGATGTCGTGATAGACGTGGTAGCCACCAGCAAGGAGCAAGGGAACCACCACGGCGCTGAGACCCTCCCCAGCGTCGACGCCAGCCACCACCTCATCCAAGGTGGGGCCGTGCACGTCAACGTAGGCTTCTCGCACCTCGATGTGTGGCGCTGCCAGACGCACGGCATCGAGCAGCGCTCGAATCGTGGCTTGTCCCTCGGGCGAGCGCGTGCCGTGCGCGCATCCGATCAGGATCGGTCCCCCACTCGTCACCGCGTCACCGTCCTCTCGCCCTGCACTGAGGAGCGTCGCGTGTCGGTCACGAGACCCTCCTTATGGCCGAAGAGTCGCCGCCACGTGTGATGCAAGGAGCCCGTGACGAGCGACCTCGCCGATCACGATAACCGCGGGAGGTTTCACTGCCGTTTCATCCGCAATACGGCTTGCGTCCCGGAGCGGGGCGTGCGTCACCCGCTCGGTGGGAGTGGTGCCGCGCTCGATGATCGCGACCGGCGTGAGGGGGTCAGCACCAGCGGCGATGCCCTTGTCCACAAACTCCGGGAGGGCTGTGACGGCCATGAGCGCCACCACAGTGGAGCCATTCGCCATCGCGGCCAGCGCCGTCCTGTCGGGGCCTGCGTGGCCCGACGTGATGAGCACCGAGGCGCTGATGCCGCGCTGCGTGACGGGCACGCCGGCAAGGCCCGGCACAGCGATCGCCGAGGAGATGCCTGGAACCACCTCCACGTCGATGCCAGCCGCGAGGCACGCGTTGACCTCCTCGCCGCCGCGACCGAACACGAACGGGTCGCCTCCCTTGCAACGCACCACAGTCTTGCCCTCGCGCGCACGCGCCACGAGCAGGTCGTTGATCTCGTGCTGCGGCACGGGGTGACGCCCAGGGGTCTTGCCCACGTCGATCACCTCCACGCCCTCGGGCAGCTCCGCGAGCAGGCCGGTGGCGCCCAGACGATCGGCCACCACCACGTCCGCCTCGCGCAGCGCGCGCATGCCACGCACTGTGACCAGGTCGCTGGCGCCGGGGCCCGAGCCGACGAGGATCACGCGGCCGTCGCGCGGGCGCACGTGGCGGAGGTCCACGCGGCCCTCATCGATCTCGCGTCCCAGGTGCTCGCGAAGGCGGACGGCTCGTCGAGGATCCGCATCGCCCAGCGACACGACGCCGAGCACCACGTCGCCGTGGCTGGACTGTGCGGCCACTCGCGCAGCCGAGCCCGCCGCGTTCGAGGCGTCGACGCACCACACGCCCGCATCGTCGCACCACGTGGCGAGATCGCTATTGACCGTGGGGTTGTCAGTGGCCGCGACGACGAGCCACGCACCCTCGAGGTCCGCGCGCGCGAGGGTGCGCCGCACCAGCGTGACCTGGCCGTGCTCGGCGAGCGACTCGATCGTGGGGCTCACGATCGGCGCCACCACCTTGACGCGGGCGGACTCTCCCACCAAGGCGCGCACGCGCCGCGTGGCGACATCCCCCGCGCCCACCACGAGCACGCGCTTGCCAGCGAGGTTCAGCGACAACAGCATTGGCTACGGCCTCCAGCTCGACGCGGCGTCCACGACGCGGCGGGTGGTCTTCTCGTCGTGAGCGAGGGACACGAACCATGCCTCGTAGGCGCTCGGCGGTAGCGAGACGCCCTTGGCCCGCATGTGGTGAAACAGTGAAACAAAGGCCTTGGTGTCCTGCGCGCTCACCTGCTCGAACGTCAGCGGAGCCTTGTCGAGGCCGAGGAAGAACGAGAACAGCGTGCCCGCCCGGCCCACTGCGTGCGTGACCCCGGCGGCCATGAGCGCCTCGGTGACGCCCTCGCGCACGGCATCCGCGGCGTCGGCAAGGCGCTCGTATGCGGCGGCGTCCATCACGTCAAATGTCGCGAGGCCCGCGGCCACCGCAACGGGATTACCCGACAGCGTGCCCGCCTGATACACGGGACCCACGGGCGCCAGCTGCTCCATGAGATCGGCACGGCCGCCTAGCGCGGCGACGGGCAGGCCACCGCCAATCACCTTGCCAAACGTCACCAGGTCTGGAGTCCACACGGGGCCGATGCCCGAGGCGGCCGCGTCGCGTTCCACACCCCAGTAGCCCGCGGGTCCAGCGCGGAAGCCCGTCAGCACCTCGTCGAGGATGAAGACGGCGCCCTCGTTGCGGCACAACGACGCGATGAGCGCGTTGAAGCCGGCGGGTGGCGCGACCACGCCCATGTTGGCGGGCGCGGCCTCGGAGATCACGGCCGCAATGCTGTCGCCGTGCTCGGCGAAGGCGGCGGTCAGCGCCTCCTCGTCGCCGTACGGCAACACGAGAGTGTCGGCCGCGGTGGACGCGGTGACTCCCGCCGAATCGGGCACGCCGGCCGTCGCCAGCCCCGATCCAGCGGCCACCAGGAACGGGTCGGCGTGGCCGTGGTAGCAGCCCGCGAACTTCACCACCACGTCGCGGCCTGTCGCCGCGCGCGCGAGCCGCAGGGCCGTCATCGTCGCCTCGGTGCCGGTGGAGACGAGACGTACGCGCTCGGCGGGCGCGTACCGCTCGCGGATGCGCTCCGCGAGCAGCACCTCGCCGTCGGTCGTGGCGCCAAAGCTCAGGCCCTTGGCGGCGGCGCGCTTGACGGCACTCACCACGTGCGGGTGCGCGTGGCCCGCGATGCCAGCTCCCCACGAACCCACCATGTCCACATACATGCGGCCGGAGGCATCGGTAATGCGCGCACCCTTTGCCGACGCGATCGGCACCGGGTCTCCACCCACGCCGTTCCACGCTCGCACGGGGCTGTTCACGCCGCCGGGCAGCACCGCCGCAGCGCGCGCCTGCCAGCCCTTGCGGCCGGAGTCCGTGCGCAGCGCCGCCTTGGCGAGCAACGAATTGAGGGCGCGGTGCGGCTTCATGCGTCTTCTCCGATCCAGCGGGCGAGGTCAAGGGCTGCGTACGTGAGGATGAGGTCGGCGCCGGCGCGAACTATCGACTGGGCCACCTCCATGTGCGCGGCGCGGCGGTCGAGCCAGCCCAGCTCGGAGGCGGCCTCGATCTGGGCGTACTCCCCCGACACGTGATACGCCGCGACGGGCACCGACGACGCGGCGGCGACCTCGGCGAGCACGTCCAGGTACGGCAGCGCAGGCTTCACCATGACGATGTCGGCTCCCTCCGCTTCGTCGAGCGCTGCCTCGCGCAGCCCCTCGCGGCCATTCGCGGGGTCCATTTGGTAGGTCTTGCGATCGCCGTCGAGGTTGCTCTCCACGGCGTCGCGGAATGGACCGTAGAACGCCGAGGCGTACTTCGCCGAGTACGCGAGGATCGCCACCTCGGTGAGGCCATCGTCGTCAAGCGCCGCGCGGATCGCGGCGGTCTGGCCGTCCATCATGCCGCTCAGCCCGAGCACGTGCGCCCCCGCGCGCGCCTGGGACAGCGCCATCTGGGCGTAGACCAGCAGGGTAGCGTCGTTGTCCACTCGACCATCCGGACCCAGCACGCCGCAGTGGCCGTGCGAGGTGAACTCGTCGAGGCAGAGGTCGGCCATCACCACGAGGTCGTCGCCCGCCGCGGCCGCAGCCTCGGCGATCGCCAGGTTGAGGATCCCGTCGGCCGCGCACGCCGCGGTGCCCAGCGGGTCGCGCGTCGCGGGGATGGCAAACAGCATCACGCCGCCGATGCCTGCCGCTGCGGCCTCTCGCACCGCGTCCGCCACGCCGTCGAGCGGCAGCTGGTCCACGCCTGGCAGCGACGCGATGGGCTGCGAGCCGATGAGGCCCTCCTTGACGAACAGCGGCAGCACGAGTTGGCGAGGATGCACGCGCGACTCGCGCACGAGAGCTCGCATCCCGCGCGTGGTGCGCAATCGGCGCGGGCGGTGCACTGGCAACGGAATCCTGGCGGTCATGGGACATCCCTCCTGATGGACTCGAGTGCGGCGACCACGCCCTCTGGCGTGGGCTGCTGCGCCGTGGCCGCGACTGTCAAACCAGCAGCGACGGCCTCGCGAGCTGTCGTGGAGCCGATCGCCACCACCACCAAGGTGGCCGGCAGCGCTGGAAACTCGGCGGCGAAGCGGGCGGCGGCTGAGCCGCTCGTCAGGACGACGGCGTCCACAGCGCCCTCGCGCACGTCCCAGCGTAGCCCTTGGTCAAGCGGCGGGCCCTCGACTGTGCGATACGCCTGGACCACGTCCACAGTCCAGCCGCGCGCTTGCAGCCCGTCGGCGAGAGCGGAGCCAGCGAGGTTGCCAAGCGCCGCGAGCACGCGGCCCTCCCCCGCGGGCATGTGCGCCGCGAGGTCGGAGGCGGTCCCACCCGTTGCCGGCATCAGCGCCACGTCCAAACCGGCCGCTTCAGCGGCCCGCGCGGTCGAGGCGCCCACCGCTGCCACTCTCACCGGCGCGCCGGCCAGAGACACTCCCAGCGCGTCGGCCGCCGCGGCCAGGGCGGCGACCGCCGCGCGGCTGGTGACTGCGAGCCACGCGTAGTCGCCCGCAGCGAGACCCCGCACGGCGGCCGCGAGCGACGATGGCGAGGAGGTGGGGGCGATGGACACCAGGCGGGCGACAGCCACATGGGCGCCGGCGGCGCGCAGACCATCGACGATGACGCCCGGCTCGCCAGCCACCGACGCGACGATCCGCCACCCCTCGAGGGGACGCGTCACTGCGCCCTCATGAGCGCACCAGCGCCCCTGCCAAGCAGCGAATGCGCTGTCGCCCGGCCGATCGCCTCGGCCTGGTCCGCCTGTCCGCTGTTGATCTCGTTGAGCTGCAACGAGCCGTCTGGCGCTATCACCCGCACGTGGAGCCTGAGCCTGTCGCCGATCACCGAGGCGTGCGCACCCACCGGCGCGGCGCAGCCGGCCTCCAACACGCGAAGTGCCGCCCTCTCAGCAGTCACCGCCGCGCGCGAGTCACGATGATCGAGCGTCCTCACCAACTGGGCGAGGTCGGCGTCCGCGTCCGCGCGAATCTCGAGTGCTAGCGCACCCTGACCCGGCGCCGGCACCATCAGGTCGTGCGGCAAGAACTGGCTCACCTCGTCGGCGCGGCCGAGGCGCTTGAGGCCCGCCGTGGCGAGCACCACGGCGTCAAGCCTGTCGCCCACCGCCGCGAGGCGCGTGTCAACGTTGCCGCGCAGGCCCTGGACGTCAAGGTCGGGCCGCATGCGACGCAGCTGCGCAGCCCTGCGCGGCGAACCGGTGCCCACCTTCGCGCCGTGCGGCAACTGCTCCACCGTCAGGCCCGCGGCGCACAGGGCGTCGCGCGAATCCTCGCGCAACGGGATAGCGGCGAGCTCGATGCCCTCTGCCGGCCCTACCGGCATGTCCTTGAGCGAGTGCACCGCCAGGTCACACTCGCCAGCAAGCAGCGCCTGGCGCAGCGCTCCCACAAATACCCCCGTCGCGGACTGCCCGGTCAGCGGAGCCGTGGACACGTCGCCCTCGGTGGTGACGATGTGGAGCTCCACCTGCGCGTCGATGCCGCGAGCGCGGGCGACGGCCGCCAGCGCGTCTGCGATGTGCTGCGATTGGGTGCGGGCAAGGGCGCTTCCGCGCGTGCCAAGCCTCACCTTCATGGCGTCTATGTTCCCACGCGCTGGAGCGCGGTGGAGCCGCCTAGTTGCGCTGCTTCTTCTTTGCCGAAGCAGCGGCCGCGCCGCCTCCCGTCGCCGCAAAGATCGCGGCGCCAATGGCGATCCACACCGCCACGTTGGTGCCGCTGTTCGCGTCACCGTCCTCGGTGTCGGCCGCAGGCTGTGCCGCCTCCTGCGTGGGAGCGGCAGACGTCGCGGGTGCAGGGGTGGGCGCCTCGCTCGTGGCGGGCGACGGCGTGGCGCTCGGGGCGATCGCCGCGGCATCGGCAAGGTACGCGAGCGAGCCGTCGATCGGGTGCCCGTCGCTCGCGACGATGCGCCACGCGACTGTCACCTGACCGCCTTCGAGATCGGGCAGCGTGATCACGGCAGTTGCTCCCGACGGCACAATCTCGGCGCCGATGGCAACGCCGGAGGGGCCCGTCACCGTCGCCTCGGCGCCGATCTCCAGCAGATCCTCGGAGAACGTCAGTGTCACCGCCTGGCCGGCCTCCACAGTGGAACCCTCCTGCGGGTCCACGCCCACCAGCTGCGTGTGGGCGCTCGCCGCTGGCGCGCCCGCCACGAGCGCAAGCAGAGCTGCCCCGAGGGTCGCGAGGGCGAGGACTGGCCGTGTGGAGAGGGCTGTCGTCATAGGCCCATTGTCACCCGCGTCGCCGGGGTGAGCGCCCGCGCAGGGCGCCACACGTTCACTCAGTTGTCACGTGCCCGTGCGGAGAGCCCTGGGCCTTCTCAGGGCGAATGCGTCACAATGACCGGGTGAAGGTAGCCCTCGTCGCAGAGTCATTCCTGCCGCATTCAAACGGCGTCACCAACTCGTTGCTCCGCGTGATCGACCACCTCACGGCCCGCGGAGACGAGGCCATGGTGATCGCTCCCGAGTCCAAGGGCAGCGAGGGACCGGTGCGCTACGGCATCGCGTCCATCACCCGCCTGCCAGCCATGGGATGGCCCGGCTACCGCGATGTGCGCGTGGCGCTCAGCGGCGTAGGCAAGATCTCGCGCGTGCTCGAGGAGTACGAGCCCGACGTGGTACACCTCGCCTCCCCGTTCACGCTGGGATGGACGGCAGTGCGGGCAGCAAACGAGCTTGACCTGCCCTGCGTAGCGATCTACCAGACGGAGATCCCCAGCTACGCGGACAGGTATCACATGGGGTGGGGCGAAGGCATCCTGTGGAACCGCGTGCTCAACATCCACGAGCGCGCGGACCTCACGCTTGCGCCGTCCACCTACGCCATGCGACAGCTCGAGCAGCTCGGCGTGCCGCGCCTGAGGCTGTGGCCCCGCGGCGTGGACGCCGCGCGCTTCCACCCCACCAAGCGGTCCGACGATCACCGCAAAGCCTGGGCACCCCACGGCGAGATCGTGGTGGGCTACGTGGGCCGCCTCGCCGCCGAGAAGCGAGTCGAGGACCTCGCGCGCCTTGCTGCTGTCCCCGGCATCTCCGTGGTCATCGTGGGTGAGGGCCCGTCGCACGAGAAGCTCCGCACGATGCTGCCCGATGCTCACTTCACCGGCTTCCTCACGGGCGAGGACCTCGCCCACGCCGTCGCGTCATTCGATCTCTTTGTGCACTGCGGCGAGCTCGAGACGTTCTGCCAGACCATTCAGGAGGCACTCGCATCGGGGGTGCCCGTCGTGGCCCCGCGGCGAGGCGGCCCTATCGACCTCGTGGACCACGGCGAGACTGGTTTCCTCTATACGCCCGGCCAGCTCGACGAGATGGTCGCGTATGTGACGGCTCTGGTCGAGGACGCGGAGATGCGCGAGCGCTTCTCGGCACACGCGCGAATCTCGGTCGAGGGACGCACGTGGGAGAAGGTGTGCGATCGCCTGATCGACTACTACGAAGAGGCTGCGGCGATTCGCGAGGATCGTCCTGCGTTGCCCGTGGAGACAGACAAGGCCCTTAAGAACCTCGCGTGGAGACCCTCCGAGGTGGCCTCGCGCACCAAGCCTCGAAAGTCCGGCGATAATTCCTAGGTCATGCGTATCGCCCACATCGCCAACTTCTACGGCCCCACGTCGGGTGGCCTCCGCACGGCCATGCACGCGCTGGGCGGCGGATACAGGGAACGTGGCCACGACGTGCTGCTGGTGGTACCGGGCGGCAAGGACGCCGACGAGGAGACGCCGTACGGCCGCCGCATCACCGTGAAGTCGCCGGTGGTGCCAGCGTCGGGCGGCTATCGCGTGATCGTACGCACCTCGGAGGTGCGCGGCATTCTGCAGGGCTTCTCCCCGGACGTGCTCGAGGTCTCGGACAGGACCACGCTGAGGTCGCTGGGCGGCTGGGCGAGGCGCCGCGG
>QKAX01000001.1 GCA_003246255.1 Demequina lutea
CGCTGCGCGACTTCCCTACTGACGACGCGCAGGCCTGGGTGGACACATGGAACACCGCGGACATCGCGCTGGACGAGGTCGCCACACTCACCGAGCTCATCGCCGAGACGCACCCGGACAAGGCGGTGCGCCGCACAGCCGACGGCCTGCTGTCGGAGGCGAAGACCTTTGCCATGGAGCGCTTTCAGGAGCGCGCGGTGTTCGAGGGCCTCGCGAAGCTCGACGCCGGCACGCTGGAGCCGGGAGCCGTAGAGGTGGTGCGTCGCCTCGACGGCGACTTCCGTGCGCAGGGCGCGCACCTGAGCGAGGAGGAGCGCGAGACGCTGGCCGACCTCAACCGCACTATCACGCGCCTCACCAACGAGTTCTCCGAGCACGTGCGCGACGCGATGGGCTCCATCAAGATCAGGCCGGAGCAGCTCGACGGCCTCCCGCAGGACTTCATCGACTCCCACCCGGTAGACGCCGATGGCCTCGTCACCATCACCACCGAGTACCCCGACCTGTTGCCATTCAGCGACATGGCCACGGACCACGAGGCGCGCCTCGCGCTCATCATGGCCGATCGCAACCGTGCCTACCCCGAGAACGAGCAGGTGCTTCGCGACCTTCTCGCGGCGCGCCACACCAAGGCCACGATGCTGGGCTACCCGGACTACCCCACCTACGCGACCGACGCGATGATGATGCCCGACGGCGACAGCATCGGCCGGTTTATCGACGATGTGGCCGCGGCGGCCCGTCCCGCCGGCGAGCGCGATGTCGCCGCGCTGCTCGAGATTGCCAAGCAGGACCACCCCGAGTGGACCGGCATCTCGCAGGCCGACTCGCGCTTCTACACCGAGCAGCTCAAGGCGCAGCGCCATGGCGTTGACCAGCACAAGGTGCGCTCCTACCTGCGCTACGAGCGCGTGACGCAGGGCATTCTGGACCTGATGACTGAGCTGTTTGGCGCGGAGTACGTCAAGGTGGACGCCCCCACGTGGCACCCCGATGTGCTCAGCTACGACGTGGTGGACGACGGCGTGACGATCGGCCGCATTCACCTTGACATGCACCCTCGCGAGGGCAAGTTTGGCCACGCGGCGTGCTTTGGATTGGTGCCCGGCATCAAGGACCACACGCTCCCCGAGTCGGTGCTCGTGTGCAACTTCTCGCGCGGTCTCCTCACGCACGACGAGCTCGAGACCTACCTGCATGAGTTTGGCCACCTGGTGCACGGCATCTTCTCCGGCGGCCACCCCTACGCGCGCACCGCGCACTACGGCGATCGCTGGGAGTGGGACTTCATCGAGGCCCCGTCGCAGCTGCTCGAGGAGTGGGCGTGGGATGCCACTGTGCTGCAGCGCTTTGCCACGAACGATGAGGGCGAGCCCATCCCCACCGAGCTCGTGGATGCGATGCGCGCCGCCCGTTACACGGCGATGGGCATGCTGACGTGCCGCCAGCTGGTCTACGGCTCGATCTCGTACCGCCTGCACCGCGACCACCCGCACGACATCGACGCCGCCGTGGCGCAGATCGAGCGCGAGTACGACGTGCGGACTCCCATCGAGGGCACGCACGACTGGGCGAGCTTTGGCCACCTCACGGAGTACGCGTCGAACTACTACACGTACCAGTGGAGCCTGTCGATCTGTCGCGACCTGTTCACCGGCTTCGACGCGTCCAACCTGCTCAACCCGGAGCCCGCGCGCAGGTACCGCCGGTTCATCCTGGAGCCCGGCGCCACCAAGCACGCGGCGGAACTCGTGGAGGACTTCCTGGGCCGCCCGTACTCGACCGACGCGTACCGCGCCTGGCTCGCAAGCCTCTAGGAGTGATCGGCTGCGCTCAGCGGCGCCGTCAGCAACGAGTTGATGTGCGCCGCGAGCGCCGCCTCCATGTCGGTGGCGTCGTCGAGCAGCCACTGCACCTGCAGGCCATCCATGAGCGCCACAATCTGTTGCGCGCCGATGCTGGGGTCGACGCCGTCGGCAAGGCCTCCGTCGTTCGCCACGTCTGCGAGAGCGTCGCGCACAAAAGCGAGTAGCGCCGCGTAGCGCGTCTGAAAGTACTCGCGCGCGGGATGGTCAGCCGCGGTCGCCTCGGCCGAGAGCGTCGCGTAGAGCTCGACGATGCCGCGATCTGTCGCGTTGAAGCGCGCCGTGCCCACAAGGGAAGCCAGCACCACGCGCCCAGGCCTTCCCTCGATGGGAAAGTCCCTGGCTCCCAGCGCATCACGCCTCGTCAGCACCGCCATGAGCAGCGCCTCCTTGGTGGGAAAGTGGTACAGCAAACCGGGGTGACTGATGCCCGCGCGGGCGGCGATGTCGCGCACCGACGTGCCCCGATAGCCCGCCTCAGCGAAGAGCGTCATGGCCGTGTCGAGGATGAGTTCGCGCGTCGCGCCTCCGCGTGCGGCGCGTCCGTCCTGTGGCATGTGCCCTCCCTCACTTGACACATTTCTACCACATGGTAGAAATGGTGGCAGTGAAAGCGCTCCCACGCATGAAAGGACCATCGTGACCGCCCTGCCTTACCTCGACGCCACCCTGCCCATCGCCGCGCGCGTGGCCGACCTCGTGGGTCGCATGACACTGCCCGAGAAGGTGGGTCAGATGCTGCAGCTCAACGGAAAGGACGGCATCGAGGAGCCCATTCTCGAGATGCACGTGGGGTCGCTTCTGCACATGTCGCCTGAGAACATGCTGGCCGCGCGCGAGGTCACGGAGCGCACGCGCCTGCAGATCCCGCTCATCATCGGCGAGGACTGCATTCACGGTCACTCGTTCTGGGAGGGCGCCACGATCTACCCCACGCAGCTGGGCCTCGCCGCGTCGTTCGACCCGGAGATCCTGGAGCGCGTGGGTCGCGCCACCGCCGTCGAGGTCGCCGCGACCGGCATCCACTGGACCTTCTCCCCCGTCATCTGCATCGCGCGCGACCTGCGCTGGGGTCGCGTGAGCGAGACTTTTGGCGAGGACCCGCACCTGCTCGGCGCACTCTCCACCGCGATGATTCGCGGCTACCAGGGCGAGGGCCTGAGCGACCCCACCGCGATCCTCGCGACCGCCAAGCACTTTGCCGGTTACTCCGAGACGCAGGGCGGCCGCGACGCGTCCGAGGCCGACATCTCGCGCCGCAAGCTTCGTTCCTGGTATTTGCCGCCTTTCGAGGAGGCGGCACGCGCGGGATCGGGCACCTTCATGCTGGGCTATCAGGCGATCGACGGCACGCCCATCACCATCAACAAGTGGCTGCTCAATGACGTGCTGCGCGGCGAGTGGGGCTACCAGGGCATGCTGGTCACGGACTGGGACAACGTGGGCAACCTGGTGCGGGAGCAGCGCCTGTTCCCCGACTATGCGCAAGCGGCGGCCGCCGCCGTGAATGCCGGCAACGACATGATCATGACCACGCCCGCGTTCTTCCAGGGCGCGCAGGACGCTGTCGCGCAGGGGCTGCTCGATGAGGCCCGCATCGACGAGGCCGTGTCGCGCATCCTGACCCTCAAGTTCGCGCTCGGCCTGTTCGAGGACCCGCGCCTTCCCAGCGTGGAGCGCCAGCGCGAGGTCATCGCACACCCGGACCACACGGCCCTGAACCTCGAGGCGACGCGCCGCTCGATCGTGCTGCTGGAGAACGACGGCCTGCTGCCCCTCTCCTCTGACGCGCCGCTCAAGATCGCCGTCGTAGGCCCCAACGCCGACGACGCGCAGAACCAGCTGGGCGACTGGGCGGGCAAGTCCGGCCAGGCCGACTGGCTGCCCGACGGCCATCCTCGCGAGCAGATCACCACGGTGCTCGACGGCCTGCGTGCGCAGGCGCCCGCGGGATCGGTCGTGGAGTACGCCAAGGGGGCCGAGATCATCACCACCGGCCCCGACCCCATCGGCGAGTTCTTCCCCGACGGCCAGCCCCGCCCGCACATCGCCATGCCCGTGGAAACCGACCAGGCGATGATCGCCGAGGCGGTGGCCCTGGCGGAGGCGTCCGACGTGGTGGTCGCCGTGCTGGGCGACCGCATCGAGCTCGTGGGCGAGGGCCGCTCAACGGCCACGCTCGAGCTGCTCGGCGGCCAGCGGGACCTCCTCGACGCGGTCATCGCCACCGGCAAGCCCGTGGTACTCGTGGTGCTCGCCTCGAAGCCTCACGTGCTGCCGGCATCGGCTGAGAAGGCTGCGGCCGTGATCTGGGCGGCCAACCCCGGCATGGTGGGCGGCCAGGCGCTCGCCGAGATCGTGTTCGGCGCGATCGAGCCCAGCGGCCGTATGCCCATCTCGTGGCCGCGCCACGTGGGCCAACAGCCCACGTTCTACAACCAGATCGACGCGCAGCACGGCTACCGCTACGCGGACCTCACGCAGGAGCCCCAGTGGGTGTTCGGCGAGGGCCTCACGTACACGTCGGTCTCGTACGCGGACCTGGCCGTCAGCACCCCGGAGGTCACCGCGGCGGACACCGTCGCGGCGACAGTGACGGTGACAAACACGGGCGACCGCCCAGCGCTCGAGACCGTCCAGGCGTATGTGCGCGACGTCAACACCTCGGCCACGTGGGCAGACCGCGAGCTCAAGGCATTCCAGCACGTCGCGCTCCAGCCTGGCGAGTCCGCTACGGTGACCGTTGAGGTCCCTGCAAGCGCATGCACGATCGTCACGTCCGACGAGTCACGTCCGACGAGCGCCGCATCGTGGAGCCCGGCGATTTCGAGCTCCTGGTTGGCCCCTCGTCCCGCCGCGACGATCTTCTGGTCGCCCCGTTTGTCATCAAGGAGTAAGCCATGACCGCCATCGACGCCGGTCGCCTTCGTCGCGCACGCTTTGGCGTGAGCATGCTGTTCATGGCCAACGGCGCCATGTGGGCAAACGTCACGCCTCGCCTGCCCGAAATCCGCGAGCACCTGGGCGTGAGCTACGGCGTGTTCGGCGTCGCGGTGGCGTTCGGCTCGATCGGAGCGATCGCGCTGGGCCTCATCGCGGGACCCATGGTGCGCCGCTTCGGCTCAGCCCGCGTCGCCGCGATCGCGCTCATTCTTGAGGCCTTCGCGATCTGGGGCGCTGGCGTCTCCACGTCGATCTTCATCTTCGCGGCCTTCCTGTTCCTCAACGGCGCGCTCGACTCCAACACCGACGTCGCGCAGAACGACCACGGCCTGGTGGTCCAGCGCCGCATGGGCAAGTCGATCATCAACGGCCTGCACGCCATGTGGTCTGCTGGAGCGGCGCTGGGTGGCCTGTGGGGCGCGGCCGCCGTGTGGCTGGGCCTCTCGATTCCTATCCACCTCGCGGTGTCCACTGCACTGTTCGCCGTCATCGGCTTCATCGCGCAGCGACTCATGCTCCCCCAGGACGCTGAACAGGACTCCGAGGAGGAGACGGCCGCACGCGCAGTCGACACGTCCGCGGGCCGACGCCGGGGCATCCCGGGCGCCGCAGCCCTCGCCCTGGGCATGTTGGGCCTCATCGGCATCGCCGGCGCGCTGGTCGAGGACTCGGGCTTCACGTGGGCCTCGAGCTACCTGCACGACGAGCTGGGCGCCGCCTCGAGCATCGCGGGCTTTGGCCTCGTGGCGCTCATGACCTTCCACTTCATCGGCCGCATCGTGGGAGACAAGCTGGTCGATCGCTACGGCGAGCGCATGGTGGCGCGCGTGGGAGGCCTCGTCACCGCCGTGGGCATGGGCCTCGCGCTCGCGTGGCCCACGGTCCCCGGCACGATCG
>QKAX01000110.1 GCA_003246255.1 Demequina lutea
CAACCTGGCGATGCTGCTGGTCTACAACGGGCTCATCAAGGACGACTTCACCAAGTCGCTCACCATGATCATGAGCGTGTTCATCTTTGCTTTCGTGGGCTTTGAACACTCGGTGGCCAACACCGTGCTGTTCACCATCGTGGGCCTCAATGACGGCATCGACGTGGGGCTCGCGCTGGGAAACATCGGCATCGTGCTGCTGGGCAACTTTATGGGCGGCGGCCTGTTGATCGGCTACTACTACGCCTACGCGAACGACGACCGCAAGTACCTGGGCAAGCACGGAGCCGCGAGCCCCGAGTAGGGGCCAAGGGTGGTTCTGACGGAACCTCTCGTATTGCGGCCTGGGCCGCCCGCTTCGGCATCCGGTACTCGACCGACGTGCGCACCATCGACTCGACGATCGATGCACGCACGACCTTTCGCTGCGCGCTACCCCTCTAGATCCGTGAGAGTGGGGCGGCGCGCGGCGCAGGTTTTTGTATCCCTAGGTGGCAGACCTAGGAGTTCTTGAGGTCCGCGTCCGAGACGTGCTCGGCCCAGACGGTGCTGGTGGCGGGGTCCGTGCCCTCGAGGATCGCGATGTGCTCCATGAAGGAGTTCGCGGCGGCCGCGTGCCAGTGCTCCTCGCCCGGGGGCGTGTACAGCGTCTGGCCGGGGTGCACCTCGATGACGTTGCCGTCGCGCGTGCCAAAGTAGGCGACGCCGTCGGTGACGTGGCAGTACTGGCCGTGCGCGTGTGAGTGCCACGCGGTGCGGGCGCCGGGCGCAAAGCGCACCTTGGCCACAACCGTGCGCTGCTCGGGGCCGTGCGGCACAGCGATGAGGTCAACCCACACGTCGCCGGCGAACTGCTCCGGGGGGTTCTTCATGGTGGGGATCTTGGGATCGATGTTCATGGGGGTCTCCTTGGAGTGGTGAGCGCTTACGCCTGCTGCTGCGGCGGGTTGGCGAAGATCTTCTGCGCGATCGTGAGCGCGGAGACGGCAGGCGGCCAGCCCACGTAGAAGGCCACGTGCGTGATGGCCTCGATGATCTCGTCCTTGGTGAGGCCGTTGGCCAGGCCCATGGGGATGTGCGCGTAGAGCTGCTCATAGTTGCCGGAGCTCACGAGGCTCGTGATGGTCACGAGGCTGCGGTCGCGGGCGAGGAGGGCGTCCGTGCGCGACCACACCTTGCCAAAGAGCACGTCGTCCGTGAGTTCGACGAAAGTGGGGGCGAAGTCACCCATCATCTTCTGCATCGGGCTGTGCTGGTCTGCGTCAGCCATGATGAAGTCCTTTCATTGACGTCAGGCGCGCGCGACGGGTCATCGCGGCGCGTCGTCACCTCTAGTAGAGCGCTGCCAGAGCCGCGCAACCAGGGTCTGACAGAGGTACCCCTCGCGGGCCGATCGCGCCACCCGCGGACGCGACGTACGGTAAGAGTGGGCCCTCCGCCGCGCCTCGCGCGCACCTTGCCACAGAGGTACCAGCGGAGCCTCTGTCGCGCTGAGCCACGGGTTTACCGTGGAGTCATGCCCAGTAAGGAAGAGGCGCGCGAGTTCCTCGTGACCCGACGCGCAAAGGTGACCCCCCAGATGGTCGGCCTGCCCGACGCCGGCGCACGACGCGTGCCCGGCCTGCGCCGCGGCGAGGTGGCGGTGCTCGCGGGCGTGAGCGTCGAGTACTACACCAAGCTCGAGCGCGGCGACCTGCGCGGCGCCTCTGACGAGGTGCTCGACGCGATCGCGAACGCGCTGCGCTTTGACGAGGCGGAGCGTCAGTACCTGTTCAACCTGGCGCACGCCGCCAACGCGAGCACTCGCGCCCGTCGCAAGCCGGCCCCGCGCTCAGCTGTGCGCGACAGCCTGCTGCACCTCGTGAACTCCATCACTGACGGCGCCGCGGTGCTGGGCAACCCGCGCGGCGACATCCTGGCCACCAACGAGCTGGGCCGCGCGCTGTACGACCCGGTGTACCGCTCGCAGGGCGACGGCACCCCCGGCTACCCGCGCTTCATCTTCTTTGACCCCACCTCGCGATCGTTCTACCCGGATTGGGAGGACATCGCGGACTCGTCGGTGGCAAGCATGCGCACCATCGCTGGGCGCAACCCGTTCGACAAGTCCATCACGGATCTCGTGGGCGAGCTCTCGACGCGCTCCGAGGAGTTCCGCACCCGCTGGGCGAGGCACGACGTGCGCCTGCACATCGAGGGCATCAAGCGCCTCAACCACCCCGAGGTGGGCCCGCTCGAGCTCGAATACAACGTGCTCGCGCTGCCCGCCGATGAGGGACTTGGCCTCACCGTCTACACGGCCGCGCCTGGCACAGATTCCGCCGACAAGCTCAAGCTGCTGGCCACGTGGTGGGCCTCGCAGCACGTGGAGACAAGCGCGGACGCCAACCACGGAGACGCTCGCCCGTAGCCTCGCCTCCCGCGCGTCGGATCCTGCCTCTACCGTGGTGGCATGGACGTGACGACGTGGTTGCTCGAGGCCGATCCTGCCGTGCGCTGGCAGACGATGCGCGATCTTCTCGACGCGCCAGTTGAGCAGTGGGAGGCCGAGCGTTCGCGCGTGGCCCACGAGGGCTTCGGGGCGCGCCTGCTGGCCCTGCAGGAGCCCGATGGCTCGTGGGCGGGTGGGGCGTTCTGGCCGTCCGACTTCTCTGAACAGAAGTATCACCAAGAGGGTCAGGCGTGGACCGCGACGTTCCACTCCATGGTGCAGCTGCGCGACTTTGGCGTGGTGGCCTCGGATCCCGTGGTGGTGGCCGCGATGGATCGCGTGGAGACGGGCCCGCTGTGGGAAGAGGGCGACCAGCACTTCTTTGATGGCGAGGTGGAGCCGTGCATCAACGGCCGCACAGTGGCCGTGGGCACGTACTTTGGGCGGGACATGACGCCCGTGGTGGAGCGGCTCTTGGGCGAGCGCCTGGGCGACGGAGGCTGGAACTGCGAGGCGCCCCACAACTCTGCAGTCACGAGCTTTGACACCACCATCAACGTGCTGGACGGGCTCGCGGAGTACCGGCGCGTGCACCCCGACCCGCGCGTGGACGAGGCGATCGATGCCGCGCTCGAGTACCTGCTGGAGCGGCACCTGTACCGCCGCCTGAGCACGGGCGCACCCGCGGATCCCGACTACCTGCGTCTCAGCTACCCGCATCACTGGCACTACGACGTGCTGCGCGCGCTCGACTGGATGGCCACCGAGGGCATCGAGCCCGATTCCCGCTGCGACGAGGCGCTGGCGCACGTGAGGTCGCAGCGCACCGAGGACGGCCGCTGGCTCCTCGAGCGGCTCTATCGCGGCCGCGTCCACTTTCCCGTGGACTCCGGGGTGGGCGAGCCCAGCCACTGGCTCACGCTCAAGGCGCTGAGGACCCTGCGGTGGGCCGAGGCGCACGGGCACTGAGTCGCTTGTTGCACCGCGCGCGGGCAACAATGGACGCATGACCTCCGCGACGCTCACCGTGCTCACGCGCGAGGAGTGGGAGCCGCTGGCCGCCGCGCACGAGCACCGTGCCGACGCCGCCACGGCCGGGCATCGGACGCGGGCCGGGCGCGGGGTCAAGCACGCGATCGAGGACTTCCTGTTCGAGTACTACTCGGTGCGCCCGTCAGTGCTGCGGCGCTGGCACCCCGGCATCGGCGTCGTTCTTGAGGGCGCCGAGACGCACGCCGGCTGGAAGCACTACGCGGCCGATGCGCGGGGTACCTCGGTAGACGCCGAGGCGTTCTGGGAGGCTCGCGGCGGCACCGTTGACTACGTGGAGGCGCTGCTGCGAGCCACCGCATCGCGGCCTGCATTCCGAGGCTGCTTTGGCCTGCACGAGTGGGCCATGGCGTACCGGGTGGGCGCGGATATCCGCCACCCGCTGCCGCTGCGGCTGGGCCAAGACGGTACGGACGCGGTGGTGGAGTCGCACGACCTCGCGTGCACGCACATCGACGCGTTCAGGTTCTTCACTCCCCCGGCGGCGCCGCGCAACCGGCTGCAGCTCACGCGCGCGGATCAGCCCGCGCACGAGCAGCCCGGGTGCCTCCACGCGAACATGGACCTCTACAAGTGGGCGTCAAAGCTCGCGCCGGCGGTCCCCAGCGACATCACGATGGACGCGTTCGAACTTGCGATGGAGATCCGCTACCTGGACATGCAGGCCTCTCCGTACGACGTGAGCGGCTTTGGGCTCGACGCGGTGGCGATCGAGACGCCGGAGGGCAAGCGCGAGTACGCGGCGCGTCAGGCGGGCTTCGCCGTGCGGGCGGCCGCGATTCGGGACAGACTGCTGGAGGCGATCGCTGGCGTGCGCGAGGCCGCTGGGGCCTGACCTCGCCGCGCGTGCCCCACACGGATAGAGTCGCTCGGAAGGGCGAGGCAGAGGGGGACGCAGTGGCTGACCAACAGGGCAAGGCGCGACTCGCCGTGCTGATCGACGCGGACAACGCGAGCGCCGCTCACATCGGACTGCTACTTGCTGAAGTGGCCAAGTACGGCACCGCGGGAGTGCGGCGCGCCTACGGTGACTGGACCACTCCATCGCTTGGGTCGTGGAAGCGGGAGTTGCTTGACCACTCGGTGCAGCCGGTTCAGCAGTTCCGCTACACGACCGGCAAGAACGCCACGGATAGCGCCCTCATCATCGACGCGATGGACCTGCT
>QKAX01000099.1 GCA_003246255.1 Demequina lutea
CCGGGCAAGGGCGGCGCGCTGGCGCATGCCACCCGAGAGCTCGTGCGGGTGCAGGTGAGCGGCGTCGGCGAGGCCCACGCGCGCGAGCCAGTCCACGGCAATCTCGGCGCGCGAGTCGGCGGGCACCCCGGCGGCGCGCAGGCCAAACTCGATGTTCTCCTGCGCGCTCAGCCACGGAAACAGCGCGTGCTCCTGGAACACGAGCATGCGGTCGGGCCCGGGCCCAACGACGGGCGCGCCATCCACCGCCACCGATCCCGTGGCGGGCCGCGTGTGCCCCGCGATCAGGTCGAGCAGCGTGGACTTGCCGCAGCCCGACGGCCCCACCACGGAGACGAACTCGCCCGCCGCGAGCGACAGCGACACTGAAGCAAGTGCTTCACGGTCGGAGCCGCGTCGGGCGAATCTCTGCGTGACGCCATCAAGGACGACGGGTGCGCTCATCAGACGCTCAGGTAGCCGTCGGTGCCGGTACCCGGCTCGGCGGCGCGCGCGGTGCCGGCGGCCAGGGTGCCGCCGTCCTGCGGGTCCACGAGCACAAAGGCGCCCGTGCGGCGGTGAGTGCCGTAGTCCTCGACGGCCAGCGGCTGCGCGAGCACGATGCTCACCACGCCGATGTCGTTGAGGCCCAGCTCGCCGCCGGGGACGATGCTGGCGTCCAGCGTGCCGCCCGGCAGCGCGATGTCGAGCACGCCGGTGATGCCGGAAACGAGCCCCTGCACCAGGGCGGAGCCGTGCTGCACCAGCACGCGGTCGCGCACCCGCAGCGGGCGCTCGGCCAGCCACGCGACGTGCGCGTCGAGGTGCTTGGTGGGCAGCGCGGCGTCGGCCACCGACGACAGCAGATCTCCGCGCGCCACGTCCACGTCGTCGGCGAGCCGCACGGCGATCGACTGGCCGGCGCGCGCGGACTCGAGCGGTCCGTCGGCCGTGTCGATGCCAGCGATCGTGGAGCGTCGGCCCGAGGGCTGGACGCGCACCTCGTCGCCCACGCGCACCACGCCCTCCGCGACCTGGCCCGCGTAGCCGCGGTACTCGCGGTACTCGGGCGCGATGGCCGCGTCCTGCGGGCGCAGCACGTACTGCACGGGCAGGCGCCAGGCCGATGCCGGGGTCGCGCCGGACGCCACAGCCCGGGCCCCGTCAGCATCCAGCGCGGCGGCGATCTCGTCGCCCGAGGGAAGGGTCTCCAGCAGGTCCAGCACGGTGGGGCCGTCATACCAGGGCGTGTTCTGGGACCGCGTGGCGACGTTGTCGCCCAGCAGCGCGCTCACGGGCACCGTCGTGACCTCGAGCCCGAGGCCCGCAGCCAGCGTCGCCACGTCGGCGGTGATCGCCTCGTAGGGCGCGCGCTCCCACGCGAGCAGGTCGATCTTGTTGACGGCCACGATCACGTGCGGCACGCGCAGCAGCGCCGCCACCGCGAGGTGGCGCCGTGTCTGCTCCACGACCCCGTGACGCGCGTCGATCAGGACCACCAGGGCGTCGGCCGTGCTGGCGCCGGTCACCGTGTTGCGCGTGTACTGCACGTGCCCGGGGCAGTCGGCCAGGATGAACGTGCGGCGCGGCGTGGAGAAGTAGCGGTACGCGACGTCGATCGTGATGCCCTGCTCGCGCTCGGCGCGCAGGCCGTCCGTGAGCAGCGCGAGGTCGACGCCCTCGCCGCCGCGCTCGCGCGTCACCCGCTCCACGGCCTCGTAGGCATCGGCAAGGATCGACTTGGTGTCGTGCAGCAGGCGGCCCACGAGCGTGGACTTGCCGTCGTCCACCGAGCCTGCGGTGGCAAAGCGCAGCAGCGAGGTCACGGGGGCCGCGTCGGCAGCGGGGGTGAGATCCAGAGCTGTCATTAGAAGTAGCCCTCCTTCTTGCGGTCCTCCATGGCGGCCTCGCTGAGCCGATCGTCTGCGCGCGTGGCTCCGCGCTCGGTGATGCGGGTGGCGGCCACCTCGGCGATGACGTCGGCCACCGAGGCGGCGCCCGATTCCACGGCGCCCGTGCACGAGGCATCGCCCACTGTGCGGTACCGGACGATGCGCGGAGCGGTGGCCTCGCCGTCGCGCAGCTTCACCGAGGGGTGCGGGGTGAGCAGCATGCCGTCGCGCTCGAACACCTCGCGCTCGTGCGCGTAGTACAAGGACGGCAGCTCGATGCCCTCGCGCTCGATGTAGCGCCACACGTCCAGCTCGGTCCAGTTGCTGAGGGGGAAGACGCGCACGTGCTGGCCGGGCAGGTGGCGCGTGTTGTACAGGCTCCACAGCTCGGGGCGCTGATTACGCGGGTCCCACTGGCCAAACTCGTCGCGCAGCGAGACCACGCGCTCCTTGGCGCGCGCCTTCTCCTCGTCGCGGCGGGCGCCGCCAAAGACCACGTCGTAGCCGTGGCCCGCGATCGCGTCCAGCAGCGGCACTGTCTGCAGCGGGTTGCGGGTGCCGTCGGGGCGCTCGCGCAGGCGGCCGTCGTCGATATATGACTGCACGCTTGCGACCTGCAGGCGCAGGCCAAGGCGCGCCACGGTCGCGTTGCGGAACTCGATGACCTCGTCAAAGTTGTGGCCCGTATCCACGTGCAGCAGCTCTACCGGCACGCGGCCAGGCCAGAACGCCTTGGTGGCAAGGTGTAGCACCACCACTGAGTCCTTGCCGCCGCTGAACAGGATCACCGGCTTGCGCGCGGTGGCGACCGCCTCGCGCAGGATGTGGATGCCCTCGGCCTCGAGCGCGTCGAGGGTCGTGGGGCCTGCGGGCGCGGCGAGACCGGCTGCGGTCGTGGAGGTGGGGGACACGTCGGTCCTCTCTGTCGTGGACGTCATGTGTGCAGGCCGCATTCGGTCTTTTCGGTGCCGGACCAGCGGCCTGCGCGGGCGTCCTCGCCGGGGGCGACGGCGCGGGTGCAGGGCTTGCAGCCGATGCTCGGGTAGCCCTGCGCGACGAGCGGGTTGCGGGGGAGGTCGTGCTGGGCCTGGTACGCCTCGACCTGCTCGTCGGACCACGTGACGATCGGGTTGATCTTGACCAGGCCGTGCTTGGCATCCCAGTCGAGCACCGGGGCGTTGGCGCGCGTGGGGCCGTCCGCGCGGCGCAGGCCAGTGACCCACGCGGCGCGGCCCTGGAGAGCGCGGCCAAGGGGCTCGACCTTGCGCAGCTGGCAGCACAGGCCGGGGTCGCGGGCGAAGAGGTCCTTGCCATATTGCGCGTCCTGCTCGGCCACCGTTTGCAGCGGCAGCGCGTCCACGATGGTGATCGGCAGCAGGCGCTTCGCCTCGGCACGCGTCGCGATGGTCTCGGGGAAGTGGTACCCGGTCTCCAGGAACAGCACGTCCACGCCCGAGAGCCGCGTGCCAAAGAGGTGCGGGAGGATCGTGTCCTGCATCGACGCGGCGACGATCAGGTCGCGGCCAAACGTGGCCACGGCCCAGTCGGCGATGTGCCCGGCGGATGCCGACTCGAGTCGCGAGTTGACCGACGCGACGGTCTCGGCGTTCCACACGGAAGGGTTGAGCAGCGTGAGGGAGTTCATCGCAGCAGCTCCTCTTCCGCCCGGAAGGCCCATGCCGCGAAGGACTCGCCCTCGGCGCGGTCGCCAAGGTAGTTGGTGGTGACGCGCGTGATGTACTCGGGCATGCCGTCGGCTGTGACCTTGTGCGCGCGCAGCTTGCGGCCAAAGTCGTTGTCCTCGCCCTGACCGAGCCGGCCGCCCAGGTGCACCTGGAAGCCGGGCACCTGCTCGCCCGAGGCCTCGTCCAGCACCAGCTGGCCCTTGAAGCCGATGTCGGCCACCTGGATCCTGGCGCACGAGTTGGGGCAGCCGTTGACGTGCACGGAGATGGGTTCGTCGAGGTCGGGGAAGCGCTCGTCGAGAGTCTTGACCACCTCGCGCGCGGTGGCCTTGGTCTCCACGATCGCGAGCTTGCAGTACTCGATGCCGGTGCAGGCCATCACGTTGCGGTGGAACTGCTGCGGGCTTGACTCGAGCTCGAGCGCGCGCAGGCCGTTGACCACGTCGCTCACCTTGTCGCGCGGCACATCCAGGATCAGGATCTTCTGCAGCGGCGTGAGGCGGATGCGATCCGAACCGGCGGCCTCGGCGAGGTCCGCGATCGTGGCAAGCGTGTCGCCGCTGATGCGTCCGGAAATGGGGGCCGCGCCGACGTAGAACTTGCCGTCGCGCTGCTCGTGGATGCCCACGTGGTCGCCGCGGTCGCCGGGCGTGCCCACCGCAGGGGCGGGGCCGTCGGGCAGCTTCCAGCCAAGGTAGTCCTCCTCCAAGACGCGGCGGAACTCCTCCGCGCCCCAGGCCTTCACCAGGAACTTGAGCCGGGCGCGGGTGCGCAGGCGGCGGTAGCCGTGGTCGCGGAAGATGCCAATCACGCCCGCCCACACCTCTGGCACCTTGGCGGGCTCCACGAAGGCGCCCAGGCGCACGCCCAGGTGCGGGTTGATCGACAGGCCGCCGCCCACCCACAGGTCGTAGCCCACGCCAAGCGACGGGTGCTCCACCGCCACGAACGCGATGTCCTGCACCTCGTGCACGATGTCGGGGATGCGGGTGCCTGAGATCGCTGATTTGAACTTGCGCGGCAGGTTGGAGAACTCGGGCGAGCCGATGCCGCGCTCGATGATCGCCTGAATCTGCGGCGTCGGGTCGATGAGTTCGTCCTTGGCCACGCCAGCCACCGGCGAGCCGAGGATCACGCGAGGGCTGTCGCCGCACGCCTCCGTGGTGAACAGGCCGGCCGCCTCGACGCGGCGGAAGATCTCCGGCACGTCCTCGATGCGAATCCAGTGAAGCTGGATGTTCTGGCGGTCCGAGACGTCGGCCGTGTTGCGGCCAAACTCCTTGGAGATGTCGGCGATCATGCGCGTCTGCTCCACGTTCAGCTGGCCGCCGTCGGAGCGGATGCGGAGCATGAAGTACTCGTCGTCAAGCTGGTGCGGCTCGAGCTGGGCCGTGCGTCCGCCGTCGATCCCGGGGCGGCGCTGCGTGTAGAGCCCCCACCAGCGGAAGCGGCCGCGCAGGTCCGTGGGCGGGATGGACCAGAAGCCCCACTTGGCGTACATCGTCTCGATGCGGTGGCGCACGTCCAGCGGGTCGCCCGCAGCCTTGATCTCCTCGTTGGGGTTGAGCGGCGTGCGGTCGCCCGAGGCCCACTGTCCGTCCTTGGCTGCGGAGTCCTTGCGAGCGGCGGCCTCGCGGGTGCGCATGAGTCGCGCCTCCTCGCGGTGACGCTGACGCTCGTCGGCGGCCGACGGGGTGGTCCCGGGCGCGGCCGACGCTGCGGCGCCGTCCGTTGGGTCGCCGGGGCGCGCATCGGCCAGGCCGGTGGTGTCGGTGGGGTGGCTCACCGATCCTCCTCAGGGGGAGTTCAGTGGGAGCTCAGTTCCCGGGCGCGACTGAAAGCGCTCGGGAAGGCCGAGCGCCCAGGGTTGCAGGGGGGTGCGTCCGTGGGCGACTCAGGCCGACAGACACATGGCACAGCACATCGAGCGCATCACGCGCTGCGAGGTGTGCTGGATTGCCATGGCCAGGAGTGTGACACGGGCCCTAAGTCCCGCGCAAGCGCTGCGCGGGCTTTGTCACCCGCGCTTTACCAGGACCAATACCCCCAGGGGGATGGCCCTAGTGTCGCACCTGCCGCTCGATGAAGGCCTCGATCTGGTCGATCACCAGGGGGTTCTTTGTCAGCAGCGCGATCTCGCGCGTGCCAAGCGTCACGCCGCCGCGCACAAAATTGTGCGAGCCCGTGATGGCCACTCGCTTGCCGGACTTCATGTAGAACACGATCGCCTTGGCGTGCAGGTACTGGCGCTTGCGGTACGTGGTGCGGTGGCGGGTGAACAGCATCGACGCCTGGATCAGGATGCGGTTCATGAGCCCCGCGTTGCGCGGGGGGTTGAACAGCAGCTCGTGGGGCTTGGAGGCGATGATGCGCCCCAGCTCGCCTGTGGGGCAGTACTGCGAGACCAGCACCACGCGCTTGGCCTTCTTGGCAAACTTCACCGCGCGGCGGTAGATGATCGAATCGCCGGGCAGGCCGCCGTCCACCAGCACCTGGTCCTTGCCGTACGCGAGCGCCGTGGCGCGAAAGCCCTTGGAGCGCGAGTTGGCCACGCGGGTGCGCTCGTAGACGCGCGTCATGTCCTCGGCCAGGCGGTGGTCCGTGACGCGCAGCATGTAGTCCACGTTCGTCACGCCCTGATCGTCGAGGTTGACCCCGCCAAAGCTGTAGACGGTGTCGTCCACCACGCAGAACTTGGTGTGGGTGCGGCCGCGCCACGGCAGGCCGCCTTCCTGGCCCAGCCAGTCGAAGCGCGCGCCCGCCTCCGTGAGCTCTCGCGCCATGTCGAGCGACGCGCGCTTGGCAGGCGTGAGGTACCGGCGCGGCACAAAGCGGCCCGCCAGGTCCATGTACGTGAAGGTGTCGGCCGCGACATGCACGTCGACGCCCCTCTTGGCCGCGGCGACAAGGGCGTCCACAAAGGCCGCGGTCTCGCGCTCGTCGGCGATCGTCAGCGCGATCACGCGCACGCGGCGGCGCGCCTCATGGATGCGTCGCGTTGCGTCCGCGATGTAGTCCTTGGCCGGGAGTAGCTCGGGGTCGACGAGGGGCCGCTCGTCCGGCACGGAGCGGGGGCCGGGACCCGCCTTTGGCCGGCCCACGTCAGGAGCGATTCCCATGCGAAAAGGCTCGCAGGCGGGGTGCCGGGCGCGGTATGGCTCGCGCCACATGTCATCACTCAACGTTCAGCCAAGGTTCACCGGGCGGGGCCTCGGGGCTTCCGGCCCGCCGATGCTGGGTGCGGCAAACCTAGACTCGAGGGGAGCGGGCATACGCCGCGGACAGGGAGTCGCCATGACGGGAACGCAGGACGAGCCGTTCGACGCGGCGGTGTTCCTGGCGCGGCTCGACCAGATCTTCGCCGAGCCCGACGCCCCCGCACGCGCCGAGCGCCACCTGCTCGAGGGCCGCGCGGCAGCGCAGCGCGCGGGAGACTCCGGCGCGGACCTCACGATCCTCAACGAGTTGTTAGGCCTGTATCGCTCGCTGTCGCGCCACGGCGATACTGCCTCTCTCGCGGGAGAGGCCATCGCGTTGGCCGATGCCCTCGGCCTGGCCGGCACCGACGCGTACGCGACCACCCTCATCAACGTCGCGACGGCTCACCGCGCCGCGGGCCGCCACTCCCAAGCGCGTGAGGCATACGAGCGCGCACTCACGGCGGCGGAGGCGACCATGGCGCCCACCGACCGCCGGCTCGCCGCGCTGCACAACAACCTGTCGATCCTGCTGAGCGAGACCGGCGATCTCGCGGGTGCGCACGAGCAGCTCGCCACGGCGCTAGGGATTCTCGAGGCCTCCTCGGTGGACCCCGAGGGTGACCTCGACATCGCCGCGACGCTCACTAACTTGTCGCTCGTGTGCCACGACCTTGGCCGCGCCGACGAGGCGGCCAGGCACGCCGCGCGCGCCACGGAGATCTTCCGCGACGGCGGTCACGAGCACGACGCCCACTTTGGCGCGGCGCTCGCGGGCCAGGCTGAGGCGTCGTTCCGCATGGGCCGCCTGGGCGAGGCCGTGCGGCTGTACTCCGAGGCGATCGGCATCGTCGAGGCGTCCTACGGGCGGGGCAGCGACGCGTACGCCGTGACCGCCGAGAACCTCGCGCTCGCGGAGGCGGCTCTCGCCCAGCAGGGCGGCTCCGACGCGACGGGCCCCGGCGGGGTGAGCCTCGACACCGGCGAGGTGCCTCTGGCCGCCGCTGCGGCGTCGGCGACCCACGAGCCGGGCCTGGCCCGCGCGCGCAGGCTCTGGGAGGGCGTCGGCAAGCCGATGCTCGAGGAGCGCTACCCCGAGCTGCGCGGCAGGGTGGCCGCTGGCCTGGTGGGCCACGGCTCCGAGTGCTACGGCTTTGACGATGCGCTGTCGCAGGATCACGACTTTGCCGGAGGCTTCTGCCTGTGGCTCGAGGCCGAGGACTACCTGGCGTGGGGGGCGCGGTTGCAGGCCGACTACGAGGCTCTCGTGGCGCCGCACCTCGACGCCGCAAGCATCGCGACGGCCCGCGCGTCAGGAGCCGCGCGGCGCACGGGGGTCTTCGAGGTGGGCGACTTCTTTGCCGGCATCACGGGGCTTCGCGACGCCCCCGCGGCCGACGCGCCGCACGAGTGGATGACTCTCGACGAGGCGACGCTCGCCGCCGCCACCAACGGCGCGGTGTTCGCGGACCCGCTGGGCGCGTTCTCCGCTGTGCGCGGCAGGTTTCTGCGCATGCCCGACGACGTGCGGCTAGCGCGGCTTGGCCAGCGCCTCGGGATGATGGCTCAGGCCGGCCAGTACAACGTGCCGCGCATGCTGTCGCGGGGCGACGGCCCGGCCGCGTGGCTGGCGGTGGGAGAGTTTGTGAGGGCGTCGGCATCGGCAGTGTTCCTGCTCAACCGGCCCCAGGCCGTGGGCTACCTGCCGTACTACAAGTGGCATCTCGCGGCCCTGCGCGCGCTCGCGGCGAGGCCCGCGACCCGCCTGCCGGGAGTGCACGCGAGGCTCGAGGACGTGATGCGCCTCGCGTCGGCCGCGTGCTTTGGCGGGGCGGGCTTTGGTGAGGGGGGCAAGGGTTCGGCGCCCGCGCGGGCGGCGCTCGAGGAGGCGATCGAGCGCGCCTGCGCCGAGGTGGCGGCCGAGCTGCGGGTGCAGCGCCTCAGCGACTCGGACGAGCCGTTCCTCGAGGCGCAGCGCGCGCGGGTGCAGGCGCGCATCAAGGACCAGTGGCTGAGGGAGTTGTGACGCCATGACAGAGAACGAGCCGAGCTTTCAGGAGGCCATGGCCAAGGCCGAGGCGATCGCCACGCACGAGTTCGCGCAGTTCAACCTGGTGCGCAACGAGGGCGGGCGCGCGGCGTGCCAGGACGACTGGCGCACCTTCAAGCAGATGCGCGTGAGCCAATTCCTCACGTGGCCCATGCCGCTCATGGACTCGTACGCGGCTGACCTTGACGCCGCCGACGCCGCGGGCCGCAACCTGCTCATGGAGAAGTACGCGCGCATGATGTCCAGCGCGGAGCCCGAGCGCTACGCGCGGGAGATCGAGCCCTTCCTGCCCGTGCTCGCGGCGTCGCGGGTGGAGGCGCAGGAGCGGATCATCGGGGTGCAGGTCGAATGGGCGAGGGAGTTCCACTCGCGGTATCCGCGTCTCGGCGCTGGCATGCGCAGGCTGCGTTCGAGCGAGGACACGGTGGACGACACGTCGTTCGAGACGTACCTGCGCGGCGAGCTGGGCACCTACTCCGATGCGACCCTCGCGCAGTACGGCGAACTCGTGGATGCGACGGCGGCGGCAGGCGGAAATCTGACCGCCAAGACGGTGGGATTCACCGTCGCGTTTGCCGGTTTCGAGACCCTCGATGCGGCGGAGGCGGCTCAGCGGGCGTAACGTCGTCGGGGGCCGGGAACAGGCGAGGGGCTCGCGGAGTTCACCACAAGCTCGTGTCTATACTTGCGCCCGTTGTCGCCCGCGGGGCCTTCCCGCGGGACCATCCACCCGTCTTGGAGTACTTTCGTGAGCCCTGATCGCCCCCTCCGCGTTGCCGTCATCGGCGCCGGACCTGCCGGTACCTACGCCTCCGACATCCTGTCCAAGTCGGGTATGCCGGTGTCGATCGACATCATCGAGAGGCTCCCCGCTCCGTTCGGTCTTGTGCGCTACGGAGTGGCCCCCGATCACCCGCGCATTAAGCAGATCATCGTGGCCCTTGCCAACGTGCTGAGCCGCGGCGACATTCGCCTGCTGGCCAACGTCAACATCGGCACCGACCTCACGCTGCAGGACCTCCGCGAGCACTACGACGCGGTCATCTTTGCCACCGGATCCTTCAAGGATGCCGACCTCGACATCCCTGGTATTGACCTGGATGGCTCGTATGGCGCCGCCGACTTCGTGTCCTGGTACGACGGCCACCCCGACGTTCCCCGCACGTGGCCGCTGAACGCCAAGGAGGTTGCGGTGCTGGGCGTTGGCAACGTGGCACTCGATGTGGCCCGCGTGCTCGCCAAGCACGTGCCTGACCTCATGCCCACCGAGGTGCCCGCGAACGTGGTCGAGGGCCTCGCGGCGTCGCCCGTGACCGACGTTCACGTCTTTGGTCGCCGCGGCCCCGCGCAGGTGAAGTTCTCGCCGCTCGAGCTGCGCGAGCTGGGCCACGTGCCGGACGTGGACATCGTGGTGTACCCCGAGACCGACTACGAGTTCGACGAGGCCTCCATGGAGGTCGCCGAGACCAACAAGCAGCAGAAGCAGGTGGTGAAGACTCTCACCGACTACGCGCTCAAGGAGCCCGGCAGCGCGTCGCGCCGCATCCACCTGCACCTGCTGCAGCAGCCCCACGAGGTGCTGGGCGAGGACGGCAAGGTCGTGGGCATTCGCATGGAGCGCACGGCGCTGCAAGGCGACGGCAACGTCAAGGGCACCGGTGAGTTCATCGACTACCCCGTGCAGGCCGTGTACCGCGCCGTGGGTTACTGGGGTACCGCGATCGACGGCGTGCCGTTCGACGACCGCAGGGGCGTGATCCGCAACGAGGGTGGCCGCGTGGTCACCGAAGAGGGTGAGCGGGTGCCCGGCTTCTACGCGACCGGCTGGATTAAGCGCGGCCCCGTTGGCCTCATCGGCCACACCAAGTCCGACGCCCAGGAGACCATCGCGAACCTCGTCGAGGACGCCGACGCGCTGTTCGCAGGCTCGCAGGCCGGCGCCGAGCAGCTCAGCCCCGACAACGTGCTCACCCTGCTCAAGAGCCGCGGCGTGCCCGTGGTCGAGTGGCACGACTGGGAGGTGCTCGACGCACACGAGCGCGCGCTGGGCGAGGCCGAGGGCCGCGAGCGCATCAAGGTGGTCCCCCGCGAGGAGATGACTGACATCGCGCTCAAGCGCTCCTAGGTGGGCGTTCTTACGCTATACCGCCCGCCAGCGAGTGTTCTTGCTCGTCGATTTGGCGGTTGTCATCTCGACGAGTCCGTCCCGCCTTAGTTCGCGCAGAAGGCCGTTTGCGGTTTGGCGACCGACATCCAGCTTCTCGGCGATCTCCCGCGCGCTGAGTGTCTGAGTTTGTAGCAACGCGACTACTTTGCTGCGGCGAGACTCCCGCTCAAGACCGGTTCCGGGTGCCGACGCCAGGGGCTGAGTGGGCGACACGGACGACTCGACCAGGTGCCATGTTGTCCAACGTCGATCGCCGCGCTTCTCGAGCAAGCCCGCGTTGGCAAGCTCGGAGAGCACTTGCAACGCAGCGGGGGCATCGAGGCCGCAAAGTTTGCGCAGATCTCGATTGCTAACACGCCCGTAGTGGCGAGAGTGCGCCAGCGCTAGTCGCTGCGCATCAGACAGATTGGCGTCGCCAACTTGCGCGAGCCAGGAGAGCGTACCTTGATCGAAGAGTTGCTGGTTTCGGATCACCAGTCTGCATGAGGTGAGGGTTGCTTCGAACTCTGGCACCTCGAGGCCCGCCGCGCGCAGGCCCGCTGCCATAGCGAGGAGTCCGCTGCCCCGATTCTCACTGACAGTCTCGTCCCGCTGCGGCAGTGGAACGTCCTCAAGGATCTTCGCCAACGTTTGGTTGCGTGATGAACTGACCGGGTGTACGAAGAGGTCGGAGTCAATGACTGAACCGAAGAGGCCACCAGGGTTGGTCACCTCGATACGGTCGGGGTAGAGATTGACCTGGACTTGAGTCCCGTGTGCGAGAGCGTGGTAGTCGCGGTGCATGAGTGCGTTCGCGAGCGCCTCGCGCAGCGCTGGCTCGGGATACTCAAGTTGATCCTCACGACCGGTTCCCTGGATCACAGCCCGCCGAGTCAGGTTCTTTCGGATGACCCTGACACCCTCCTCGATCATCTCGGGGACCGTGCCCTCGATTGTCACGTTGTCGAGGAAGCGTGTGCCGTCAGCTAGTGGCTCGCCTGTGCGAGTCGGCCAAGCGACGAAGGTCACAGAGAGTTGTGGGTACGCGCGCTGTGGAAATCGTCCGAACGCGAGTAGCCCCGCCAACGTGACTCGCGTCTCCCCATTGTGATCGACGAGAACGCCGGTCATGCGCAAGACTTCATCATCTGGGAACTGGGCCAGCTTGTGCCGGTTCTTGCGTGCCCGAGCGAGGAAGCCTTGAAGTGCGGTCTCGTCAAGGTCGTCGATCGTCGCTTTCACGATCGCGCGATCGGAGTCAGGCCGCTCTGCTTGCTGTTCGAGCGCGTGGATCTCCATCGGACTTAGGCGGTGGTCGCCGTCGTGTAGGCGTTTGAATGCCCCGTTTTGGACACCCTTTGCTTTGACGAATACCGGACGAGACATCGGCGAGGCAGGTGGGATCCAGGCGGCGACGATCGCTGAACCCTCAAAATGGCGGACCTCGATCTCGAGTTGAACCGGGGGCTCGAGGTGGTCCTGGCATCGGGACACAAGCGAGTCGGCCAGCGCCTTTGCGTCTGCTTTGACGGGAGCGAACCCGGTAGCTTCGTCCAACCCCAGAAGAATGTAGCCACCCCGAGTGTTCGCGAAGGCGGAGATCGTCTCGGTGATGGACTTCGGCATGCCCTGAGAAGCGGCCTTAACTTCAATCCAATCGAGATCTGTGCCCAACGCGCGCAATAGTTGCACTACTTGGTCTAGGTCAAGCTCTTCCTCGTCGAAGATGAATTTCACGCGTCAACCACCCTGGCCTCCCCCTTCGAAGCAGCCGTTTCCGGCTGCACTTCAGACTAGGTGGCGGAGCCCCAGAATCGTTGGAACGCTCCCGGAGCGGCTCCTGGTTGACCGCTCGTCCAGTCGTGGCGAGGTTAGGTTCGTAGGGTCACAGCGATCGCATCGTGTCGAACGCTCATCATCGAGTGTTTGCTGTACGGCTCGTGGTGCACGCGAGTCTCAGATGTTTCGGCGCAGGATCGCGCTAACAAGATCGCTAACAAGATCGCTAACAAGATCGCTAACAAGATCGCTAACAAGATCGCTAACAAGATCGCTAGCAAGATCGCTAACAAGATCAATAACAGGATCACCAACGAGATTACTAACAGGATCACTAATGGAATCCGCGAGAATTCTGCGAGCCGCATCGACGGGATGCCGCGGCGTGCCCGTGGTCGAGTGGCACGACTGGGAGGTGCTCGACGCACACGAGCTCGCGCTCGGCGAGGCCGAGGGCCGCGAGCGCATCAAGGTGGTCCCCCGCGAGGAGATGACTGACATCGCGCTCAAGCGCTCCTAGGGTTCCGCGCGCCGCGCCGCCCGATCCCGGGGGGCGCTGGCATGCTGGAACACCGATGCGCACCTGCCCGTTCTTAGGTGTGCAAGGAGGAAGACGTGGAGACGCGCCGGTTCTATAACGGGGTCAAGACCCTTGGACTGTTCACCGCCATGTGGGTGGTGCTGCTTGGTGTGGGGTCGTTGGTCGAGGGCGGACGCTTCATTTGGGCGTTCGCGGCGTTTGGCCTGATTGGCACCGCCGTGGGTTACTGGAACTCTGCGACCCTGGCCATCAGAGCCATGCATGCGCGACCTGTGACCGAGGTGGAGCAGCCGGCGATGTATCGCATCGTGCGTGACCTGAGCCGCGAGGCCAACCAGCCGATGCCTGCGCTGTATGTCTCGCCCACGATGGCCCCCAATGCCTTCGCTACCGGGCGCAACCCCAGCAACGCCGCCGTGTGCTGCACCGAGGGGATCCTGCAGATCCTTGACGAGCGCGAGCTGCGGGGAGTGCTGGGCCATGAGCTCATGCACGTGTACAACCGCGACATCCTGATCGGCTCCGTGGCCGCCGCGATCGCGGGCATTGTGACCTCCGTCGCGCAGTTCCTCATGTTCTTTGGGGGCGGGCGCGACAGCCGCGACAACCCGCTCGGCGCGATCGGCCTGTTGGCCACGATGCTGTTGGCGCCCCTCGCGGCCACGCTGATTCGCATGTCGATCTCGCGCACGCGCGAGTACGAGGCCGACCGCTCGGGAGCCGAGCTCACGGGAGACCCGATGGCCCTCGCATCGGCGTTGCGCAAGCTCGAGGCGGGCACCGCTGCGCGCCCGCTGCAGCAGACGCCCCAGGTGGAAACTGTGAGCCACCTGTTCATCGCCAACCCCTTCAGGGGTGTGGGTTTTGCCCGTCTGTTCGCGTCGCACCCGCCCATGGAAGAGCGCATCGCGCGGCTCGAGTCGATGAGCGCCAACAGGGGCTTTCTTCAGTAGGTGCCCTGAGTGGCAAATCGATAACAATATCTTTGCCCCCACGCGTGTGTCCCCCTATGTGGTGGCATGACATGTAGTCAACGCGCTCGCGGCCAGTTAAAGTGACCTACGTCACATACGTGAGGGTCGCGCACGTTGTATTGGGGAGCGCGGCCAGCTGAGGGAAGGCCGCCATGGTTCTGAGGACCAGTGTGCGCCGTGCTGTGAGCGCTGCGCTGACCGTTTTGATCGCTGGGATCGCGTTTGTCGCGCCCGCTTCCGCCGCTCCAGGTGATCCGCTGTATCTGGCGGTCACCAAGACTGTGTCAAACGCCACACCCGCGCCGGGAGAGCCGTTCACGTACACGGTGCGCGTCGTGTGCTCGGAGCGATCATGCCTGGACGCCAAGCTTGTGGACCCGCTGCCCGCGGAGCTGGCGGGCTTCACGCTGCTGTCGGCGGACTTCAGCCCGTCCGAGTCGAGCATTCCTCGCAATGTGACGTGGACGGTAGGAGGGGCGACGTCGTCCACCCCGCCCGCCACGGTGACGGCTGACACCTCGTTCACTGTCGACTTCACTGGTGCCGTGTCGGTTCCTTCCGGGACGGGCCTGCAGTTCGGCAACACCTTTACTGCCTTGCTCACGCTGCAGGCACCCGTGGACCTCGGCCCCGGCGTCCTCGTCGCCACGAACACTGCGTACACCACGGCGACAAACTCCGCGCCCGACTCGGACTCGGCCGTGATCACCATCTCCGTGGACCAGCAGCTGGACGTGAAGGCCTCGAAGACCTGGAGCCCCGCCTCGCGCAGCTTCCAGGCCGGCGCGCCCTCCACCATCGTCATCGGTGGCACCAACGCCTCGAACATTGAGGTCGCGAGCCTGTCGCTCCAGGAGCCCACGGCGGCGCCCGAGGGTGCGAGCACCCTCGCCGCGTCCAACCCGTTCACCATCACCGACTTTGACGGCTTTGGCACCTCGACCACTCCCGATGGCGCCGAGAACGTCCAGGTGGACGCGTACGTCTTCTCGGGTGGCGCGTGGACGTGGGTCCAGGGTGCCCCCACCGCGCTGCCTGCCGCGCTTGCGCTGCCCGCCGGCGTCACGAACGCTGACGTGGGCGGCCTGCGTGTCACGTACACGGGCGCCGCGATCGACCATGCGGCATCGACACGCATTCCGTTGAACCTGACCCAGCGCGCCACCGACCGCGACAGCTCCACTGACCTCTCGCTGGCGGCCCACCAGGTGAACAACCAGGTGATCGCCACCGTCACCGCGCCCGGCCTTGACCCGGCGACGGCCACCGCGACCGCGAGCCACCGCATCACGCCGCCCTCTGTCGCCGTGACCGCAGGCAAGAGCTTCTCGCCCAACCGCATCGCCGCGGGTGCCGTGACCACGATGCGCCTCACAGCGACCAACCAGTCGGACGTGGGCGTCGCCACGCTGTCGCTGAGCGACCAGGGCTTCTTCACCTCTGACCTGGAGTTCGCGGGCTTTGGCCCCACCTTCACGTGGCCGCAGGGCGCGACTGACGCCGTGGTCACTTACACGCTTCGCGCTGGAGGAACCGAGACGGAGAACCTCACAGCGCCCGCGACGCCGAGCGGTCCCAGCGCGCCGATCTCCGGCTTCGCCATCGACTTCTCCGCCGCCACAGGAGTGATCGCGGCTGGTACCGCGGCCACCGTGCACGTCCAGGTGGACACCAGCGAGAACGCGACGGCTTCGAGCGCCACGGTGCGGGTGCCCAACACCGTTGACGCAGCCGTGAAGGCCACCAACGGTGTCACGGCGGAGGACGACGCTTCCGCGACGTTGACGCTCGTGCGCCCCGCCATCACCGCCACCATGACAAAGACCATTCTCCCGAGCGGCCCCGTGACGCCCGGTGACCGCGTGGTCGCCGCCCTGCAGTCACGCGTGGTCGCCACGTCCGACTACATCACTGTGGACAGGATCGTGGTCGAGGATGCGTGGGCGGGTAACAACACCTTCTGGGATGCCTTCACGCTCGACTCCGTGGCCGGCACCCAGGTGCCCGCGAACGGCGCGCTGCTGATCGAGGCTCGCGACGCGTCGGGCTCTTGGTACCCGGTGGCGACGTTCGCCGAGCAGGCCTCGCCGTACCTGGCGGCCCTCGACGCCGCCGAGATCGACGCCGCGCTTGCCGCCTCGTCGCTCGACCACACTGACGTGGTGGGCATGCGGTTCACCTTCACCTCGTCGGTGGGCTTCGCGCAGGACACGACGGTGACGCCGTACGTGGTGGCTCACGCTCGAGACACCCTGCGCAGCGGACCCGCCGTGACGTCCGGCACGGGAGCATCGGCGGCCTTTAGGAACACCGCGACGGTGACCGGTGGTGGCGACACGCCTGAGGGCACGCCGCTCACAGGTACCGGTAGCGCGGGCGCCTCCGGCACCGTGACGACGCCCGCGGGCGATGGTTCGGTGGGTATCAGGAAGACCTGGAACCAGGCCACCACGAGCGCGCAGGCGAACCAGTCCAGCGACACGCGCCTGGACTGGTCAGTGGACGAGGGCTACGACACCGTGGTGATCGAGGACATGGGCGACGGCTCGGCGCTCGCGAACTCCGTGTACGACGCGTTTGACCTCACCCGCATTCTGCCCATCTCGGCGAGCTCTACGCCGTTCAGTGCGGCGTGGTACCTGCGCTATGACTCGATCTCCTCGATCGAGCTGTGGGACGGCACGCAGTGGACTGCTGTGACAGCGCCGGCCAGCGGTTGGATCGTCAACGGAGCCTTCGCGGGCTACACCTTGACGTCGGCCCAGCAGGCCAGCACGCAGGGGGTGCGCATCACCCTGGTGGAGAACACCGCCGCCCGTCACGCCGCCGCGACGCTGGGCGCGTCCTACGACCCGTATGCGCCGGCTGCGGGCACAGGCGTGGCGTCGTCCACTAACAACCGTGCGTTCACCCTGCGGTGGGCATTGCGCGACAAGACTCGTGCGGCAGGAGACTGGGTCACCGGAGAGCGTCAGTACAACGCGACCGCGGCCGGAGAGGTCAACAACGTCGTGACGCTGTCGGCGACAAACGCGGGCGGCACTGACACGGCGCAGGCAAGCGACACGATCCAGATCACCGACCCCAGCTCGGGTGTGCGCGTCTCCAAGACTGTCAACCCGGCGAGCGAGATGTACGTGCCCGACTACGGAAGCGCTCCCGCCTCGTCGTACCCGACGGCACGCTTCACGATCGAGGCCTACAACAACTCGGTCGCGCCCGCCGCCTACGTGCGGGTCATGGACTCGCCTGCCTGCGATGACACCGCGGCGATCACCCTGTGCGAGAGCCCTGGCACGGCCGCTGGGGCGACGGCCGATCCGTTCGACACCAGCATTGACTGGCTGGGTCGCGCGGGGGGCAACAACGTGATGGATCGCTTCACCATCACCAACGTTGACTTCGCGGCGTCGATCGGCTCCCAGGTGAGCATGGCCAACTCCGTGGTGTGGCTGCTCCACTACTCCGGAGGCACCTACTCGACCACTCAGTCGACTGCCGCACTCGTGGGCGCGATGTCGGCGGCGCAGTTGGCCGATGTCGTGGCAGTCTCGGTGACGTTCCAGCCGGCGCTCCCGGCGACGTCGGGCGGCACCATCACGTCGAGCAACCGGCTGACGACAGTGATCGATGTTCAGGTGCGCGACACCCTGCGCGTGAGCGGCGATGTGCAGGACATCGCTGCCAACGAGCAGATTGCAGCACCCAACTCGGCGTTTGCGCAGTCCTACGACCCCGTGCTCAACAATGGTGAGACGAACGGGGCGCGCGCGTCGGCGACCGCGCTGCTGACTGGGGGCGACATCAACGTGGGTGCCACCAAGTCGGTCACCCCATCGCTCATCACCGAGCCCACCAGGAACGATCCCGTCACCGTGGTGATTGGTGCGAATCAGGGCTCGTCGCCGGCAAGCACCCTGGCCCCGGCCGAGGTGCGACTGACCGACTCGATCGACACCGCACCCGAGTTCTGGGATGAGTTCTCGTTCGCGGGCCTCAACTCGATCACCGCGCCCGCCGGATCCGACCGCGTGTCGATCCAGGTGTACGGGCCCTTTGGTCCGGGCGGTGCCGACATGTGGATCTCCAGCGGCCCGCAGGCGATCGCGGGCGCAGTGATGCCCGTGGATGCCGCGCAGTACGACCTCGTCGAGGGCGTCCACTTCGTGTTCTCGCGAGCCGACGGAGGCTTCTTCTCCACTGCGGTGCCCGCTCCGGCGTGGAACGCGTCGATCTCCTTTGAGGCGGTCCTTCGCCAGGCGCATCGGTCCGATGGCACCGAGATCGAGCTCACCGGCTCGATCAACAACACCGTCGAGGTTGTGTCCGACCGCCTCAACGGCGAGAGCTCGGTGGTGCGTTCCGCCGCCGACGCCGTCGCCCTGAGCCTCGGCACGTTCGAGCTCGAGGTGCAGAAGGTGGCGAACAACGGCGTGCATTCCGCGTCGGCAGGTGAGTCGATCCCGTGGGATCTGACGTTCACCAACGCCGGCACCGGCTACCTCAGCGTCGAGTCGCTGACGGACGAGCTGCCCGCCGAGCTCCTCTACCTGGGCGACACCGCTCCGGTCTACACCCCGGACCCTGCCGGCACGCTCGGCAGCCCCACGTCGGTGACGGTGGCGGGCCGCGACGTGACCTTCACGTGGCCAGCCGGCGGTCGCACGATGACACCGGGGGAGACCTTCTCGGTGCGCATCATGCTCGAGCTGCAACCGGGGCTCTTGGCCGGTCAGCGCACCACCAACACGATGGTGGTGACCACGGCGGAGACGCTTGATCGATGTGGCCCCGTCACCTCGGGTGGCGCCGTCACGTCGGATTGGCTGCAAGACCCGACGACGTGCGGTGCCAGCGACTACGTCACGCCCACCGTGGGCCCCAACCTGTTCACGGTGAAGGGCGTCATGGGCGCGATGGACGGCGCCATCAACCCGGTCGATCCCACGCTCGTGTGCGTGCCGACGCTGACCGCGACGGGCGGCGACTACTACCGCTCGCCATGCGCCGCTAACTCCGTCATCGGCGGTGTGGACCAGTGGGTGCTGCGTGTGCAGAACGCAGGAACCACCGGCGTGAGCGAGGTGGAGGTCTTTGACTCGCTGCCCGCGCTGGGCGACGCGTTCCTGATCTCCGGAGGCGACCGCGGCTCGGACTTCCGCCCGCAGATGCTCGGCGACCTCGATGTGTCGATGCCGGCGGGTGCCACCTACACCCTGTCGGTCACCACCTCGCCCGACGCGTGCCAGGGGACCTGGGGCGGCCTCGAGACGCACGAGCCGTGCGTGCAGAACGGCGAGGTCTGGTCGCCTGTGACTGCTTCTACCGAGTGGGGAGAGGTCACCGGCATTCGCGTGGTGATCGACCTGAGCGGCACTGCCTCCGGCGTCTTGAGGCCTGGCGACGTGGTGGACGTCACGTACAGCACGCGCAATGTCCCGCAGTCCGCGGCCGCCACGGACGGGGCATCTGTGGATGTGCCTGCCGATGACGACTACGCCTGGAACCAGTTCGGCGTGAAGTACCGCGACCAGGGGGCGCAGGAGTCGCGCAAGATCGCGCCTGCGCACGTGGGCATTCATCTGCTGACGGGTGCCATCGAGGTCCACAAGGAGTTCACCGGCGTCGGGGCGGGCCTTGCTCCTCGCTCCATCGCCGCCGACGTCGTGTGCACCATCGAGGGCGTGACCATGAACATGGGTGCGTCCGCCACGCTCAATCTGACCTCCGCGCAGGGTTACGTTGCCCGCGTGGATGGCATCCCTGTGGGTGCCACCTGTGTGGTCTCGGAGCAGGGCAACGTGGGCGCGTACTTCGAGGTGTCGCGCCCGGCAGACGACGTGCCGGTGGTGGTCTCGCAGGCGGTCGCCAGGACGGCGGAGGTCCCCGAGGGCCAGATTGCGACCCTGATCAACGAGTACCAGCCGGTGCGTGCATTCCCGGAGGAGGACCCGCCGGTGCTTGCGTTCACTGGCGTCGAGGGCCTCGGCCGAGAGCTGCTGCTCATGGCGTTGCTGGTGATGCTGGGAGCGGGCCTGGTGGTGTGGTCCGTGCGACGGTCGACCAACAACTAGGTCGGTGAAGCCCGGTGCGGCCAAGGAGCCCCTTGGCCGCACCGGGCTTTCGCGCGTCGCTAGGGGCGCTGCCGCTCCTCGGACGTGCGGCGCGTCCAGATCACGTGGGTCGCGCCGCTGGGAGTGCTGGCGGCCTCGATGTCGTATGACCTCTCGAGGCCCTCCAGCCCCTCCCAGAGGCTCGTACCGCGCCCGAGGACCACCGGCACCGCCACAGTGTGAATGCGGTCCACCAGGCGGGCTCCCAGGAACTGTCGTGCAGTGGTGGGGCCGCCGCCGATCCTCACATCGGCGTCCCCGGCGAGACTCCGGGCCGTGGCGAGGGCCTCGTCGGCCGCGGCAGTCATGAAGCGGAAGGTCGTGTCGCCGAGCGTGAGCGGCTCGCGGGGCCGATGAGTGAGCACGATGACGGGGCGTGGAACGGCGGCTCCTCGCCCCACCAGCCGCGCCACGCGGGGTCGTCGTGCCACCCGGGTGGACCGAACGTGCCGGCGCCCATGATCTCGCTGCCGGCCGGTGCCGTCTCATGGGCCACGAACGCATCGACGGGCGTCTCCACGCCTGGATCGTCGCCGTGTCGCGCCTGGCAGCTTCGCGTGGCCATGAACCAGGCCACGAGGCGCATGCCGGCGTGGCCGAATGGCGCGTCGGCGCTCTGGTGCTCGCCCGTGGCAAAGCCGTCGATGGAGACAGCACAGTGGTCAAGGCGGGCGATTCCCTTGCGCCGAGTCTCGTATCGACAGCCGCCGCGCGCGGCAACGCAGAGGCCCCGGCCGAATGCTCAGCTGGGGCCCGTGAGCCGGTGTTAGCGGTAGTTCACAAACTGCAGGTCGGTGTCCACGTCCGCGCCCTTGAGCAGCGCAATGGCCGACTGGAGGTCGTCGCGGGACTTGGAGCTCACGCGCAGTTCGTCGCCCTGGATCTGCGCCTTGACGGACTTGGGGCCCTCGTCGCGGATCAGCTTGGTGAGCTTCTTGGCGGTCTCCTGCGAGATGCCCTCCTTGATGGAGGCCGACATGCGGTACTCCTTGCCCGAGGGCGTCGGGTCGCCGTGGTCGAGCGACTTGAGGCTCACGCCGCGCTTGGCCAGCTTGGCGATGAACACGTCGAGCACCGCCTTGACGCGATCCTCCGAGTTGGCGGCCATCACAATGTTCTCGCCGGACCAGTCGATCGACGCGCCCACGCCCTTGAAGTCGTAGCGCTGCTCGATCTCCTTCTTGGCCTGGTTGAGCGCGTTGTCCACCTCCTGGCGGTCCACCTTGCTCACCACGTCGAAGCTGCTGTCGCCTGCCATTCGGGCCTCCTTTTCAGGTCTACGGGCGGCGCTCCAGACGGAGCGGCCGCGGGAACCGGGACCCGTATTCGCGCGGGCCCCCATTTCCTTGCTATCCTTCCATGCGCGCCAAGCGCACGGCAGGTTACCCGAGCGGCCAAAGGGGGCTGACTGTAAATCAGCTGCGAGAGCTACGGGGGTTCGAATCCCTCACCTGCCACGACTGGGCCCGGTTCGCCGGGCCTTCGTCACGGAAGAGCCCGGTTCGCCGGGCCTCTTTTGTTTTCCGGCCCCGTTGGCGCGCCGCCCCACCCCGCCCCTTGTGTGGGCACTTTTGCGGCCAGAATCGCCGTTTCGCGCCGAACGTGGGCACTTTGTGCCAGCTCCTCCCAGGGCAACCCCCTCGCTGATACCCTCGGGGGTATGAGTATCGTCCTCTCGGACTGCGTCGCGAATACCCTGTTTGGCTCGCTGTCGACCACCATCTCGGGATACATCGAGTCAGCTCTCGGCGCGTCCGCCGAGGACTATGACCTTGACGGCATTGAGTCGGATCTGCGCGCCACCGTGGGAGCGCTGCTACCCCCAGGGGTGAGGCTCGTGGGAGAGCGGATGCTGGCGGACGACGGCTGCACGGCGACGTGCGAGGACGTGCGTGACGCCGTGGGCTGGGTGGATGTGCACACGGTTGCGGTGGGGCACGACATGAACGGCCCCGGCGCCTAGGCGTCCGCCAGTTCAATCCCCGGCTCGGCCAGCAGCGCCGCGGCCAGGTTGCCACGCGCGGCGGCCTCGACGCGGCCCAGCCCCAGCCAGCCCGCCATCACACCCAGCTCGCCCGCGAGCGCCGACGCGATCTCGGCATCGGACCTGCGCCTCGCGCCCCGCACGGCGCGCTCCTCGCGCCACGTGGCCTCCGCACGTAGCGCGCCCGCCTTGCGGTCGGCCTTGAGGTCCACGCGACCCACGATCTGATCGCCCAGCAGGAACGGAAGGCAGTAGTAGCCGTACACGCGCTTGGGCGCGGGCGTGTAGATCTCGATGCGGTACTCCATGCCGAACATCCGCTCGAGTCGCGGCCTGAACCACGCGACCGGGTCGAACGGGCTCAGCAGCGCGGCTCCCGTGGCGCGACCGGGATCGGCGGCCGCCTGGCGCCAGGGTGCGTCCTCCGACGGCCCCGCGACCGCGAGCAGCGCGGGCTCGCCCCAGCCCTCGACAGTCACCCATTCGGCGACTCCTCGCTCCACGGCCGATGCCGCCCACGTGGCGGTCTCATTCGGCTTGGTGCCCGCCGGGGAGACCAGGCGGAAGTGGTCGGCGATGTCGCGCGGGGTGCCGATGCCGGTGGCCGAGAGCCCGCGATCGAACAGCGCCTGGCGGGCCTCGTCCCTGGGCAGGCCCCAGTCGGCGCGGGAGGCGGGCTCGAGGCCCCATGCGCGCCGCGTCGAGTCGTACGTGCGTGAGAAGTTTGCGCCGCGCGAGGAGGCGAGCTCGCCCGTGATGAAAAGCAGGTCCAGCGCGTCCTTCACGTGGCTCGTGTCCCACCATGGGCCCTTCTTGGTCTGGCGGGGCGAGAGGTGCTCCACGTCGCGGCCTTGGACGGGCCCGCTCGCCTCCACAAACGCCCGCACCTCCTCGATGAGCCCGGGCCGCTCGGCCTCGAGCCGATCCCGCACGCGCGCCTTCCACGTGGAATTGCCCACCATGCGGTGATGCATGAGCGGCAGCATGTCCAGCGGCATGACGCTCGCCTCGTGGCCCCAGTGCTCAAACGTATGGGCGGAGTGGCCGTCGGCCGCGCCCCAGAGGTAGGCGTCGGCAGCGGCGGTGTCGTACGCCCCCAAGCGGGAGTAGACCGGCATGTAGTGTGCGCGCGCGAGCACGTTGACGGTGTCCAACTGCAGCACCCCCTGCCGCGTCAGATAGTCGCCCAGGTGGGCGTCCCGCACGCGCCGCCCGGGGCGGCTCCGAGCGAGACCTTGTGCGTTCAGAAAGACCCGCCGCGCCTCGGC
>QKAX01000051.1 GCA_003246255.1 Demequina lutea
CCCATCGCCAGCTCGCGCACCTCGATCGGCGGCGCCTCCTTTGCCGGGGACGAGTGCCCGCCGGCGTAGGCCGCCTGAAACGGCAGAACCCGACCGGGTCCCGTGCGCGCGAGCGCGCGGCCAGGCAGCGACGCATCCACGTGAGCGGCGTCGCGCACGCCAAGAATGTCGGCAGAGTCCGATTCATCTGCCATGCGCAGCGCGATGCGCAGAGGAGTATTGGCGCGCAGGTTGTCCTTGATGACGCCAGCTGGGCGCTGCGTCGCGAGGATCAGGTGGAGGCCCAAGGACCGCCCCCGTTGGGCGATGTCCACCACGCCGTCCACAAAGTCGGGCACCTCGGTCACGAGAGCCGCGAACTCATCGATCACGATCACGAGGCTCGGAGGCGCTGCAGGGTCGCCGGATCTCACAAGGCTCTCGAGGTCCTTGGCCCGCTTGTCGTGAAGCAGCCTCTCCCTGAACCGTAGCTCTGCCCGGAGCGACGTCAATGCTCGTTCTACCAACTGCGGCGTGAGGTCCGTCACGAGGCCAACCGAGTGCGGCAGGTTCACGCAGTCGGCAAACGCCGAGCCTCCCTTGTAGTCCACCAGCAGGAAGGTGACCCTGTCGGGGCCGTACGCGGCGGCCATCCCCAGAATCCAGCTCTGCAGAAACTCCGACTTGCCAGCACCGGTGGTGCCGCCTACGAGCGCATGAGGCCCCTGCGATCGCAGGTCGAGATAGCACGGCCCGTCGCCGCCCGCGCCCACCAGGGCGCGCAGCGTGAAGGGCCGCTTCTCGTGCTGCGGGTCCGCCTTCCACCGCTGCGCGTAGATGCCCGGCTCGATCGACTCGTAGCCGTGCAGGTCGAGGTACGAGACCGCACGCGGGATGTCCTCAGCCGCGTCCACTACGGCGCCGGCGTCCTCGACGCACGCCATGAGACGCGCGAGGTCTTTGACCTCGTCCAGCGTGAGGCTGTCGCACAGGAGCGGAGCACTGACGAGTCCTCGCCTCACGAAGCCGCCCGTGCCACCTCCCTCGTCGAGTGCGATAAACGTGCGACAGGCGGCGGGCAGCCTATCTACGGACGCCGCTATCCACATCACATGGACGTTGACATCTGGACCCGTCTCGGCAAGCCGGATGAGCCGATTGCGGTCCGCCACGGCGCCGTCCTCCACGAGCACCACGATCGCCGGCACTCGCGAAGGCGCTGAGGGCTCGTCGCTCGCCAGATCGCGCCTCGGCGAGGGCTCGACGTCCGCAATGTCGACGCCAGCACGCTGTGCCACCACCTGCTCGAGTGCCGTCAGCAGACGCGCCGCACCGCCCCGCGTGTCGGCGAGATGATCTCCCTCGACGGGCGACGAGGCCGACGACGTGTGCGGCAACCATCCCATCCATTGCCATTGCGCGGTCGCGGTCGAGGAGGTGAGCGCCGCCAGCACCAGCTCGGCGGGCGAGTGAAGCCCCGCTAGTTGTATCGCAAGCGCACGAGTGAGCGCGCGCGCCCGGTCCGGCGCTCCCGCAATGCCGAGGCTTCCGCATGAGCGGAGGTTGTCGGCCACCGGCACCCCGTCAACGAGTCGGAGCTCGTCGCGCGCCTCGAGCAGCCGCTCCCAGAATCCCGGGTACGACTCCCCTCGGCTTGGCAGCGCCGCCGTGATAGCGCTCGGCAGCGCCCCCACCCCGAGGCACACTGACAGGAAGTCGTCATGCTCGGGGCGCCGCGTCCACATCAGTGCGCCATGCGACCGAATTGCGCTCACCACGTCCGAGGTGCGCGGCGAGTGCATCCACCTCGCCTCGCGTTCATGGGCCTGCAGCTGGGCCACTTCGCGGCACGCGCTCCGCAGGTCCTCGTCGAACTCGAGGCTCTTCTCCCGCAGTTCGCGACGCGCGACGCGGTGCGAGTCCCACCAGTTGCCGAGCATCATCAGCGGCGACATCGCCACAAAGAGCAGGGTGAGCACCCGATGCGTGGCCAGGAACATCGTCAGCCCCAGCATGACTGGCGCGAGCATCGCGAGCGCCGGGAGACGGCGCGGGCGGGGTCGTGCGGGCGGCTGCGGCAGGTCCACCTCAGCCGAGGGCACCGGCGGCACCACGCGCGGAGAACGCGTCAGGGACACCGCATGCGTGGTGGGAGCATCGACTGTGCGCGCCTCGACGCGGCGAATCTCAATCTCGGTGTCGCCGATGACGATGCGGTCTCCCGGCAGCACCAAGGCGCGCGTCACATACGCGTCCCCGAGCATCACACCGTTGGTGGACCCCATGTCGGCCACCTCGATTTGGTCTCCCACAGTGATGCGCGCGTGGCGCTTCGACGCGAGGAGATCCGAGAGCCGCACATGAGCCTCGTAGTCCCTGCCGATGATTGACGAGCCGGGGGCGAGCTCGAAGGCCGCCCCGGCGTCGGGCCCCGCCACGACGTGGGCCGTCGCGACAACATCGGGCGCCGGAGCATCCGCACCCACAGCAGCGATCACGACGTGGTCGCCCGATCTCACGCCGCTCGACGCAAAGTCCGCCTCGGGGTCCGCGACCCTCGCCGCGACGTCGCGACCCGCCGAACGTGGCGTCACGGCAAGCGTCAGGCCGTCCGGAATCGGTGCGCCGCGGCGCGCGGGATCGGCCCGATGCAGCTGCCGCGCCACCTCGCCCACAGTGGTCTCCGGCGGCACCGACAGCGCCAGCATCGCCTCGCCGCCGTCCCCCGTGCCGTACGAGATCGTGATGCCCACGCCGCCCCCCCCTGGTGCCGCCGGGGACTCGCCCCTGCCTGCGCATCATGACCCGAGGCCCAGGGACCGCGCTCTCCTGTGGCCGCATCTGTGGACAACCCCCGCGCGCAAGAACCCGCCCTGCGGACGATGCTCGCAGCCGACGCGTCCCACTAGCCTGGGCGCATGGCGAAGTGGCAACGGCGTCTGGGAGACGTAGGCATCGCGGGGGCCTTTGCCCTCGTCTCGATCCTGAGCGTGCAGACGACCCAGACCCCCGCGGCCGTCTCCGAGCGGCCACTCGACGCGCTCGGCTACGCCCTGTTGATCGCGCAGTGCATCCCCCTGGTGTGGCGCACCAAGGCGCCCCGCACGGTGATGTGGTCCATCACCGTGCTGTGGGTGGCGTCGGCCGGCATCGGGTACGCGGGCGACGTGGGATTCTTCCCCTTGCTGGTGTCGCTCTACACGGTGGGCGCATACCTGCCGCGACGGGCCGCGCTCACGCACGCAGGCGCCGTGGGCGGCGTGGTGTTCGCGTGGACGATGGTGGGCTTCGAGTTCACCGACTTTGTGCCATGGACGGCGCCCATCACGGTGGTGTTGGGGGTGATCCTGCCGGTCATGGTGGGCCTGGCCGACAATCGCAGGCGCACGCGCCTTGTGGAACTGGAGCTACACAACGAGCGGCGCATGGTGGCGCAGCGAGTGGCGGCGGCCGACGCCGTGCGGGCCGAGCGCGCCCGCATCGCGCGCGAGCTTCACGACGTCGTGGCTCACGAGATGACTGTCATGACCCTGCAGGCCGAGGGCGCGCGCCGGCGCATCGCCAAGGTGGACCCCTCCCTGGCCGAGGCGCTGGGCACCATCTCGGAGTCCGGACGCAAGGGCCTCGCGGAGATGCAGCGCATGATCGGGGTTCTCCGCACGAGCCAGCGCGAGGCAGAGGATGAGGCCGCTGAGCTCACCGGCCGCACCCGCTCCCCCGCGCTGGTGGGAACTGCCGACCACGACGACCTCGCACCGATGCCGTCCCTGGCCGCCATCCCGGCCCTCGTGCGTCAGGTCGAGGAGGCCGGCATGCCCGTGCGGCTGTCCATCACCGGCACCACTCACGTGCCCGCCGGCGTGGAGCTCAGCGCCTACCGCATCATCCAGGAGGCGCTCACCAACGCCCTCAAGTACGCGGGCACGGGCGCGACGGGAACTGTCTCGGTCAAGCGCCGCCGCGATGCCGTCACCGTCACTGTCGAGGACGACGGCCGGGGTGTCATCTCCGAGGCCGCCGCGTCGTCAGGTGGCAACGGGCTCGTGGGCATGCGCGAACGCGTCGCCGCCCTGGGCGGGTCCATCGACATGGGGCCACGCAAGGGTGGCGGGTTTAAGGTGCACGCAGTGCTGCCGGTGACGGATGATCAGGTGATGGCGCCGCGAGGTGCGGCCCGCGGAGCGGTCGCGAGCGCGGCCACGGAGGTGAATAAGTGATTCGAGTGGGGCTTGTGGACGACCAGGCGATGGTGCGGGTTGGGCTCAAGATGATCCTCGAATCGGAGGGCGACATCGAGGTGTGCTGCGAGGCCGATAACGGCGAGGCGGCCGTCGCTCTCGCCGCCACGCACACGCCCGACGTGGTGCTCATGGACATCCGCATGCCCGGCATGGACGGCCTCGCCGCCACCAAGGCGGTGGTCGAGGCAAACCCCGACATGAAGGTGGTCATCCTCACCACCTTTGACGATGACGAGTACCTGTACGGCGCCTTGCGCGCCGGAGCCTCCGGCTTCCTCCTCAAGAGTGCCGATGGCGACACGCTCGTGGACGCCGTGCGCGTGGTCGCCGGCGGCGAGGCGCTCCTGGCACCCGAGGTCACGCGCCGCGTCATCGAGCAGTTTGCCCGCAGCACCCCAGCGCCGGCCCCCGCTGCTGAGGCAGTAGACCCGGCTGACTACGTTCCCTCCCCCGAGGCGGTGGGTGACCTCTCCGACCGCGAGCTCGAGGTGCTGCAGCTCATGGCGCGCGGCCTGTCCAACCAGGAGATCGCCAAGGAGCTCTACGTCTCCAACACCACCGTCAAGACGCACGTGAGCCACATCCTCACCAAGCTGGGTGTGCGCGACCGCGTCCAGGCGGTGGTCGAGGCCTACGACTCCGGCATCGTCCTACCCCGCGGCTAAGCCCGCCCTCCCCCACGACGCCGACGCCGCCGTCGGCCGCTGAGTCGCGCTCGAGCGCCTCCCCCGTGAGGGCCACCCGGGACCCCCTCGCAGGCGTGGGGGAACACCCTGGCATCGGCCGCAAGAACGAGGCGGCACAACCGTCCGTCTGGCCGATGCCGGCAGGGGTGCCCCGAGGCCAGACTCGTCACTGTTGGGAAAGCAATGACACGAAAGGCACCCCCATGACCACCACACCGGTAGCCGCAGCTGTCGCGGCCTCCATGGACAATGGCTACAAGGACTACGGCATGGGCGAGATGGCCGTGCGCGCCCTCGATGGCGTGTCCGTCCAGATGGCACGCGGCGAGTTCACCGCCATCATGGGCCCCTCGGGCTCCGGCAAGTCCACCCTGCTGCACACGCTCGCAGGGCTTGACCGCCTCACAGCTGGCAAGTCCACGATCGCGAACGTCACCATCACCGAGCTGAGCGAGGCGCAGGTCACCGAGATCCGCCGCAACCACATCGGCTTCATCTTTCAGGCCTTCAACCTGATCCCCTCGCTCACCGCCAAGGAGAACATCACCCTGCCGCTGGACATCGCGGGCACCAAGGTGGACCCCGCGTGGTTCGACGAGATCATCGGCATCCTGGGCCTGGGCGACCGCCTCACCCACCTGCCCGCCGAGCTCTCGGGCGGACAGCAGCAGCGCGTGGCAGTGGCTCGCGCACTCGTGGCGCGCCCCGAGATCATCTTCGCGGACGAGCCCTCCGGCAACCTCGACTCCAAGTCGGGCGCCGAGCTGCTCGGCTTCATGCGCCGCGCCGTCAAGGAGTTTGGCCAGACCATCGTGATGGTCACCCACGACCCCACCGCCGCGTCGTACGCCGACCGGATCCTGTTCCTCGAGGACGGCAAGATTGTGGACGAGATGCGCGAGCCCACGGCTGAGCGCGTGTTCGACCGCATGAAGCAGATGGGCAACTGATCTCTCATGTTCAAGCTGGCGATCAAGTCCGTCAGGCATAACCCCAAGCGACTGCTGCTCACCGCCGCGGCCGTCGCGCTGGGCGTCATGCTGCTGGCGACAACTCAGACCCTCACCGCAGGCCTCTCGAGCGGATTCTCGGGCCTGTTCAGCGACATCTACGGTGGCGCTGACGTGATCGTGGAGGAACAGCCCTCCGACGACGACAACGCCCAAGACTTCACCTCGGGCGACATGGCCTTCCAGGCAGACGACGTCACGGCAGTAGCCGGCGTCGATGGCGTGGCCGACGCCGCAGGAGGGGTCCAGGTCGACTCCGCCGCGATCCTCGCGGTGGACGCCGACCTCACGGATCCGCTCGCGCAGTTTGGCCCTCCCACCCAGCTCTTCAACTGGACGGGCGAGCCTGCATTTGACCGCGCGACACTCGAGGAGGGCTCCGCTCCCTCGGCCGACGACGAGGTGGTGATGGACTTCGAGTCCGCCGCCAATCTCGGCTACGCGATCGGCGACACCGTGCCGGTGCTCTCGGCGACGGGAGCCACCAACTTCACGCTCGTGGGCACCGTGCGCTTTGGTGACGACAACAACCTCCAGGGAGCGACCCTCGCATACATCACCGAGGACGCGGCGCACACGATGGTGGGCGAGGACGGCTACCAGACCATCGCTGTGAAGCTCGCAGACGGCGCCAATGCCGATGCAGTCGTGGACGGCATCAACCAGGTGCTGCCGGATGGCACGCGTGCCATCACCGGCGAGGACAAGGCCGCCGAGCAGGCCGCCGAGTTCGACTCCGCACTGCAGTACATCGACATCTTCACCTTGGCGTTCGCGTTCATCGCCCTCTTTGTGGGTAGCTACATCATCGTCAACACGTTCCGCATCATCGTCACGCAGCGCACCCGAGAGTTTGGCCTGCTGCGCGCGATCGGCATGTCGGGGCGCCAGGTGACCACGATGATCCTGCTCGAGGCACTCGTGGTCGCGATCGTCGCCTCCACGCTGGGCATCCTCACGGGATGGCTGCTGGCAGTGGGCCTCGGTGCGCTGCTGGAGCTCGTGTCGGGCCCGATCTTTGGCCCCCTCGTCGTGCCGTGGACCGCCGTCTTGTGGAGCTATGTGCTCGGCACCCTCGTGACCCTGGTGTCGGCGCTCGCTCCGGCCGTGCACGCGGCTCGGATCTCCCCCATGGAGGCCCTGCGCGAGGCTGGTACGCAGCAGCGCAAGCCGCTCAAGGTCCGCAACATTGCGGGTGCTGCCCTGACGTTGCTGGGCATCCTGGGCATCACCGCCGGCCTCGCCACGACGGTGGACCGCCCGTACATCTGGGTGGGCGCTGGCGCCGCCGTGATCATCACCGGCGTGACGCTGCTCTCTGCACAGGTGCTCGTGCCGCTTGCGTACGCGTTGCGTGGACTGCTCACGAAGATGTTTGGCATTGACGGCAAGCTCGCCGCCAACAACATCCACCGCGAGCCGCGGCGCTCTGGCAACACCGCCGCCGCGCTGATGATCGGCGTGTTGCTGCTTGCGTTGGTGGCGACCTTCACGGAGTCCGTGAAGTCTGTGGTGGCGCAGCAGCTCGGCGGGACCGATGCGGCGCTCTTCCTGGTGTCCGCGGACGGCAGCAAGATCTCGCCCGACGCCATCGCCGCCGCCGAGTCGGTGGACGGCGTGGCCTTCGCGTCGCAGCTGGGTATCGGGGCCGTTCAGTACGACGGAGCCGACTACTCCGTCGCCTACTTTGAGCCCGAGACGGTGGACCAGTCGTTCACCTACAACTCGGATCCCGCCTTCTCGCAGATCAACGGCGGGGTCTACATCGACCCCACTGTCGAGGAGCTCGGCGTCAAGGTGGGAGACACCGTCACCCTCGTCACTGACGAGGGCTCGTTTGACCTCACTGTGGACGGCGAATATCTCAACAAGGGCGACGCCAACTTCTGGGTGGACTGGTCTACGGCCGAGCAGATGTTCGGCGAGGAGGCGGGCGCCGACCAGGTGCTGGTGGTCTACGACGACGGCATCACAGCCGACGAGGACCAGGCTCGCTTCGACGAGGTGAACGACACCGTGACGGCGGCGCTGGCCGAGTACCCGACGGTGCTCGCGTTCCCGCCTGGCCTGCTGCAGCAGGTGGCCAACCAGGGCATCGACTTCATCCTCGGTGCCATCACGGCGCTGCTCGCCGCAGCGATCCTCGTGGCGATCCTGGGCGTGATGAACACGCTGCTGCTGTCTGTCACCGAACGCACGCGTGAGATCGGCCTGCTGAGGGCCGTGGGACTGCGTCGCAACGAGGTGTGGCGCATGATCACGCTCGAGTCCGTGGTGATGAGCCTGTTCGGAGCCATCGCGGGCATGGTGCTGGGCGTGAGCATCGGCGTCGCGGTGGTCTGGTCGCTGGGCGAGTTCGGCTTCTCGACGCCGACTGTGCCGTGGATCTGGCTGGCTGTCTACGCGGTGGGCGCGTTCGTCGCGGGCATCGTGGCGGCCATCTGGCCTGCATGGCGTGCCTCGCGGATGAATGTGCTGGAGGCCATCGCGGCCGACGGCTAATCGCCTCACCGCACAGGGGCCCCGGACCGCTTGGTCCGGGGCCCTTTGCTGTGTGCAGGCGGCGATTCGTGAGCGCTCGCGCCACCTTTGGTCCAACGATCTCTGATCCGTGAGCGCTGAGACCACCTCGCTTAGCACCCGGGGAAGTGAGGATCCTCAACAGGCGCGGCCCGGCCGAGCGCGCCTCTCTTGCGCAGAGTGGTTCGCATGCTCACGGATAGGCCCCGAGGGCGCGAGGAAGTGGTCCAAACGCTCACGAATCCAGGATCGGAGGAGGCATGGGCGGAACTCCCAGGTGCCGCGCCCCGCGGCGCCGAGCCGCGCATCGCGGCGCGCCACCGAGCCTCGCGGCAGCGCTAGAGCTCGACGCCCAGCGTGACCGGCTCGGGCGTGAGGTCCACGCCGAACGCCTCGCGCACGCCAGCCTGCACCGCGTGCGCGAGCTCCACCAGATCGGCGGCAGTCGCGCCGCCGCGGTTGGTGAGCGCCAAGGTGTGCTTGGTGGACAGCGACGCGGCCGCCCCCTCGCGCACGGCGAATCCCTTGCCAAAGCCTGCGTGCTCGATCAGCCACGCGGCGCTCGACTTCACGGAGCCCTCGGGCGCGCGCGGGCCTGGCGGGAAGCGCGGGGCGTCCACCGGGAGCGCGGCGGCCTGCTCGGCGGACACGATCGGGTTGGTGAAGAACGAGCCTGCGCTCCACGTGTCGTGGTCGGCCGCGTCCAGCACCATGCCCTTGGAGCGACGCAGCTCGAGCACCGCCTCGCGCACGTCCACGATGGGCACGCGCGCGCGCTCGTCCACACCCAGGGCTGCTGCCAGCTGGGCGTACGCGATGGGCTGCGAGATCGAGGCCATGCGCGTGTGGAAGGACACGGAGAGCACCACGTAGCGGGGGCTCGGCGCCCACACGCCGCCGTCGTCTGCCCCGCCGTGCATCGAGCGCTTGAGCAGCGAGTTGCGGTACGAGAACTCGCACTTGATGAGCGGCAGCGTGCGCACCGACTGCGTATGGCGGTCCCACGTGCGCACCTGCGCGACGATCTGCGACACATCAGCGCCATACGCGCCCACGTTCTGTACAGGGGTCGCGCCGGTGGAGCCCGGGATCCCCGACAACGCCTCGAACCCCGACCACTTGCTGTGCACCGCGCGGTCGACGAGCGCGTCCCACGGCACGCCAGCCGTCGCGGTGATGGTGAGCCCGCCGCACGCGCCATCGTTCTGCAGCTGCACGTCGGCGTCCACGTCGCGGCGCGCGTCGCGAATCACGACGCCGTCAAAGCCCGCGTCGGAGGCAAGCAGGTTGGACCCCCCACCCAGCACCAGCAGAGGGGCACCATCTGCGTCGGCGGCCCGCACCGCGTCGATCAGCTCCGCCTCCGTGGAGGGCTCCACGAGGTCGCGGACGGGTCCGCCCACTCGGAGCGTGGTGAGAGCGGCGAGGGTGGTCATGGCACCAGCCTAGGCGCGCGAATCAGTCCACCTGGTGCATGGGGATCGCCTGGCCGGCCGCGTCGATCACCGCGGACTCGTCACGGCGCGCCCGTCGCATCGCCGCCCGGCGCGAGCCGAAGAGCTTGGAGTCGCGGCGCACGGCCCGCGCGAGGATGAACGATGCAATCGAGCCGGTGATCACCAGCAGCAGCGCGTGGCGCAGGTCCACCCACGCGGCGAGGCGGCCGACGATCTGCGGCACGATCAGGCCGGCGATCGTCGAGAACGTGGAGACAGCGGCGACGCTCGCCGTCGCACGCTTGGGGTCGTCCGCGGCGGCCGAGAAGCCGATGGGGAAGTTCAGCGCGGCGCCCGCGCCCCAGATGAGCGCTGCCACCGGCACAGCCCAAAAGGACGGCGCGAAAGCGAAAAGCAGCACGCCCGTGGCGGCGAGGAGGGCCGAGACGCGCAGCGTGACCACGCGTCCCCAGCGGCCGATGATGGGGGCGCCCGAGAAGCGGACCACGAACATCGCGGTGACAAAGATCCAGTAGACGAGATCGCCCACGGACTCCTGGCGACCAAAGTCGTCCACGATGGACAGCGACATCCACTGTGCGGCCGTCATTTCCGTCATGGCGGAGGCGAAGACGATCACGCCAAGCAACAACACGCGACGGTCACGGTACTCGACCTTGGCGGTGGCGAACGGGCCGCCGATGCCCTTGGCGGCCTGATCGGGATCGGGCTCGCCGTTCAGCACGGCGGCGGGGATGAGCGCCAGTCGCGCGATGGTGGCCACCACGCCCATGCCGATGAAGTGCCACAGCGGGCTCACGCCCAGGTGGGAGACTCCGGCGCCGATCGCGAGGCCCACTCCCATGCCGATCGAGAAGCCCGCGTGGAACTGCGGCATGATCGCCTTGCCCCAGTGGCGCTCCACCTCCGCCGCCTCGGTGTTGAGGGGCACGTTGTAGAGCGCGAGGGTGAAGCTCACGGCGAAGTAGCCGGCCGAGAACAGCACGGGCGAGCCGAGCGACGTGGCCACCGCCACGGCGGAGAACGCGAGCACGTACGCCGCGGCCGACCACCACAGGAGCGCCCGCGATCCGAGTCGCGCGTTCGCCCAGCCGGTGACCAGCAGACCCACGAGCGAGCCGAGCGCGCCAAACAACAACAGCGCCGCGAGCCCCGCCGCCGTGACGTGCAACTCGTCCCTCACGGTGGGCATGCGGCTGAGGAAGGTGGTGGTGAGAATGCCCAGCAGCATGAAGGAGGCAAACAGCGCGGCGCGCGCCGACTTCACCCGTTCCCGGGTGGGGGTCGACGTGGGGGCGTGGCCGAATCTGGGAACCATGGCGTCCTGATCTGTGGGGCCGCGTGATCGCGTTGCCCCGGGCTTGCTCGAAACGTTTCGAGACAAGCGTAGCACCGTCGCGCTAGGCTGGCACCGTGATGCGCGACGACCGCGCCTCGACCGGTAAGAGGGGGCGCGCATGAGCGGGACTCGACGGCCCACGATGGCCGATGTTGCGGCAAGGGCAGGCGTCTCCGTCTCCACCGTGTCGCTCACGTACTCTGGCGCCGGGCCCACCTCCCCCGAGATGCGCGCGCGCGTCGAGGCCGCAGCAGCAGAGCTGGGGTACGCCGGCCCCTCGCCACAGGCGCGCGCGCTGCGTTCTGGCCGCACTGGCGTGGTGGGACTTGTGATTCACGAGCGCTTTCAGTCGACCCTGCGCGACCCCTTCACGCTCAGCGTCTTCGACTCCCTGATCGGCGACCTCAGCGAGATGGGCATGGGCGTGCTGCTCATCCCCACTCCCCCCGCCGAGCCCACGGAGCCGACGCTGCTGGACACCGCGGCCATCGACGCGGCGGTGGTGATGCGCGTGCGCAGCGGCGGGGAGCCAGCTCTCGACATCCTCGAGCGGCGTGGCCTTCCGGTCGCAGTGGTCGAGGGCACGGCCCCCGGCGCCGCCTCGGTGACCATCGACGACACGGCCGCGACGGCGCAGCTCATCGCTCACCTGCGCGGCCTTGGCCACGAGCGCATCGGCACCATCACGCTGCCTCGCGCCGATGGCGCCGACACTCGGGTGGCCGCCGACGACATGCTCGCCACGTCCCTGTGGGGCTCCACGGAGCACCGGTTGCGCGCGTTCGCGGCGGCCGGCGTGGAGCCGTGCGTTGTCGTCGAGACCTCGGCCTCCAACGTGCCGGAGGGCATGGCGGCCGCGCACCTCGCGCTCGACCACCCGTCGCGCCCCACCGCGCTCGTGTGCCAGTCCGACATGCTCGCGGCGGGTGCCCTGCTCGCCGCTCGCGATCGCGGCCTCGAGGCACCGCGCGACCTCTCCGTCACCGGCTTCGACGCGATCGACCTTGCCTGGCTCGCGCCTCAGGAACTCACGTCGGTGATTCAAGACGGGCCCGCGAAGGGCCACCTCATCTCGCAGTGCGTGCGCGCGATCCTGGCCGGCGAGGAGCCGCCGGAGCTCACGCTGGACCTCGCGCTGCGCATCGGCACCACCACCGGGCCGGTGCCCGCGAGCTAGACCAAGCCCCGGCGTCGGCCGGAATGGCGAACGGGCGCCGCCCCATCGGGGAGACGACGCCCGTCGCGCTGAGTGGAGGGTTTATCCGATGCCGAGCCACGCGCGGATCGCGTCGATGCCGAAGTACAGCACGAACGCGCCGGCGCTGACCCACATGAGCGGCTTGACGGCCTTGGCATTGCCGGTGGCCGCGTTGATGACCGCGTAGGCGATCGCGCCCACGCCGATGCCCGCCGCGATCGAGTAGCCGAACGGCATGACCACGATGGTAAGGAACGCCGGCACCGAGATGCGGTAGTCCTTCCAGTCGATGTCCACTGCGGAGGCGAGCATCATGAGGCCCACGATCACCAGCACGGGCGTGGCTGCCTCGTGAGGGATGACCTGGGCGACGGGGGCGACGAACATCGTCACGAGGAACGCCACACCGGTCACGATGGACGCGAGGCCCGTGCGCGCGCCGTCGCCCACGCCGGACGCGGACTCGATGTACGACGTGTTGGACGAGACGCCGCCGAGGCCGCCCGCCATCGCGCCGAGCGAGTCGACGATGAGGATCTCCTGAGAGCGCTCGGGGATGCCGTCGGAATCGAGCAGGCCCGCCTCCTCGCCCACGGCGGTCATGGTGCCCATGGTGTCAAAGAAGTCCACCACCAGCAGCGAGAACACCAGCAGCAGCGCGGACACGACGCCCACGCCGGCGCTCTCCGTGAACGCGCCGAACAGGTCGATGTGGAACAGCGTGTCGAACTGCAGCGGCGTGAAGTCGAGGCCCGAGAAGCTAGGCACGTTGAGCGCCCATGCCTGCGGGCTGATGGCCTGCACCGCAAAGGCCACCACCGTGGCGCCGAGAATCGAGTACAGCAGCGCGCCCTTGACCTTGCGCACCAGCAGCACGGCGGCGAGCAGCAGGCCGACGAAGAACACCACGACCGTCCAGGACACGATGTACCCGCCCACGCCAAACTCGGACGGGGTGGGGTCAAAGTCGGCACCAGGGTCCCGCACCACCTTGGCGTCCCAGAACGCGATGAACGCGAGGAACAGGCCAATACCGGCGGCGATCGCATGCTTGAGCTCCTGCGGGATCGCCTGCAGGAACTTGAGGCGCAGCTTGGTGAGCACCAGCACGAGCACAAGGGCACCCTCGACCACGATGAGGCCCATCGCCTGCGGCCAGGTCAGCTGACCCGAGCCCACGAGGCCGTACGCCACGAAGGAGTTGAGGCCGAGCCCGGCGGCGAGGGCCATCGGGAAGCGCGCCCACGCGCCCATGAGGAGGGTGACGACGCCCGCCACGAGCGCCGTGCCGGTGGCCACGGCCACGGTGTTGGGCTCGGTGCCGCCGCCGAGGAACATGCCATCGCGGTCCGGCACGTTCGCCAAGATCACGGGGTTGAGCACCACGATGTAGACCATCGTGAGGAAGGTCGTGAGGCCACCGCGGACCTCGCGACCGAACGTCGATCCCCTGCCAGAGATCGAGAAATAGGCATCAAGCTTCGCTGCGAAGCCAGTGCTCTCCTTTGATGCGGAAGCCATGGTCAGCATCGTGGCAGGAGCACCCTCGCGGGCGCGACCTCCGGATCCCCCAGCAACCGGTCTCGGAGAATGTTCATGCCACAAACACGACGGCTCCGGGCGCTAGGTCCCGGAAATGGCGGCTACCAGCGCACGCTACGCACAGTCGACGAGCGCCTGCGCCTTGCCCAGCACCTTGGCACCCTCGAACGTGACAGTGACGTCGATGCGCGCCTGCCTCAGGTCATGGTCAAGCGCACCCACCACCGCCACCACCGAGACCTCGGCGGCCCCGAGCGCAGGCACCGGAATGGGGCGCGTGAAGCGAGCCTGATAGTCGGCCACGTTGCCCGCTCCGGCCCACTCCTCGACCACCGAGGCGCCGATGCCCATGGTCAGCATGCCGTGGGCGATCACGCCGGGAAGGCCCACCGACTCGGCAAAGGCATCGTTGTAGTGGATCGCGTTGAAGTCGCCCGAGGCGCCCGCATAGCGGACCAGGTTGTCGCGCGTGAGCGTCACGTCGCGGCGCGACACCTCGTCGCCCACGTTGAGGGCGGCGAAGGTGGGAAGGGTCTCGTCGCTCATGCCTCGCCCTCCCGGACGGCCAGGGTGGACAGCACGGTGGTCACGGGGGCGCCGTCCTCGTCAACGATCTCGGCGCGCGTGGTCACCATGGAGATGCCTGCGCGCTGCGTGATGTTCTCGATCGTGATGGTGGTGGTCACCACGTCACCGGCCACGAGCGGGCGGTGATGCGTGAAGCGCTCGTCCGCGTGCACCACCTTGGAGAAGTCCACACCCACCTCGGGGTCCGTGACCACGTGGAACTCGGCCTGCTGCGCAATGAGCGCCGCAAAGGTGCTGGGCGCCACGACGTCCTTGTAGCCCTCCGCTCGCGCCACATCGGGGTAGAAGTGCGCGCCGCTGCGGGCGTCGACGGCGTCGGCAAATTCGCGGATCTTGATCCGCGTGACCTCGTAGGCCTCAAAGGGACCGTACGTGCGGCCCTGTGTCTCAACGTTGACTGGCACGGGACAACCCTATCGAAACGGACACCCGAGCGGCATCCGTCCCGCGGCCGACGCCGGTCGCCTCATTCCCCCCGCTACGGGCCGACGTACGTGGCCACCAACGCCCGATGGTCGGTTCCTGGAATTGTCACCGTGGTCACATCCGTGGCAGTGAGCACGTCCGAGCCGGCCATGATGTGGTCGATGGCCACGAGCGGCGGGATGGCCGAGTTGGCGGGGAACGTGGGGAGGAAGCCCGCGCCCGCGTCGTCCACGGCATCCGTGAACCCGAGGTCCTCGATCGCTCGCGGGCCGGAGTTCTCGCGAGTGGCGTTGAGGTCGCCCAGCAGCATCGCGGGGCTCTCCACCTCACCGAGCCAGTGCGCGAGCAGGTCGAAGTCATCGGACCAGGCGTCGTGCGAGCGCAGCCCCGGCACCATGGGATGCGCGACCCACACGTCCACGGTGGAGCCGCCCATGCGAATCGTGCCGCTCACCGCGTTGGAGACCATGCCACCGTGGACCGCGGGATCCTCAATCGGGGTCGCGCTGTACAGCGCGGCCCCTTGGTACAGGGTCGTGGAGGCGTCCACGGAGTACGGCAGCATCTCGCCAAGACCGGCCTCTTCGAGAGCGTCCACGGCGTCGTGAGTGATCTCCACGAGCGCGAGCACCTGGATGTCGCGCTCGCGCACCATGGCGACGATCGCGTCGGGATCTGCCTCGCCAAACCGCATGTTGAGGGTCGCGACGGTGGCCGCAGGCTCGAGCGCCGGCGAGTAGGTGGTCGCGCTGAAGAGGGGCGCCTGCGTAATGACGAGCAGATACACCCACAGCGCGGCGATGGCGCCGCTGAGCCACTCGCGCGCCACCAGATGCAGCACCACCGCTAGCGCCGCCGGGATCGCGAACCAGGGCAGCACCGCGATCAGCCACACCAGCGGGCCGGCCTCCCACGAGAGGAGGTAGGCGAAGGTGGGGACCGCGGCGATGATGAACGCCGCGCGGCCCGCCCACAGCGCGACCGTGCGCCACGTGGGAACTGGCGGCCCGGCCGGCGTCTGCTCGGGCGTCGGTTCTGCGGTCTCGATGCCTGCGGTGTCGTTCGTGTTCTCCCCCATGAACCGAGTGTCACACGAAGCGGCCTGGACCCGCGCGTCGGCGCGGCGCCGGTGCATCGTCCCCATGCCCCGCCCGACGCCGGGGCCCGGGAAAGAACAACGCCCGCCTCGGCACGTGGCCGGGCGGGCGTCGGAAGCAGATGCTTAGCGGGTCTCGCGGTGCGCCTGGTGCTTGCCGCACTTGGGGCAGAACTTTTGCAGCTCCACGCGGTCGGGGTTGTTGCGACGGTTCTTGCGCGTGATGTAGTTGCGGTTCTTGCACTCGGTGCACGCGAGCGTGATCTTGGGACGGATGTCGTTCTTAGCCATGGCTATCTCCCTGCCTTGTTGGAGCGCTCGCGCGCGCGAAACCCACCGGAACTGATGGGATTTCGTAGCGAGGGGGGGACTCGAACCCCCGACCTCACGATTATGAGTCGTGCGCTCTAACCAGCTGAGCTACCCCGCCGCGGAGCCATCACGCCGCCTCCGCCAAGCGGCGGTGGTGTTGTCATGACTGGAGCCCCGACAGGGAATCGAACCCTGGACCTTTTCCTTACCATGGAAACGCTCTGCCGACTGAGCTATCGGGGCAATGCCGGACTAGGTTACACGCCCACCGGCCTTGATGCGAAATCGGCCTTCCACCCCCGTTGGTGAGCCGTTCTCGCGTCGGTGCCCAAGGCTACAGTGACGCGCGTGAGTTTGATGACCACCGACGGCCCCGCGGCCTCCGCCATGCTCAGCGCCGCCGAGGCGCGGCGGGTCTTTCTGAACGCACAAGGTCTCGCTCGGAGCCGCCCCGGGCGGCGCGTGCGGGACGCCCACCTGGGCGACTATCTGACGCGGCAGGGGGTGCTGCAGTTGGACACCGTCAACGTGCTCGCGCGCGCA
>QKAX01000203.1 GCA_003246255.1 Demequina lutea
GAGCAGCCGTGTTCAGAAGTACCTCGCTTGACGACCGCTCGGATCGCCGCGTTAAGACCGGGGCAGTCGCCGCCACCCGTGAGAATGCCGATGCGCATGGCTTCACCCTAGCGGCACTTAGTGACCCGCAACCCGCCAATTGGTCCCGCGTCCCACGTTGACGTCGAGTGGTACAGAGAGGTCCCCAGCGGCCGCCATTTCCTCGCGCAGGATCGCCTCCACCGCGTCCTCCTCGCCCGCCGCAGCCTCGATCACCAGTTCGTCGTGCACCTGAAGAATCTGGCGCGAGGCGAGGCCCTCTGCGGAGATGCGCGCGTCCACCGCGAGCATCGCCCGCTTGATGAGGTCGGCCGCGCTGCCCTGAATGGGCGCGTTCAAGGCCATGCGCTCCGCGATGTCTCGGCGCTGGCGGTTTGTCGAGGTGAGGTCCGGCAGGTAGCGCCTGCGCCCAAAGATGGTCTCCGTGTAGCCGTCCTTTGCAGCCTGCTTCACCACGCCGGTCAAGTAGTCGCGCACAGCTCCAAACCTGGAGAAGTAGTCGTCCATGAGCGCCTGCGCCTCGCCCACGGGCAGTCCCAGCTGGCGCGACAGTCCGAACGACGATAGCCCGTACGCGAGTCCGTACGACATGGCCTTCACATGGCCGCGCATCTCGGCAGTGACTCCCTCCGGCGGCACTCCGTACACGCGCGAGCCGACAAAGCGGTGAAGGTCCTCTCCGGATCGGAAGGCCTCGATGAGCGCCTCGTCGCCGCTCAGGTGCGCCATGATGCGCATCTCGATCTGGGAGTAGTCGGCTGTCACGAGCGTCGCGTACGTGCCGCCCACCACGAATGCCTCGCGAATGCGGTGGCCCTCGTCGGTGCGAATCGGGATGTTCTGCAGGTTGGGGTCCTTGGAGCTCAGCCGCCCCGTCGCCGCCACTACCTGGGAGAACGTGGTGTGAATGCGACCGTCCGCGCGCACGGCGTCGCGGAGCGTCTGGATGATCTGCGCGAGCTTGGTCGCATCACGGTGTGCCAGCAACGCCTCGAGGAACGGGTGCGGGCGCTTCTCGTACAGCTCCGCGAGGGACGAGGCGTCGGTCGAGTAGCCGGTCTTGATCTTCTTGGTCTTGGGCATGCCGAGCTGCTCGAACAGCACCTCTTGCAGCTGCTTGGGAGAGCCGAGGTTGACAGCTGTGCCGCCGATGGACTCGTACGCAGCCTCTGCAGCCTTCTCGGCGCGCCCGAGAGCCAGCCCGGAGAGTTCCTCAAGTCGCGCGGCGTCCACGGCGACGCCGGCGCGTTCCATCGCGAAGAGGCACCCGACCAGCGGAATCTCGAGGTTGCCGTAGAGATCGAGCATCCTTTGCTCCGCGAGGTCCTCCCTGACCCTCTCCCCGAGCAAGGCGACAGTGTGCGCCGACCTCGCGAGAGACTCGAGCTCCGAGCCTCCAAGACCGAGATCGAGCTGCCCCGCCGCAGCCGCAGCGGGTCGCAGCCCTAGGAATCGCTCGGCCACGTCATCGAGATCCAGCCGACCCTGCGCGGGGTTCACGAGGTACGCGCCCAGCTGCGTGTCGTCCGTGAGCCCCTCGACAGCGAGTCCGCGGTCCGCCAGCGCGTGCAGCGCATCCTTGGCGCCGTGCAGCACCTTTCCGACGCCGGGGTCCGCCAGCCACGCGGCAAGCGCCTTCTCGTCGGCCTCGCTCAGCGCCGTGAGATCCACGGCCCAGGCCTTGTCTCCCTGGGACAGTCCCAGGGCCCACGCGTCGGTCCCGGGGACCGCCAGAGCGACCGATCCGGTGAGCGCCACGACATCGGCAACGGGCGCCGGAGCCACGACGAGCGCCTCGATGCGCTCCGACTCGGTCACCTCAGGCCCGCCCTCGCTGTCGGCCGCAAAGGCAAGCAGTCGTGCACGCAGACCTTTGAACTGGAGCGCGTCGCACACCTGGTGAATGGCCGCGGAGTCGCCGCCGCCAAACTCGAGCGCCTCGACCGGGACCGAGACCTCGAGGTCGGTGAGCAGGTGGTTGAGTTCGCGATTCAGGCGCACCTGGTCGAGGTGCGCGCGCAGACTCTCGCCCGCCTTGCCGGGAACGTCGTCGGCTGACGACAGGATGCCCTCAAGGCCGCCATACGTATTGATCCACTTGGCCGCGGTCTTTGGTCCGACGCCCGGTACACCTGGCAGGTTGTCGCTCGTCTCCCCCACGAGCGCCGCAAGATCCGGGTATTGCCCGGGCAACACGCCGTACTTCTCAACCACCGCGTCGGGCGTGAACTCGACCAGATCCGACACACCCTTGCGCGGGTACAGCAGCGTGACGTCCTCGTTCACAAGCTGGATCGTGTCGCGGTCCCCCGAGACCACGAGCACTTCCATGCCAGCCTCGCGTCCCATGCGCGCGTAGGTCGCGAGCAGGTCATCGGCCTCATAGCGGGGCTTGTCCAGCGCTGTGACGCCCATCGCTTCGAGCACCTCACGAATCAGCGGAACCTGCGGCTCAAAGTCCGGCGGCGTCTCGTCACGCGTGCCCTTGTAGCTGGGAAGTCGTTCGGTGCGGAACGTGCCGCCCGGAAGATCAAAGGCCACTGCCACGTGCGTGGGCTTGCGGTCGTTGAGCAGCGTCGCGAGCATCGCCGTGAAGCCGTACACGGCATTCGTTGGGGTCCCGGTTGAGGTAGCAAAATTCTCAACGGGAAGGCCAAAGAAGGCCCTGAATGCCATTGAAAGACCATCGACGAGGAGGAGTCTGTGCTTGGCTGAATCGCTCACAGGTGCCAACCTATCCCCTATGACCGACAGCGAAGAGGCTTACACCTACGGCTCGGGTGGACTCATCTCGCGCATGGGCATACGCATCATCGAGGTGACTGCCGATCGCTGTGTCGCCACGATGCCGGTAGAGGGCAATACCCAGCCCTACGGCCTGTTGCACGGCGGCGCTTCGGCCGCCCTGGCGGAGACGGTGGGCTCGCTCGCGGCAATGGCGCACGCGGGCGAGGGTCGCATTGCGGTGGGCGTAGACCTGTCTATTACTCATCACGCAGCTGTGAGGTCCGGCATGGTGACGGCAGTGGCCACAGCGCTCCACCGTGGACGCTCTGCGGCCACCTACGATGTGGCCTTTTCGGACGAACAGGGCACACGCACCGCAACGGCGCGGCTGACGTGCTTCATCAGGAACGCGTAGCACACACAACCGAAACAAACCGGGTCTACATTGAGCCGCAACCGACCCTGGAGGATCACTGTGAGAACAGCCCTCGACACCCGCGCTTTGGTTCGCGCAGGTGTGATCCTCGTCGTCACCGCACTGGCGTTCACGCTGCTTGCAGCGTTTCAGTCCAGCGGCGGACGCGGCGAGGCTCCCACCGTCGCGGTCGCCGAAGCGAGCACGGGTTTCGTTCCTTTGACCGACGCCGGACTCGTCACAGTTGCCGAGGCGACCGACACGACCACGGACGATGCCACCACAACGACCGCGACCACTAACCGGTTCCTGCAAAACCTGGTGAACGGTATCGCTTTCGGTCTGTTGCTGGCACTGGCTTCAGTGGGCCTGTCGCTGATCTACGGCACTACCGGGCTGAGTAACTTTGCGCATGGCGAGCAGGTCTCGCTCGGCGCGGTGCTCACGTACTTCCTGGTAAGCCAAGCCCCGGTCTCGCTCCCGCTGATTCCCACCCAGTTCACCATCGGGTTGCCGCTGCTCGTAGGCGCGGTGCTCGCGATCGCCCTGTCGGCTGGCACCGGCTGGCTGCAGGACAAGTTCCTGTGGAGCAAGCTGCGAAAGCGCCGCATCGGCACCACGCAACAGATGATCGTGTCAATTGGCCTCTCGCTCGCGCTTGTCAACCTGCTCCAGTGGTGGATCGGTGGCCAGAAGGTGCGCCTCTCCATCTCGATCGATACGCGACACCAGTACGGACCCATTCAGATCGGCAACCAAACGCTGATGTCCATGGGAGTCGCCATTGCATGCCTGCTCGCAGTCTCCGCGTTCCTGCTCTACACGCGCCTCGGCCGCGCCACACGCGCAGTCTCGGACAACCCGTCGCTCGCGGCGGCCTCCGGCATCAAGGTGGACGGCATCATCCGCCTCGTCTGGATTCTCGCCACTGGCCTCGCGGCCGTGGGTGGCATCCTGCTGGCGCTGTACGAACAGGGAACCTCGTTCGACTCCGGAGCCCGTCTCCTGCTGCTGATGTTCGCCGCGGTGACGCTCGGTGGCCTGGGCCAGCCCTTCGGCGCGCTCGTGGGCTCGATCGTCATCGGCATCGTGTCCGAGGTCTCCACGATGTGGTTGCCGCCGGACCTCAAGTTCGCCACGGCCCTCGGCATCCTTATTCTGGTGCTGCTGTTCCGGCCTCAGGGCATTCTCGGACGACCGGAAAGGGTGGGTTAAGCCATGGACTGGGCAGGACTCCTTACCGACGCGGGGCGAGAGATCTTCGCTCCTACTACCGCGGCATTTGCTCTCGCCGCGATCGGACTTAACTTCCACTTTGGTCTCACCGGACTGCTCAACATGGGCCACGCGGGCTTCATGCTGCTGGGCATGTACGGCTACGCCATCACCATTCGTGAGATCGAGGCAAACGGCGGCGAGCTGTTCGGCGTGCACATGGCCGCGGGGGCAGAGATCCTTCTTGGCGTGCTCGTCGCGCTCGTGGTCTCGGTGCTGTTCGGTCTCCTGCTGGGATGGCCAACGCTCAAACTTCGCGGCGACTACCTCGCCATCGTGACGATCGCCGCGGCAGAGATGGTGCGCTTCCTCGGACGCTCGCAGTCGCTGGTAGGCCTCACTGGAGCCTCTACCGGCATCCGCGGTAGCGACTTCAAGCGCCCGTTCGAGTCGGTGTCGCCGTTCCCCGACCGCCTCGTGACAGTCGGCCCGTTCACGCTGCACGGCTCGCAGTCCACCTCGTGGTGGCTTGTGGTGGTCGCCTGGACAGTCGTGGCGCTCGCCTCGCTGCTGTTCTGGCGCCTGTCGCGCTCCCCCTGGGGCCGCGTGCTCAAGGGCATCCGAGAGGACGAGGACGCCGTGCGCTCGCTCGGCAAGAACGTCTACGGCTACAAGATGCAGGCGCTCGTCATCGGCGGCGCAATCGGCGCGCTCGGCGGCGTGCTGTGGTCATTCGGAAACTCGGTGGCCCCCGACTCGATGGGTCGTCCCACGACCTTCTGGATCTGGACGTTGCTGCTCCTTGGTGGCGCGGCGACCGTATTCGGCCCGATCCTCGGCTCGGTGATCTTCTGGACCGCGCTGCTCGTGGTCAAGGGACTCGCCGGCGGACTGATCCCGGAGACGTGGCTCTCCAGCACCGAGCTTGAGCCCTTCGCGCTCGTCCTTGTGGGCGCGACGCTGATGGCGCTGGTGATCTTCAGACCACAAGGAGTCCTGGGTGACAGAAGGGAGCTGGCGATCAATGAGCGCTAAGCCTGCCAAGTCGAAGGACAACAACCCCTTCGCCTCGATCAACCACGAGCCCGGTGCGGCCAAGATCGATCCGATCATCACGGCGCACGGCATCGAGCGCACGTTCGGCGGCCTTAAGGCCGTGGACGTGAACCACCTCGAGGTTCAGCGTCACGCCATCACGGCGCTCATTGGACCTAACGGCGCCGGCAAGTCGACGTTCTTCAACCTCCTGACGGGCTTCGACAAGCCGCAGAAGGGCGAATGGTCGTTCAACGGCACGTCGTTGCAGAGCCACTCGCCGCAGAAGGTGGCGCGCGCAGGCATGGTTCGCACGTTCCAGCTGACCAAGGCGCTGTCGCGCATGACGGTCATCGAGAACATGCGGCTCGGCGCGGCAGGCCAGGCCGGCGAGCGCTTCTGGTCGGCCCTCATCCCTGGCCTGTGGAAGGCCAAGGAAGAAGAGATCACCGTCAAGGCCGAGGAGCTGCTCAAGCGCTTCAAGTTGTATGAGAAGCGCAACGACTTTGCCGGCGAGCTCTCAGGGGGCCAGCGCAAACTACTCGAGATGGCGCGCGCGCTCATGTCGGACCCGGAGATCGTCATGCTCGACGAGCCAATGGCCGGCGTGAATCCCGCTCTCACCGAGTCGCTGCTCGACCACATCGTGAAGCTCAAGGACCAAGGGGTCACGATCCTCTTCGTCGAGCACGACATGCACATGGTGCGTCGCATCTCCGACTGGGTGGTCGTCATGGCCGAAGGTAAGATCATCGCGGAGGGTCCGCCGGACACCGTGATGCAGAACAAGTCGGTGCAGGACGCCTACCTCGGCGCTCACCACGACACGGATCTCTCGGAGGACCTCGCATGACCGCCGCACCTGTCGGCCGCCCCACCGAGGACACGCCCGTCATCCTTGACGCCACGGAGGTGATCGCTGGCTACCTGCCCGGCATCGACATCCTCAACGGCTGCAACATGACTGTCCGCGAGGGCGAGCTCATTGGCATCATCGGCCCCAACGGTGCCGGTAAGTCGACCTTCCTGAAGGCACTGTTTGGCCTCGTTCCCATTCGCTCTGGCGACGTCACGCTGCGAGGCGAGTCGATCGCCAACAAGCGTGCCGACGAGCTCGTGCGCATGGGCATCGGCTTTGTGCCTCAGACCAACAACGTGTTCCCCTCGCTCAGCATCGAGGAGAACCTCGAGATGGGCGCATTCCAGCATCACAAGCAGTTCAAGCAGCAGTTCGACAAGATCGTGGAGCTGTTCCCTGTGCTCGGAGAGCGTCGCTCGCAGCGAGCTGGATCGCTGTCGGGAGGTGAGCGTCAGATGGTGGCGATGGCACGCGCGCTCATGATGGACCCGTCCGTGCTGCTGCTCGACGAGCCCTCCGCTGGACTCTCCCCTGCACGTCAGGACGAGACCTTCGTGCGCACCCGCGAGATTAATCGCACTGGCGTCACCGTGATCATGGTGGAGCAAAACGCCCGCCGCTGCCTTCAGATCGCGGACCGCGGCTACGTGCTCGACCAGGGCACGTCCGCGTACACCAACACCGGTAAGGAACTGCTCAAGGACCCCAAGGTCATCGAGCTCTACCTCGGAACGCTGGGCGCCTAACAGCCCCACAGACACGTCAGAAGGGCCCCGCGGCTCCGGCCGTGGGGCCCTTTCTGCATGCCCGGCCATGGCGGCGCGACCGGGGCTGCGCGAACCACGCACGCCCGACGCTACGAACCGCTGACGACGCGACACGCAGCCGCACCAGGCGCTCAAGCGTCCCTGTGCGGCGCGTCGCCGCGCATAAGGGTTCCTAGCGTCCTGCGGGCGGTGTGTCGCTCCTCCCAAGGCGCGCAGCCTCTCCTCAGCGTCACTGACGGCCGCACGGCGTGGCTCAGGCGCTCGGGGTGCCGGAATCGCTCAGTCACAGGCGTGGGGACGCGTGCCACTACCGGAGAGCAGGTGCCCGATGTTCAGCGCGGCGGACGCAAAAGGGCCCCCGGCCAAAGCCGGGGGCCCTTCGCTCTCAGATCAGTGATCCGAGGTGAGGCTTACACCTCGCCGTAGACGGCCTCGGTCCACACGGGGACGTTGTCCTCGCCGTACTCGAACACACCGATGTAGGCGGACGAGGGGTCGTTGTCCGAGTTGAAGGCACCTGATCCGGACACCGCCATGTAGGTGATCTCCTCACCGGCAAGGACCAGCTCAGAGCACTCGACCCAGCCGGAGCACTCCGTACCACCGTTGGCACCCGACACGGCGGGCAGGTTGTCACGGATGGTCGCACCGTCGCCGGCACCACCCTTGAGCGCCGCAAGGGCAACCAGCATGGTGGCGTCGTAGGACTCGGGGCCGTAGGCGTACGAGTCGAGCGGGCCGCCGTTGGCGCCCTCAAGGAGAGCCTTGAAGTCGTCGCTGGGGTTAGCGCCGGGGATGGTGCCCTTGGCACCGGTCAGCGTGCCGGGCTCGAAGACAGCCGAGAAGTCGGACGTGTTGCCGTCCACCAGGTACAGCTTCGAGGTGTCGAAGCCCGCGGCAGCGAGCTCGGGGACGATCTGGTTGACCTGGTCGAAGGAGATCAGAGCGATCGCCTCAGGGTTGGTCGCGAGGATCGCCTGCACGTTGGAGGAGAAGTTCGTGGCCGTGGGGTCGAACTCCTCGCCGGACACACCGTACGTGATGGTGCCGCCGGCACCCTCGATCGTGGCCTGGATGACGTCGCGCAGCGAGGTGCCGTAGTCGTCGTTGAAGACCAGGATGCCGACGTTGGTGTAGCCGTCGTCGAGGATCACGTTGGCGAGAGCGTTGCCCTGGACCGTGTCCGGCGGCGCCACGCGGAAGTAGAAGCCACCCGGGTAACCCGAGAGGGCGGTCGAGGTGTTCGCGGGCGAGATCTGGACCACACCGGCAGCGGTGATGTCGTCAACCACGTTCAGCGACACGGACGACGAGGCTGCACCCACGATGGCGCCCACGCCATCGGCGATGAGGCCGGAGACCGACTGCGAGGCGATCTGCGGGTTGGCGGTGTCGGACGAGTCGGTGTCGATGATCTCGACGTCCTGACCGAACACACCACCGGCCGCGTTGATCTCGTCGGCGGCAAGGTGCACACCTGCCACCTCGGGCGGGCCGAGGAAGGCGAGCGAGCCGGTCAGCGGCAGCAGGGTGCCGATCTTGAGCGCGTCGCTGCTACCAGCGGGAGCCGACGAGGCGCCGTCCGAAGAACCGGCGTCGTCGCTGCTCGAGCAAGCGGCGAGGGCAAGAGACGCAACGACCGCAACAGCGGCGCCGCGTGCGATGGTGTTCCATCGAGCCATGTTGTTCCCTCCATACGGGTCCAGCAAACAGAGTCTGCTGACGCCGCCACAGGGACGGTCCCTGCGGCAACTGACCTCACGGTAGCGGGGCGGGATTTCGTTAATGCGTCGCCACGGTCACAATTTTGTGACCTTCGGACTGACGAGTCGGCGAAGTCACGCACCCCTAGCAGGGACGATGCGTGACTACTTGCCGCCGCCCATCTGGTCGATGACGGCCTCGGCCACCTCGCGCATCGTCAGACGGCGATCCATCGACGTCTTCTGGATCCAGCGGAAGGCCTCGGGCTCGTTGAGCTGCATCTTCTCCATCAGCAGGCCCTTCGCGCGCTCCACCTTCTTGCGCGTATCCATGCGCTCGGTGATGTCCTGGATCTCCTGCTCAAGCGCACGGATCTCCACGAACCGCGAGGCGGCGATTTCCACGGCTGGCAACAGGTCTGCGGGGGTGAAGGGCTTGACCACGTAGGCCATCGCGCCGGCGTCCCGCGCGCGCTCGACAAGCTCGGTCTGAGAGAACGCGGTGAGCAGCACCACGGGCGCGAGGCGCTCCTTGGCGATCTGCTCGGCGGCCGAGATGCCGTCCATCACGGGCATCTTGACGTCCATCACCACGACGTCGGGCTTGTGCTCCTGCGCAAGCGCCACGGCCTCTTCACCGTTGGCACCCTCCCCCACCACCTCGTAGCCGCCCTCACGGAGCGTCTCGACGATGTCCATACGAATGAGTGCCTCGTCTTCTGCAACGATGGCGCGGCGCTTGGCGGGGCCAAGGTCGGAAGGTGCAATGCTGTCGTTCACAACCGATAGCCTAGTGGGCGCGCCCCGATAGCCCAACCGGCAGAGGCATACGGCTCAAACCCGTACCAGTGTGGGTTCGAATCCCACTCGGGGCACGATGGCGCGTTCGGGACGGACGTCCTTGCCCGCATCGGCGAGGATGTTCGTCCCGGCGACAGAACGTCCACACCAGGCGACATGACGGCCGACGACGCCAACGGCGCGGCGCAGGTGCGGGATACTCCCGGTATGGCTGAGAACCCTAAGAACACCTCGCGAGCGACGCGCCACATCGCGCTCGTGGCGCACGACAACATGAAGGCCTCGCTCCTCGAATGGGCGAAGTTCAACAAGGGCACGCTGTCGCGGCACCACCTGTACGCGACCGGCACCACCGGCTCGATGCTGTCCGACGAGCTGCGCCTGCCCGTGCACCGCTTCCTTTCTGGCCCCGTGGGCGGCGATCAGCAGGTAGGCGCCAAGATCGCCGAGGGCTCGATCGACATGCTCGTGTTCTTTTGGGACCCGCTGTCAGCGCAGCCGCACGATCCCGACGTCAAGGCGCTGTTGCGCCTGGGCGCCGTCTACAACATTCCGATGGCCTCCAACGTGGCCACCGCTGACTTCCTCATCTCCTCTCCCCTGTTCCACGAGCCGTACGAGCGCGTGATTCCCGACTTTGGGCCGCGCAAGTGGGAAGAGTTGACCGAGGGCCACGAGCCTGGCGTCACGCCGGGTAGCGGCGCGTCCAAGTAGTTCTTTGCACGAGCCAGCCACACGCGGTGTCCCGCGATGAGGCCCTCAGAGCCCCTCAGACGCACGAAGGGCCCCAGGTAGTCGCCTGGGGCCCTTCTTAGCGTCTAGGCCGCTTAGGAGCGAACCTGGCCGATCTTGTGCACCACGATCGAGTTGGTGGTGCCGGGAACGCCGATGGGCGTGCCGGACACCACGACGACGTAGTCGCCGTCCTCGACGCGGCCCGACTCCTTGAGTCGCGTGTCAACGATCTTCACCATCTCGTCGGTCGTGGCGGCACGGTCGACGATCTCGGTGTTGACGCCCCACGCGAGGGCGAGGCGGCGCTGCGTGTCCACGTTGGGCGTGAACGCAATCATGGGGGTCTCGGGGCGCAGGCGCGACATGCGCTGCGCGGAGTCACCCGACTGCGTGAACGTCACGATGTAGTTCACGTCCAGGCGGCTCGCGATGTCCGACGCGGCCTGGGTGATGGCGCCACCACGGGTCTTGGGCTTGTGCTTGTACGGCACAAAGCGGTCGCGACCCTTTTCCTCGGTGTTCTTGATGATGCGGGCCATGGTCTGAACCGTGACGATCGGGTAGTCGCCCACCGAGGTCTCGCCCGAGAGCATCACCGCGTCGGCACCATCGAGGATGGCGTTCGCGCAGTCGGAGGTCTCGGCGCGCGTGGGAACGGGCGAGTGGGTCATCGACTCGAGCACCTGCGTGGCGACGATGACGGGCTTCGCCTGCGAGCGGCACAGCTCGATGGCGCGCTTCTGGACCAGCGGGACCTCCTCGAGGGGAAGCTCGACGCCCAGGTCGCCACGGGCGACCATGACGCCGTCGAACGCGTCGACGATCTCCTCAAGGTTGTCGACTGCCTGCGGCTTCTCGACCTTGGCGATTACGGGGACAGTGCGGCCCTCTTCGGCCATGATGCGGGCGACGTCCTCGTAGTCCTTCGCGTTACGCACGAACGACAAGGCGATGAAGTCGGCCCCCATCTTGAGGCCCCAACGCAGGTCGGACTCGTCCTTCTCCGAGAGCGCGGGCACGGAGACCGCGACGCCCGGCAGGTTGATGCCCTTGTTGTTCGACACGGGGCCGGGAACGACCACCTTGGTCACGACGTCGGTGCCGTCCTTGACCTCGATGACCTCAAGGCGCACCTTGCCGTCGTCGATCAGCAGCGGGTCGCCGGCCTTGCAGTCGCCCGCGAGGCCCTTGAACGTGGTCGAGCAGATCTCCTTGGTGCCCTCGACGTCGCGCGTGGTGATGGTGAAAATGTCACCGATCGCGAGGTCGTGGGGGCCGTCGGCAAAGCGACCGAGGCGGATCTTGGGGCCCTGGAGGTCCACCAGAACGGCCACGTTGCGGCCCTTCTCCTCGGCGGCCTGACGCACGTTGTTGTAGACCGCCTCGTGCTCTTCCTCCGAGCCGTGGCTACGGTTGATTCGGGCGACGTCCATGCCCGCCTCCACCAGCAGACGCATCTGGTCAAGCGACGCCGTCGCCGGGCCGATGGTGCAGACAATCTTCGCGTTGCGCATTTTCTCCAACCTTGGGGTGAGTTCAAGCCCGCAGGGCGAGGGTCCTCGCCGTTACGGGGGCCGGCAGCTCGGTGCTGCCGGTGAGATAGGTGTCGATGGCAGCCGCAGCTGCCCGTCCTTCGGCAATCGCCCACACGACGAGCGACTGTCCGCGACCGGCATCGCCGGCCACAAACACGCCGTCCACCGCGGAGGCGAACTGGTCATTGCGCGACACGGTGCCGCGCGGGGTAAAGCCAATGTGCTCCAGCTGACCGAGCGTGTCGCGCTCGGGGCCGGTGAAGCCCATCGAGATCAGTACGAGATCGGCGGGGAGCTCCTCTTCGGTGCCCGGTGCGGGACCGCGTGAGCCGTCGGGCATGATCTGGGTCTTTGCCACCCGAAGCGCCCGCACAGTCTCGTCTTCGTCGCCGAGGAACTCGACCGTGGAGGCCAGGAACTTGCGCTCGCCGCCCTCCTCGTGCGATGACGACACCTCGAAGAGCAGAGGGTGCGTCGGCCACGGCTGCGACTTCACGTCGCGGGCCTCGTTGGGCTGCACGCCAATCGCCAGCGTGGTGACCGACTTGGCGCCCTGCCTCAGGGCGGTGCCCAGGCAGTCGGAGCCGGTGTCGCCACCGCCGATGATGATCACGTGCTTGTCCTTTGCGGTGATCTGGCGCTCGACAGTGTCGCCCGCAGCCACCTTGTTGCCTTGCGTCAGGTACGGCATCGCGTAGTGGATGCCCTTGTATCGTCGCCCAGGAATCGGCAGATCACGTGGGACAGTGGACCCGGTGGCGATCAGCACAGCGTCATACCTGGCACGCAGGTTGTCCCAGGTGATGTCCTTGCCGATCTCCACGCCGGTGCGGAAGCGAGTGCCCTCAGCCTCCATCTGCTTGACGCGCAGGTCGATGTGGTTCTTCTCCATCTTGAAGTCAGGCACGCCGTAGCGCATCAGGCCGCCGATGCGGTCCGAGCGCTCGAACACGGCGACAGTGTGGCCGGCGCGCGTGAGTTGCTGCGCTGCGGCGAGCCCGGCGGGGCCCGAGCCGACCACCGCGACGGTCCTACCGGTCTGGCGCGTGGGCTCGACCGGCGCCACCGCGCCGCGCTTGAAGCCCTCATCGATGATCGAGACCTCGATGTTCTTGATGGTCACAGCAGGCTGGTTGATACCCAGCACGCAACTCGACTCGCACGGCGCCGGGCAAATGCGCCCGGTGAACTCGGGGAAGTTGTTCGTCGCGTGCAGGCGGTCGAGGGCATCGTCCCACTGCTCGCGCCACACGAGGTCGTTCCACTCAGGGATGAGGTTGCCCAACGGACAGCCCTGGTGGCAGAACGGGATGCCGCAGTCCATGCAGCGGCTCGCCTGGCGGTTGAGGGCCTGCGGGTCCTTCGCCAGCTCGTCCTTGACGTACTTCCAGTCCATCAAGCGCACCGGCACGGGCCGGCTGGGGGGAAGCTCGCGCTCCCTGTGCTTGAGGAATCCGCGTGGGTCAGCCACGGGTCACCTCCAAGAAGTCGGTCCACGCGCCGGGGGCAGCAAGATCCTGGCCCTTGGACTCAAGGTCCGCCAGAGCCTCGCGGACGCGTGCGTACTGTGCGGGAAGCACACGGGTGAATCTCTTCACCGTCTCGTCCCAGTTTGCCAGCAACTCCTTGCCCTTGGGCGAGTGTGTCTGGTCGACATGCGTCTCGATGAGTGAGCGCACGATGGTCGCGTCCTCGGCGTCGAGCGGGCTCAGGGTGAGCTCGCCTGCCGCGATCGCCTCCTTGTTGACGCGCTCGGGGCGCAGGTCAAGCACGTAGGCGGTACCGCCCGACATGCCCGCACCAAAGTTCCGTCCCGTGCGTCCGAGGACCACGGCGGTGCCGCCCGTCATGTACTCGAGGCCGTGATCGCCCACGCCCTCCACCACAGCGGTCGCGCCCGAGTTGCGTACCAGGAAGCGCTCGCCCACCTGGCCGCGCAGCAGGATGAGGCCGCTCGTGGCTCCGTATCCGATCACGTTTCCGGCGATCACATCGAGCGCATCGTTGAGCGCGGCCGAGCGATCGGGTCGGACGACGATGTGGCCGCCGGAGAGGCCCTTCGCCACGTAGTCGTTGGCGTCGCCCAGGAGGCGCAGCGTGATGCCCCTGGGCACGAACGCTCCGAAGGATTGTCCGGCCGAACCCGTGAACTCCACGGTGATGGTGCCGTCGGGAAGACCCTCGCCCTTGTAGCGCTTGGTAACTGCGTTGCCGAGCATGGTGCCCACAGTGCGGTTGGTGTTGTGCACCTCGCGCTCGATCGCGACCTTCGTGCCGTTCTCGAGTGCGTCCTTGGCCGCCTCGATGAGCTCGAGGTCGAGCGCGTGCTCCAGGCCGTGCTCCTGCGAGGTTGACTGGTGCAGCGCTGAGCCGGCCGGCGGGACCGCGAGGATGGGCGTGAGGTCGAGACCCTGCGCCTTCCAGTGGTCGATGGCTGCCTTGGTCTCGAGGAACTCGACGTGACCGACGGCCTCCTCGATGGACCGGAAGCCCAACGCCGCGAGTTGCTCGCGCACCTGTTGCGCGATGAACTCGAAGAACGTCTCGACGAACTCGGGCTTGCCGTTGAACCGCTCGCGCAGCTCCGGGTTCTGCGTCGCCACTCCTACGGGGCACGTGTCCTTGTGACACACGCGCATCATGATGCAGCCCGACACCACCAGCGGCGCCGTGGCAAAGCCGAACTCCTCGGCGCCCAGCAGGGCCGCGATGATCACGTCGCGACCCGTCTTGAGCTGGCCGTCCACCTGCACCACGATGCGGTCGCGCAGGTCATTGCGCACAAGCGTCTGCTGCGTGTCGGCGAGGCCGATCTCCCACGGCGCGCCCGCGTGCTTGAGCGAGTTCAGGGGCGAGGCACCCGTACCGCCATCGGAGCCCGAGATGAGCACCACGTCGGACTTGCACTTGGTGACTCCGGCCGCGATGGTGCCCACGCCCACCTCGGACACCAGCTTGGTGTGGATGCGTGCGTCGGGGTTGGCGTTCTTGAGGTCGTGGATCAGCTGCTTGAGATCCTCGATCGAGTAGATGTCGTGGTGGGGCGGCGGGGAGATCAGGCCGACGCCGGGCGTCGAGTGACGCGTCGCGGCAACCCACGGGTACACCTTCTCGCCGGGCAACTGTCCACCCTCGCCTGGCTTGGCGCCCTGCGCGAGCTTGATCTGCAGATCGTCTGCGTTGACCAGGTACTCGCTCGTCACGCCAAACCGGCCGGATGCGACCTGCTTGATCGCGCTACGACGTTGCGGGTCGTAGAGGCGCTCGGGGGCCTCGCCGCCCTCGCCCGTGTTGGACTTGCCGCCCAACCGGTTCATGGCGATCGCGAGCGTCTCGTGCGCCTCCTTGGAGATGGAGCCGTATGACATGGCGCCCGTGGTGAAGCGCTTGACGATGTCCTTGATGTGCTCGACCTCTTCGATCGGCACAGGAGCACGGTTCGAGCGAATCTCGAGCAGCCCGCGCAGCGTCATCAGGCGCTTGGCCTGGTTATCCACGCGATCGGTGTACTCGTTGAACAGCGCGTACTGACGCGTGCGGGTCGAGTGCTGCAGCTTGAACACCGTCTCCGGGTCAAACAGGTGCTCCTCGCCCTCGCGGCGCCACTGGTACTCACCGCCCACGTTGAGGCGACGATGAGCGGGCGACTGGCCGGACACGGGGTACGCATCGGCGTGGCGATCAGCCACCTCCTGCGCAATCACGTCGAGGCCCACGCCGTCGATCTGGCTCGGCGTGCCGGCAAAGTGCTTGTCCACCAGCTCGCGCGAGAGACCGATCGCCTCAAAGATCTGCGCGCCGCGGTACGACGCCATCGTGGAGATGCCCATCTTGGACATGATCTTCAGCACGCCCTTGCCGAGCGCCTTGATGAGGTTGTGCACAGCCTTCTCAGCGGAGATGCCTGTGATGTACCCGCGGCTCACGAGGTCCTCGACGGTCTCCATGGCCAGGTACGGGTTCACAGCACCCACGCCGTAGCCAATCAGCAGCGCCACGTGATGCACCTCGCGCACGTCGCCAGCCTCGACAACGAGGCTCAGCTGCGTGCGGTTGTGGTGCCGCACCAAGTGGTGGTGCACGGCGGCCGTCAACAGCAGCGACGGGATCGGCGCGTTGTCAGCGTCGGAGTCGCGGTCGGAGAGGATGAGGTACGAGACCTTGTCCTCGATCGCCGCGTCCACCTCGGCAAAGATCTCCTCGAGGCGCGCCTCGAGCCCCGCGCCGCCCTCGGCCACACGGTAGAGACCCTGGATGCGGCGCGACGAGAACACGCCCTTGAGGCGCGGGTCCGCGTCGATGTGGATGATCTTGGCGAGCTCGTCGTTGTCGATCACCGGGAAGTCGAGCACCACCTTGCGTGCGTGCTCGGGCAGGTTCTCCAGCAGGTTCGGCTCGGGGCCGATCGCGCCGCCCACCGCGGTGACGATCTCTTCGCGGATCGCGTCGAGCGGCGGGTTGGTGACCTGCGCGAACATCTGCGTGAAGTAGTCGAAGAGCAGTTTGGGCCGCTTCGACAGCACGGCGATCGGCGTGTCGGAACCCATCGCGCCGATGGGCTCCTGGCCGGTCTTGGCCATCGGCTCGAGCAGGATCTTGAGCTCCTCCTCCGTGTAGCCGAACGTGCGCTGGCGGCGCACCACCGACGAGCGTGAGTGACGCACGTGCTCGCGCTCCGGAAGCTCCGACAGCCGCACCGAGTGCTGATCGATCCACTCCTGGTAGGGGTGCTCGGCGGCCAGGTGTGCCTTGATCTGCTCGTCCTCGACGATGCGGCCCGCCGCGGTGTCCACCAGGAACATGCGGCCCGGCTGCAGACGACCCTTGCGCACCACGGTGGCGGGGTCGATGTCCAGCAGGCCCGCCTCGGAGCCACACACGACGAGGCCGTCGGAGGTCACCCAGAAACGGCCTGGGCGCAGGCCATTGCGGTCGAGCGTCGCACCGATCAGCGTGCCGTCGGTGAAGTGCAGCGCTGCGGGACCGTCCCACGGCTCAATCAGGTTCGAGTGGTACTCGTAGAAGGCCCGACGCGCGGGATCCATCTCGGTGTTGTTCTGCCACGCCTCGGGGATCATCATGAGCACCGCATGGGGCAGCGAGCGTCCCGCCAGGTGCAGCAGCTCGAGCACCTCGTCGAACGACGCCGTGTCGGAGGCCGATGCGGAACACACCGGGGTGAGGTCGCGCATCTCGCCGAGCAGTCCCGACTCAAGCTTGCCCTCGCGCGCGGCCATCCAGTTGCGGTTGCCGCGCACGGTGTTGATCTCACCGTTGTGCGCGATCAAGCGCAACGGCTGCGCGAGCGGCCAGGACGGGAACGTGTTGGTCGAGAACCGTGAGTGGACCAGCGCGAGCTCCGAGACGTACAGCGGGTCGAGCAGGTCGGGGAAGACCTGCTCCAGCTGATACGTGGTGAGCATGCCCTTGTAGGTCAGCGTGCGTGCCGAGAGCGAGGCAAAGAACGGACCGCCGTTGTTCTCGGCGCGCTTGCGCACCCGGTACACGCGGCGGTCGAGCTCGATGCCGGCGAGGTGGTCGGCCACCACGAACACCTGTCGGAAGGTGGGCGCGGCCGCGCGGGCAGAGGGGCCGAGCGGCTCGAGGTTGGCGGGCACGTCGCGCCAGCCGAGCACCCAGGCGCTTTCGGCCGCAGCCGCCTTCTCGAAGGCGGCCATTTCGGCGGCCTCTTCGCCGGGCGTCAGGAACGCGATACCCACCGCGTACTCCCCCGCCGCGGGCAACTCAAAGTCTGTGACCGACTGCAGGAAGGCATGCGGCACCTGCGTGAGAATGCCCGCACCATCGCCCGTCTCGGTCTCCGCGCCCACCGCGCCGCGGTGCTCGAGGTTCTTGAGAGCGGTCAGACCACGGTCCACGATGTCGCGCCCCGCGTGACCGCGCAGCGTGGCCACGAACGCAACGCCACAGGCGTCGTGCTCGTTGGCAGGGTCGTAGAGGCCCTCAGCGGACCAACCGTCGCCGTGATGCGTCGCCATCACACCGTCCTTTGCCGTCCCGGCATGCTGCCGCGACATCGTCGTTACGGGGCGTCATCGACCCGGTGTTCTCCGGGTAGCCAGACTACCGCGTCCGCTCAGGGCGAACTGATATATCAGGCCTCGACGGGATCTTCCGTCGGAGTGGCAGCGAGGGTCTCCCTCGGCGCGCGTTCCTTGCCGCGCTGGCGCAATCCCGTCCACACGAAAGCGACGACACCAAGCGTGAGCATCGCGACCGACACGAAGACGTTGACGCGAATGCCAAAGAAATGCACGGCGGTGTCGATGCGGACAGTCTCGATCCACAGTCGACCGGTGACGTACACCACCACGTATAGCCAGAACACGCGACCGCCCCGCAGGTCAAGGCGCTTGTCGAGATACACGATGAGCGCTGCACCGGCGAGGTTCCAGATCATCTCGTACAGGAACGTCGGGTGAAACGTCGCGAACTGCTCGAAGCCATCCGGTCGGAAGGCAGGATCGATCTGGAGGGCCCACGGCAGATCGGTCGGACCGCCAAAGAGCTCCTGGTTGAAGTAGTTTCCCATGCGCCCGATGGCCTGAGCGACAAGGATCCCCGGCGCGGCGGCGTCGATGAACGTGAGGAACGACACCTTGTAGCGTCGCGCTCCGATGTACGCGCCCAGCACGCCGAGCGCGATCGCGCCCCAAATGCCGAGTCCGCCCTCCCAGATCTTGAACGCGTTCCACGGATTGCCGCCCTCGCCAAAGTACGGTCCGGGCGTGGAGATCACGTGGTAGAGGCGGCCGCCGATGATGCCGAACGGGATCGCCCAGAAGCCCACATCGCCAATCACCTCGGCCTTACCACCTCGCTCGACCCAGCGCTTGCTGGTGAGCCACAAAGCGAAGAAGATGCCGGCGAGAATCCACAGCGAGTACGCGCGGATCGTCAACGGTCCCAGGTGGAACGCAGCCCACTCGACGGGCGGGCTGGGGATGAATTCCAGGATCATGATTCTCCTCGCACCCCTCGAGCAAGCTCGGCCGTCTTGGCTCGCAGTGCGGCAAGGGCGGCACTCTCGTCGTCATGCTGGGACAGGCATCGCACCAGCGCGGAGCCAACGATCACGCCGTCCGCATAGCGCGCCACATCGGCGGCCTGCTTGCCTGTCGACACGCCAAGGCCGACGCACACGCGGGCAGCCCCGGCCTCCCTGGCCCGGCGCACAAGCCCCTCCACGCCGTCGGACATGGTGGCCCGCTCGCCCGTCACGCCCATGAGCGCGGCCGCGTACACGAATCCGGTCGCAGCGCTTGCCGTGAGGTGCATGCGTTCCGGCGTGGTGGTCAGCGCGGCCAAGAAGATCCGATCCAGGTCTCTGGACTTCGCCACATCGATCCAGTCGGGCGCCGAGTCAGGCGTCAGGTCTGGCGTGATGATGCCCGATCCCCCGGCCGCCTTCAGGTCATCGGCGAATCGCTCCCAGCCGTACTGAATGAGCGGGTTGGCATAGGACATGACGACGGCGGGCGCTCCTGCCTCGACGCACGCCTTCACGGCGGCGAAGGCATCGTGCACACGCACCCCACCCTCGAGCGCGGCCTCGGCCGCAAGCTGGATCGTCTCGCCATCCATGACGGGGTCCGAGTACGGCACTCCCACCTCGACGATGTCCACGCCTGCCTCGATCATCGTCTCCATCGCGCGAATCGAGCGCTCCGCCGTGGGGAAGCCGACGGGCAGGTAGCCGATGAGCGCGGCGCGGCCCTCGGCTCGAATCTCGTCGAGCCGCGTCGTGAGGTGTGTCATGCGTCGTCTCCGGGGAACATGTCGAACCAACGCGCCGCTTGTTCGACGTCCTTGTCGCCGCGGCCCGAGAGCGTCACCAGGATCGTCGCATCCGGGCCAAGCTCCTTGCCGAGCTTCATGGCGCCGGCGAGCGCGTGCGACGACTCAATGGCGGGCATGATGCCCTCCGTGCGGCACAGCAGGCGGAACGCGTCCATCGCCTCCGCGTCGGTGACTGGCCAGTACTCGGCGCGGCCGATGTCGGCCAGGAACGCGTGCTGAGGTCCCACTCCCGGGTAGTCAAGACCCGCCGAGATCGAGTGCGACGCGACGGTCTGACCGTCCTGATCCTGCAGGATGTATGACTTCGAGCCGTGCAGCACGCCAACGCGTCCGCCGGTGATCGTCGCCGCGTGGCGTCCAGTCTCCACGCCGTCGCCGGCGGCCTCGCAGCCGATGAGGCGCACGTCGGCATCGTCGAGGAACGCGTCAAACGAGCCGATGGCATTCGAGCCGCCGCCTACGCACGCAAGAACGGCATCGGGAAGCCCCCCCAACGCGAGCATCTGCGCGCGCGACTCGACCGAGATCACGCGCTGGAAGTCGCGCACCATCTCAGGGAACGGGTGCGGGCCGGCCGCTGTGCCGAACACGTAGTTGGTGGTCTCGACGTTCGCCACCCAGTCGCGGAACGTCTCATTGATGGCGTCGCGGAGCGTGCGCGATCCGCTTGTGACGGGGATGACAGTGGCCCCAAGCAGGCGCATGCGGGCCACGTTGAGGGCCTGGCGCTGCGTGTCCTCCTCGCCCATATAGATCACGCACTCGAGATCCATCAGCGCCGCCGCCGTCGCGGTGGCCACGCCGTGCTGGCCAGCGCCCGTCTCTGCGATCACTCGTGTCTTGCCAAGGCGCTTGGTCAGCAGCGCCTGGCCCAGCACGTTGTTGATCTTGTGCGAGCCCGTGTGGTTGAGGTCCTCACGCTTGAGGTACACGGTGGCGCCGCCGCAATGAGCAGCGAAGCGCGGCACCTCCGTGACGATCGACGGGCGTCCTGTGTACTCGCGTGCCAGGCGCTCGAGCTCGTCGGTGAAGGCGGGGTCGACCTTTGCCTTCGCATAGGCGTCAGTGATCTCGTCGAGGGCGGCGATCAGCGCCTCCGGCAAGTACCTGCCGCCAAAATCACCAAAGAACGGACCGGGCAGTGACTGGAGCGAACCCGTCACGGACGCACCGATCGCAGGGCGGGGTGAGCGCCGGCCGCCACCATCTCGGCAACTGCCGTGCGGGGATCACGATCCTTCACAAGGGCCTCCCCCACGAGCACCGCATCCGCACCAAGACGCGCGTACTCCACGACGTCGTGGCTGTCACGGATGCCCGACTCAGCGACCTTGACAATGCCGTCTGGAATCGAGGGCGCCACGCGCGCAAAGGTGCCGCGATCCACCTCGAGAGTCTTGAGGTTGCGGGCGTTCACGCCCACCACCTTGGCGCCTGCGTCTGCCGCACGCTTGACCTCTTCTTCGTCGTGCACCTCGACCAGGGCGCACATGCCGAGCGAGTGCACCCGCTCCACGAGGCTCTCGAGCGCCATCTGCTCCAGCGCGGCCACGATCAGCAGCACCATGTCTGCTCCGTGGGCCCGAGCCTCCCACACCTGGTACGGCGTGACGATGAAGTCCTTGCGCAGGATGGGGACGTCCACCTTGGCCCTCACAGCATCGAGGTCGGCAAGCGAGCCGCCAAAACGACGCTCCTCCGTGAGCACGGAGATGACCGATGCGCCGCCTGCCTCGTACTCGGTGGCAAGGGCAGCGGGGTCCGTGATGTCAGCGAGAGCGCCCTTGGAGGGGCTCGACCGCTTCACCTCCGAGATCACCGAGACCTCGGGAGTCTTCAACTTTTGCAGCGCGTCGATCGCGCTGGGAAGGCGCGCCGCGCGCGCCTTCAACTCATCCATGGACGTGGTCCGTTCGCGGACCGCAAGGTCGTTGCGGACGCCTTCCACAATGCCATCAAGAACGCTCATGTGCGCCACCTCCCCGGCCTCAATCGTAGCGCCGCACCGGGACCGCACCGGACGATGAGCCCCCGTGCGGATCGTTGACGCTCAGGCCCCGACCGGCGACAGCACCCCCACGAGAGCCGGCAGGTTGCGCACAACTGTGAATGCCAGCATGAAAGCCACAGCCGCATACGCGGTCCACAGCGGCAGTCGCACCTGCCAACGGATCCACCCGCCCGCTCGCAGCACCCAGTAGGCCAATGCGAGCACGCCCAGCGGCACTACCAGGAACGTCACGAGAGCGTTCATCCGGGCAGCTGCCGCAATGTCGCCGTGAACTAGGTCGTACACAGCGCGCGTGCCACCGCAACCAGGGCAGTAGAAGCCCGACGCTTGCAGCATGATGCAGCCAGGAGACAGGCGCGTTGTGTGCGGGTTGTTTGCCGCCACAAAGGCGGTCGCGGCAAGGATGGCCGCGGTGACGCCCGCGGGCGCTGCGAGGCGACCGACGAGGTGTCGGTCGCTCATCGTCGCCCCACGGGCGTCACTCACGGTGGTCATGGCCTTAGCTCGTGTACGAGGCCCAGTCGATGCCACCGGCAACGATGCCGAAGATGCCCCAACCCAGGGCGAAGACCACGCCCACGATGCCGAGAATGAAGCCGACGTTGCCGAGCTTGCCGTTCGTGGCCTCGCCGGCCTTCTCTGCGTTCTTGGACAGGAGGCCGAGCACAATCGCGCCAGCGGGGAGCAGCAGGCCGAAGAAGCCGCAGCAGCTGATCAGGAATCCGACGATGCCGAGGATGAGCGCAGTGATGCCCATCCAGTTCTTGGACGTGCCACCAGGCGCGCCAGGCATGGGCGGCATAGCCATCGGAGGCGGCGGGGGAACAGCGGTCATGGTGTGTCTCCTTTGAAAGAAAGGGGAACGCCACGTACTCGCCCCCCTTTACTCATGTTATTTCAGCGGTTGCCCGTGTCCGAGCGCCCGCAGTGCGCCGCCTACTGCCAAGGCGACGACGATGACTCCCGAACCGATCCAGGCGAGCACGAACGCGGGGATCATGAGGCCAATGGCGATGATCAGCGCGCCAAGCACGATGAGACCGTTGGTGACCCACGCGGCGAGGGTCTTGCCCTCATTACCGTTGGCCACATCGGGAAGATTCTGGGGATCAATCTTGTGGGACGTCATGAACACTCCTTTGGGGACTGGGCCTCAGTCTAGTCAGAACCGGGCCGCACCAGCAGATTCGCGCGCGACACGGCGCGCATCATGGCCGCTGCCTTGTCCCTGGTCTCTTGCGCCTCGGTGGCCGGGACTGAGTCGGCGACGATGCCTGCGCCTGCCTGAACGTGCGCGACACCGTTCCGGATCAGTGCCGTGCGGATCGCGATTGCGAGATCCATGTTGCCAGCGAAGTCAAAGTAGCCAATCGCTCCCCCGTAGAAGCCTCGTCGCACAGGCTCGAGCTGGTCAATGAGCGCGATGGCGCGCGGCTTGGGGGCGCCGGAGAGAGTGCCAGCCGGGAAGGCCGCCACGAATGCGTCGAGTGCCGTGTAGGCCTCCTCGAGCCGTCCCACCACGGTCGAGCAGATGTGCATGATGTGGCTGTAACGGTTGATGGCCATGAACTCCACCACCTCCACCGAGGTCGGCTCGCACACCTTCACTAGGTCATTGCGCGCGAGGTCCACGAGCATCACGTGCTCGGCCAGCTCCTTGGGGTCCGCCCGCAGCTCCTCCTCGAGCGCCTTATCGAGCTCCGGGGTGGCTCCCCTTGGCCGCGACCCGGCGATGGGGAAGGTGAGCACAGAACGGTCCTTGACGGTGACCAGCGATTCGGGGCTCGCTCCCACGAGCGAGAAGGCACGACCATCCGCATCCTCGCACTCGAGGTAGTACATGTAGGGACTCGGATTGAGGGTCCGGAGAACGCGATAGACGTCGAAAGCCGAGGCCGAGCACTCGGCATCGAACCGCTGTGATGGCACCACCTGGAAGACCTCGCCATCGCGAATGGCCTCCTTGGCGTACTTCACCATCTTCTCGTACTCGCCCACGCGAGAGCGGTCGGTCACCGTCCCTGCGTCCCGCGACGCGTCGATCGCCATGATCGGCAGGCGACTGGCGGCGTCGAGCGCCGCCTGCATCGCGTCGACGCGCGCCACCGCGCCCGCGTAAGCCGCACCGATGCCGGTGGGCTGCGCGTCGGTATTCACGGCATTCGCCACGAGCCAGATCGAGCCGTCGACGTGATCGAGGATCGCGAAGTCAGTCGCAAGCAGCAGGAGCGCGTCGGGCACATCGAGTTCGCGCGTCGCGTCGGCGGGCAGCGTTGGCTCCCACTGGCGCACGATGTCCCAACCGAGGGCACCCACCAAACCGCCCGTGAGCGGCGGCAGCCCTGGGATCTGCTCGGAAGCCAGCTCGCGCAGCGCAGCCGCGATCGTGTCCAGCGGGGCGCCATCCTCGAGCCCCGCGGGCACGTCGCCCGTCCATCGCGCCGAATCCCCGTTGATGGTGAGGGTCGCCTGCGACCTCACGCCGATGAACGAGTAGCGTGACCGCGAACCGTCTGGCTCGGCGGACTCGAGAACGAAGGTATTGGCTCGGCCCCCAGCCAGCGCGTCGTAGAGCGCGACCGGGGTCCAGGCATCGCCCAGCAGGCGACGCACGACAGGCACGACGCGGTGTGTCTCGCCCAGCGCGACGAAGTCCTCCAGTCCCGGCCACGTGTCACCCCACTGGAGCACGGGGGCCGCCACGGGCGTCGCCGTCACTTGGCCGCACCGAGCGGCAACTCGCCGCCCGTGTCGAAGCACGAGTGCTCGCCGGTGTGGCACGCGGCGCCGTCCTGGCGCACGGTGAGGAGCAGCGCATCGCCATCGCAGTCGAGTTCCACCTTGCTGACGTGCTGCAGATGACCCGACGTGTCACCCTTGCGCCACATCTCCTGACGGGAACGGCTCCAATACACGCCGCGACGCGTGGCAAGCGTCTCCGCAAGCGCGTCGTCGTTCATCCACGCCACCATGAGGACGCGGCCGGTGCCCTCCTCTTGGGCAACGGCGCACACGAGACCGTCTGAGGTGCGCTTGAGTCGGCTAGCAATGTCACTGTCGAGCGGCATGCGCCTATCCTTCCACGCGCGGCGCGGGGCGCTCGTCACGCCCCGCGCACGCGAGAGATGTCAGTCCCGAGTCTGGGCGACCCACGCGTCATAGAGACGCGAGTAGATTCCACCCGCGCCCACAAGCTCGGCGTGGGGGCCAAACTCCTTGAGTTCGCCGTGATCCATGACGGCCACCAGATCTGCACGCTCGGCGGTCGAGAGCCTGTGCGCGATCACGACGCTTGTGCGGCCCTTCATGAGCCGCTCGAGCGCGCGCGAGATGCGCACCTCGGTCGCGGGATCCACTGCAGAGGTCGCCTCGTCAAGGATCAACACATCGGGATCCGTGAGGTAGGCCCGTGCGATCGACACCAACTGCCGCTCCCCCGCGCTCAGCAGCTCGCCGCGCGTGCCCACTGGAGTATCGAGCCCATGACCTGTGCCCGTGAGCCAGGTGGCGAGGCCCAGGTCGTCGAACGCCGCCGTCGCATCGCTGCGAAGCACGTCGTCCGCCTCGTCGGGACGCGCGTAGCGCAGGTTATCGAGGATAGACCCATCAAAGAGGAAACCCTCCTGCGGTACCACGGCGAGCCTCCGGTGAAGCTCGCCCAGTCGCACGTCACGCACGTCGACACCGCTCAGCGAGATCGTGCCAGCCGTGGGGTCGAAGAAGCGCGCCATCAGGCGGGCGAACGACGTCTTGCCGGAGCCTGTCTGGCCCACGATGGCGAGACGCTTGCCCGCCGGCAGCCTCAGCGAGATGCCCTTCAGCACCTCATCCTCGCCGTCGTACGTAAGGCGGATGCCATCGGCCACCACGTCGAGCTCGCCGTGCGGGAGTTCCACCGGGTGCTTGGGCTCGTTGACTGTCGACTCGGCATCCACGAGCTCAATCACTCGCTGCCATCCCACCAGGGCTCGCTGCATCTCTGCGAGCATCTCGATGATCCACATCAGCGGTCCAGAGAACATGTAGACCAGCAGCGAGAACGCAGCGACGGTGCCCACCGAGAGATCGCCACGAATGCCCAGCGCCGTGCCAGCGACCAGCGCGGCTCCGGTGGCAAACGACTGCCCGAAGGCCGTCATCGAGAAGCTCGACGACGCGATCCATGAGGCGCGGCGCTCGGCCCTGTTGATGTCGTCGATCTCGCCGCGCAGACGCTGGCGCATACGTTCCTGGACGCCGTACGAGCGAATCGTTGCGACTCCAACGAGCTGCTCCGACGTGCGGCCGAGGAGGTCCGCCATCCGCGCCCGAATGTCGCCGTAGGCACGGCGGATCACCGGCTGCACTTTCAGCGTCACCCACAGCAGCGGCACGTAACACAGCACCACGACGAGCGCGAGCTGCCACGAGTAGACGGCCATGACGATCAGCACCACCGTGGACTCCATCGCGGCCACGATCATGCCCGCGCCGGTCCACTGCATGAGGTCGCGCATCGTATCCACGTCGCCCGTGACTCGGGAGACGTAGCGGCCGCGCTGCTCAGAATTCTGCGTCAGCACGCTGAGGCGGTGCACGTTGTCGAACGCCTTCTTGCGCAGTGTGGCGAGTCCGGCCTCCGCCGCGATGACCATGCGGCGGCGCACGCGCCACTCAATGATCATCGAGGCGAGCACCACGACCAGGCCGCCCACAACGAGCTCAGTGACGAGCGTCGCGTTCACGCCACTGGGTGCCAAGAGGCCGTCATCGGTCACACGTTGCGTCAGGTAGGGAATCGTCGCCTTGGCGATCGCGGCGAGCAGCGCGAGGAACAACGTCACGCCGAGTCCCTTGCGGATCTCGGGCGAGATCGAGAGTCCACGCCTGAACGTCTCCGGGATGCTCAACTTGGTCTCGAAGTCGGCGTGTCCCTCGGCCTCGAGTTCGATGTTGCTCATCAGTCGATCACCTCCGCCGCCTCGGCGTCTCTGCGCTTGGTGTCCTGCTCGTAGGCGGTCACCAGCTCGCGATAGCCCTCGTCACGCGCGACGAGCTCTGCGTGCGTTCCTGCGTCAACCACCCTGCCGTCGTGCACGTGGATGACGCGGTCAGCCAGCATGATGGACGCCAGGCGGTACGCGATGAGCAGCACTGTGGGGCCCTCCCCGTCGGCTCGTAGCGCCGCCAGAATCTCCTGCTCCACCCCGGGATCGACTGCGCTCGTCGCGTCGTCGAGCACCAACACGCGAGGCTCCCTCACGAGCGCGCGCGCAATCGCGACGCGCTGTCGCTGACCACCCGAGAGGTTCATGCCGCGCTCGTCAAGTTGAGCGTCTAAGGCATCGCCGTTGTGGTGAAGATCCTCGATCACGTCCTGCACGGCCGCGCGCCGCAAAGCCGTCCACACCTCGTCGTCGTGATACTGGTCCCCAAGCGTCACGTTGTCGCGCACTGAACCCGCGAACACGAAGGCCGTCTGCGGCACGAGCGCAACGTGACCGCCAAGTGCCTCCACGATCTCGATGTTGTGGTCGTCCAGCACCACCTCGCCCTCCAACGCGCGCGAGAGTCTCGCGGCGGCGAGAGCGACAGTCGTCTTGCCGGCCCCCGTGGCGCCCACCAGGGCCGTCACGGTGCCGGGCTCGAGGTCAAGCGTGACGTCCTCCACGATCACCACGGGGTTGCCATCGCCGTCGTCGGCTCCCACGTGGGCACCGCGGAAACTCAAGGCTCCGGCGCCCTCGCGCGGCAGTGACACGTGACCGGGCTCATCCACCTCGGTGGCCGCTGCGGAGATCTTGGCAATACGTTGGAACGAGACCAGCGCCGACGGCATCTGGCCAAGCACCCAGCCAATGCCTCGGATCGGCACCGCCAACAGGGCGAGCAAGTAGATGGCCGACACGACGTCGCCCACCGACACCGCACCGGCCTGCGCGCGATAGGTGCCGACGATCATGATCGCCAGCGAGCTGAGCGGCACCATGGCATCCATGAGCGGCTCAAACCAACTCGACACCGCGCCCACCCGTGTATCGGCGTCGCGCAACGCGTCGACCTTGACCGCGAAGCGCTTGGACTCGATCTGCTCGGCGCCCAGCGCCTTGACCACCGTGCCGCCCTCGAACGACTCATGGGCGATGGTGGACACCTCGGCTCGCAAGCTCTGGCCGGCGTCCCACAGCGGGCTGATGACCTTCTCGTACAGAAAGTTCACCCCCAGCACCGCGGGGATCACCATCATCGCCGTCAGCGCCATCCACTCGTCCATGACGATCAGGCGCCAGCCGGCCGCCACCATCATGGTGAACGAGCCAATCGTGAACGCCAGGGGGTGCAACGGATTGGTGGCCGTCTCGGAGTCAGACGACATCGCGGACAGCATGCGTCCCGCCGGATTCGCCCGGTGCCAGCCGAGCGGCAGAGAGGCGAGTGCGTCGGCCACCACTGTCCGGTGTCGAGCGCCCACGCCCGCGACGGCTCCTCCCTGAGCGCCGCGTCGTACGGCAATCAGCGCGGCATTCGCAAGGCCGATGGCCACGAACACGCCCCCCGCGAGCAGCACGGCGTCGCGGTTGGTCGAGGTGTGCTCACCCCACCACCCCTGTGCAGGCTCGCCGTTGATCGACGGAATGACCACTTGGTCGACGATGAGCCCCAGCAGGGATCCGAAGAGCACAGTGAGTACTCCAAAGATGCCAGCTGACGTGATGGCGGTGGCAAAGCGCAAGGGCTCCGCGCGCAGCGCGTGTCCGAGCAACTGGAAGGTCTTGCGAAGGTAAGACCCGCTCAGTTCGTACTCGGCGCGCTTGGCCCGGCTCACCTGACGTCGATGCCGGCTGACCGCATCGCGTCCTTGACCTGGGCGACCGAGAGCGTTCCAAAGTGGAACACGCTCGCCGCGAGCACGGCGTCGGCGCCAGCGTGCGCCGCTGCAACAAAGTCCTCCACGCGGCCAGCGCCGCCGGAGGCAATAAGGGGGACGTTCACCACGTCACGTACTTCCTTGATCATCTCGATGTCGAATCCGCCCGTGGTGCCGTCGGCGTCCATGGAGTTGAGCAGGATCTCACCCGCGCCCAACTCGGCGCCCTGACGTGCCCACTCGATCGCGTCAATGCCAGTTCCGCGACGGCCACCGTGTGTCGTCACCTCGTAACCCGAGGGAGTCACCGTGCCGTCCTGGCATCGACGCGCGTCGACGGAAAGAACCAAAACTTGGTTACCAAACCGGCGCGCGATCTCAGTCAGGAGTTGAGGTCGCGCGATAGCAGCCGTATTCACGCCTACTTTGTCCGCGCCCGCTCTGAGGAGCGTATCAACATCGTCGGGGCTTCGCACCCCGCCGCCCACCGTCAGTGGCACAAATACCTGCTCTGCCGTCTTTCTCACCACGTCGAGCATCGTCTCGCGACCCCCTGACGAGGCCGTCACGTCGAGGAACGTCACCTCGTCGGCACCCATCGCTCCGTAGCGCGACGCGAGCTCCACCGGGTCTCCAGCATCGCGCAGGTTCTCGAAGTTGACGCCCTTGACCACGCGGCCGGCATCGACGTCGAGGCACGGGATCACACGGACTGCGACACTCATGATTGCGCTCCAGCACTGGGGGAAGGCGAGGGCGACGGTGACGCCGAGATGTTCTCCGGGATCTCGTCCTCGGGCAGCGGGTTCCACACATCGAGGATGTCGACCACAAAGATGACGGTGCCCTCGCCCGGGTAGCCCCATTCCTCGGGCACGATGAGCATGACGCGCGAGCCCGCCGTCTGGTCGATCAGGCCCTCGTCCCATGCCCGAAGCAACTTGCCGGTGCCCACCTGGTCGTACAGCGGCTCTTGAGCGGGCGGCCACGTTGATTGACGCACGTCGCCGGCGGACCAGGAGACATCGTCCTTGGAGCCATCTGCCACATGGATGGCCTTGAACTGCGCGACGATGTAGGAGCCGGGTTGGATCTGCGGGCCGGCTCCCTGGATCAGCGTCGCTATCGTGAGCTCGGTGGGCATCGGATCATTGGGGTCGATCGTGATCTCTGGCTCACCGGTCAGCGCGCTCGTGACAGTCGGCAGGCTCGTGTTCTGGTCAAGAGTGTCGCCCTCGGCGCGATCGGACAGCACATCGACCACGACCGCAATGGCAGGTTCGCCCTCAAACTCGCCCTCGGGCGGCGAGACAAGCAGCACTCGGGTGCCCACACGAGCATCGAGAAGGACCGTGTAGAGTGCATCGCCCAGCAGCTCGGGCGCGAGCAGTGTCGACTCGGGAAGACCGTCGTACGTGTTTCTGAGCACATCGCCCGTGTCCATCGACTCGATGAACATGTCCAGGAGCAGGGGCTGACCGGCAGTCAATGGCGCTCCGGTGCCCTCCCACACCACAGTGGACTGTGCACGGGTGAACGTCTCCCCCGCCGGCCACTCGATGGAGGGGGCAAGCGTGTCAGAGGCGCCCACCACGACATCGTCGATGTCTCCCACTGAGGCGCTCACGGTGGTGCCGTCCTGGTCGTTCGCGGTGCACGCAGACAGGGCGAGCGCTCCCAAGAGCAACAGCACGGCGGCGCGTCGCATTCTTCCTCCCACGGTTTGGTCCCTCAGTCTACGAAGGCACTCAGGACTCAAGCGCCGCGATGAGCTCGTCGACGCGCTCATCCGTGTTGCGGAAGGGATCCTTGAGCAAGATCGTCTTGGGCTCGGAACCGGAGATCTTCAGGTGAACCCAGTCGACCGTGTAGTCGTGACCCGAGGCAAGGGCCGCCGACACAAATCGGCCCCGCAGGGCGGCGCGGGTGGTGGCAGGCGGCTCGGTCTTCGCGTGCTCGATCGCCGCATCAGCGACGATGCGCCTGACCTGTCCGTCGGCCTGGAGGCGGTTGAACAGGCCACGCGTCGGTGACACGTCGTGATAGGCCATCTCGAGCCGGGCGAGGCGCGGGTCGTCCAGGGAGCAGTCCAGCCGCTCCTGGTACCGCGTGATCAGCCTGTGCTTGATGGCCCACTCCAGTTCGGTCTCCACGCCGCTCGGGTCCTGAGAACGCACGGCGCCGATGCCGCGCTCCCACAGGTCGAGGATCTGGTCCACCTCGGCGGAGGGCTGGATGACGTCTCCCACATACTCCCTGACGGCCGTGAGGCAGGCCTCCTGGAGGTCGGCGCCCGTCATGCGCCTGCCGTCGGCAAGTTCGACTGTCGAGGTTCCGGTGAGGTCGTGGGCAATGGTCCGGATCGCCTGCATCTCGTTGGCAAGGGCAAGGTCCTGCATCGGCAGCCTGGCCTCCATGAGACGCAGCAGCAGGTCAGTGGCGCCCACCTTGAGGAACGTCGTGGGCTCGGCCATGGTCGAGTCGCCCACGATCACGTGCATGCGGCGATACAGGTCTGCGTGCGCGTGGGGCTCGTCGCGCGTGTTGATCATGGGGCGCGAGCGCGTGGTCGCGGAGCTCATTCCCTCCCACATGTGATCGGCACGCGGCGAGAAGCTGTAGTGCGCACCCTCGGGCGTGCGCGTGATGGTGCCTGCTCCGGTCACCACCTGCCGGCTCACCAGGAACGGCAGCAACACCGCCGCAAAGGACTTGAAGTCCGCGCGCCGACGCACGAGGTAGTTCTCGTGGCAGCCATAACTGTTGCCGGCGGAGTCGGTGTTGTTCTTGTAGAGGTAAATCGTGCCCTCGAGCCCTGCGGCGGCGAGACGGCGCTCGCCATCGGCCACGAGGTCGTGAACGATGCGCTCACCCGCCTTGTCATGCGCCACGAGCTGGGTGACAGAGTCAGTCTCCGCTGTCGCGTACTCGGGGTGCGCGCCCACGTCGATGTACAGCCGCGAGCCGTTGGTGAGGAACACGTTGGACGAGCGGCCCCACTCCACCACGGAGTGGAACAGGTGACCTGCCACCTCCTCGGGCGTCACAGCGCGCGAGTTGGCGGTGTCAAAGTGCAGGCCAAACTCCGTCTCGAGCCCCAGGATGCGACGCGCGGGATCCACGTCGAGCGGGGCTGGAACCTCACCGAACATCATGTGTGGCTACTGCCCGCCCTTTTGCACGAACGAGCGCACAAACTGGCTCGCGTTTGTCTGAATGCCCTCGTCGATCTCGTCGAGCAGGGAGTCGAGCGCGTCCAAACTGGCCTGCGCTGCGGGAGCGGCCGGGGCGTCCGGCTCGGGGGCGTCGTCCTCAAACGGCGACGAGTTTGCTGTGGTCTGAGCCATGGTGTCAGCCTAGTCTCGCGCGGGCGCGTCCGGGCCCGACGCCTCCGCGAGGAGCGTATCGAGCAAGTGGTAACTGGTGGTGGTGGGGTCGGGCAGCGACACCACCTCGAGGTGGCCGTGCTCCTGCTCGCGGTCGATAACCACTGTGGACCAGCCGGCGGCGTCGACGATGTCGCCGCGCTCGGCGACCATGCGCCCTCGCAGCCACGCCCTGGTGGTGCGGGGCGGCAGAGCCATCGCCGACGCGATCTCGTCGTCGGTGGTGAGACGCTCCACCGCGCCCGCGGCGGTGAGGCGTGCGGCAAGGCCCTTACCCAGCTCGGCCCACTGCACATCGGCCGCTCGCAGCCGATCGTCGTCCCAGCCGGGGATCTCGCGAGAGCCATCCGGGTGCGCGACGGCGTAGCGCTCGCGCATGCGGCCAAGAAGCTGCAGCTTGGCCACCCATTCCACCTCGCGCGCCGCCTCGAACGGATCGCGACCCAGGGCGTCGAGCACCCGTTCCCAGCGCTCCAGCACACGCGCGTCGTCAGCATCGCGCACGTAGTCGCGCGAAATGGTGAGCAGCGCGCGCTGAATCTCCAGGGCCGTGGCCGTCTCCCCCGATGCGAGCTCGAGGCGGTGACGCAGCGTGAGGTCGTGCGACACAGCTGACACCTCGTCCACCGGGTTCCTCAGCACGAGTGCGTCGAGCCTCTCGTCGCCCGCCTCGATGGCCGTGAGTACCAGCGCTGTCGCACCCACCTTGAGGTAGGTGGGCACCTCCATGCAGTTGGCGTCGCCGATGATGACGTGCAGCCTGCGCCACTTGCGACGGTCAGCGTGCGGCTCGTCGCGCGTGTTGACGATGGGGCGGCGCAGCGTTGTCTCCAGGCCCACCTCGGCCTCCATATAGTCCGCCCGCTGCGACATCTGAAAGCCTGGCTCCTCGCCGTAGACGCCGAGGCCCACACGGCCCGCGCCAATCACGACGGCGCGCGTCACGAGGTGCGGCGTGAGCCTGCGCGCGAGCGTCTCAAAGTCGACCGCGCGGTCCACCAGATAGTTCTCGTGCATCCCGTACGAGGCGCCCTTGCCGTCCACGTTGTTCTTGTAGAGCGCGACGTTGCCGTCTTGCCGGAAGACGTCGGCCGCCGCCGCGGCGATCCTGTCGCCCGCGACGTCCCACACCACCGCATCGTGAGCGCTCGTCACCTCGGGGCCCGAGTACTCGGGGTGCGCGTGGTCCACATAGAAGCGCGCGCCGTTGGGCAGCACGGCGTTGAGGTGAGCCGGGTCCTCCCACGAGCCGCGACGCCGACGCAAGGTCACGCCTCTGTTGGCCGCCGAATACTCGGGGCTGTCGGTCAGCAGGTCCGCCGTGGCGTAGCGACGGTCCCTGCGCATGCCGCGCAGGTCCATGAGCGGGTCCTCGCCGCCGTAGTCCCACCGCGTCGTCTTGCCCCCGGCCCACGTGCGGCACGCCTCGACAAGGAGCGACGAGAGCAGGATCGGGTTTGCGCCCGGATCCGAGGGGTCAGTAATGCCGTACTCAGTCTCGATGCCGACAACCCGCATCAGCGGTCCCCCAACTCCCTGGCGGCCACCGCGCGAGCCTCGGCGAGCTCCTGGTCCGCCGCAGCCTGCAGGTGCGCCGTCGAGATGCCGCGCGACCCGCCGCTGATGACGTGCTTGATGGCGCGCGTCTTGGCGCGGTCGACGACGTTGCGCAGCAGCGCGCCGGACATGTAGCCCGCCGCATCGTCGTCGTGGAAGAGCCGTGCCACGGTGGACGCGATCATGGTGGCGACTGTTGCGCCGCGGTCGGCGCCGTGCGCTGCCACCTCTCCCTCGTCGAGCGGCAGCTCGGTGGTGAGGTACTTCGACAGGATGTCGATCGACGCCTGAGGGTCGGGACGCTCCACAGCGATCTTCACGTCAAGGCGACCCGGACGCAGAATCGCCGGGTCGATCATGTCCTCTCGGTTCGACGCTCCGATCACGATGACGTTGCTCAGCGCCTCGACACCATCGAGCTCGGTGAGGAGCTGCGGCACGATCGTGGTCTCCATGTCGGAGCTCACGCCTGAGCCGCGAGCGCGGAACAGGGCGTCCATCTCGTCAAAGAAGACGACGACGGGGGCGCCCGTGTGGGCATTCGCGCGCGCGCGCTCGAAGATGGTGCGGATGTAGCGCTCGGTCTCACCCACGTACTTGTTGAGAAGCTCGGGGCCCTTGACCGAGAGGAAGTACGAGCGGTTTGCTCCCGTCGCCTCGCCCAGCGAGTGAGCCACCGCCTTGGCGATGAGGGTCTTACCGCAACCGGGCGGGCCGTAAAGCAGCAGTCCGCGCGGCGGCTGCAGCGCGTGCTCGCGGTACAGCTCCGGGTGGCGCAGGGGCAACTCGATCGCGTCACGGATGCGCTCGATCTGGCCCTGGAGGCCTCCAATCGACGCGAAGTCGACGTCCGGGACCTCCTCGAGCATGAGCGCCTCGACGCCCGATCGCTCGACCTTCTCCGACGCGAACCCCGTGCGCGGGTCGATGATCACTGTGTCGCCCTCGTGCACGCGAGCAGGCGCGTCGCCCCCGATGAGGATCGCCACGCGCTCATCCTCACCGCGCGAGACCACCAGCACACGCTCGTCGTCGAGCACCTCGCGCACGATCGCAGCCTGGCCCGCGCGCTCCGGCAGCGCGGTGCCCACCACCACGCTCATGGCGTTGAGAAGCACCTCGTCGCCGGGCTTGAGGTCGCGTCCCACCGCGGGCAACACCGCCACTCGCATGCGTCGACCGTTCGCCACGATGTCCGCGTACGTGCCTGCCCACTGCACGAAGGTCGCGAAGGTCTGCGGGGGCGCCGACGCCTCGGCCAGCTTGGCGCGCATCTCGCCCAGCGAGTCCTTCGCCTGCTCGAGTAGCCGCACCAATTCCTGGTTGCGCTTCTCGAGCGCAGCGATCGTGTCGACGAGCTCGGCCACCGTTACTCCTCCCCGTGCACGTCGCGCGTGCTGTTCGCGTCGCGGCGCACCTTTCGAATCTTCTTGTCCGACACGGGCCGCTCCCCCATGTCCTCGGGCGTCCACTCGCCGTCGACTGGGTACGCACCCTTGGCTGGACGACGGTGTCGCAACGGCGCCTCGACGCCGGGCGCCATGCGACGCGACGTCAGCAGGAACCCTGTGTGTCCGATCATGCGGTGATCGGGTCGCACGGCGAGACCCTCCAGGTGCCAGGTCCTCACCATCGTTTCCCAAGCCTGCGGCTCGGTGAAGTCGCCGGTGTCCTTGAGGTCCTCGGCGAGGCGGCTCAGTTGCGTGGTGGTTGCCACGTAGGCGAGGAACACGCCGCCGGGGGCGAGCACGTGCGCCGCGGCTTCGAGGTTCTCCCACGGGGCGAGCATGTCGAGAATCACGCGATCGATCGTGCCAGCCTCGAGCTCGCGGGCACGGTCGTCAAAGTCGCCGATCAGCAGGTTCCACGCGGGGTGAGGGCCACCGAAGAATGACTCGACGTTGCCGCGCGCGATGTCCGCGAAGTCCTCGCGGCGCTCGATTGAGGTGAGGGCACCGCCATCACCCACGGCGCGCAGCAGCGACATCGTGAGGGCTCCCGAGCCCACGCCAGCCTCCAGCACGCGAGCGCCCGGGTAGAGATCGGCATAGCCGATGATCTGCGCGGCATCCTTGGGGTAGATGACGGCAGCTCCGCGCGGCATTGACAGCACGAAGTCGCTCAACAACGGGCGGAGGGCCACGTACTCGACGCCTGCGGTGTTGCGCACCACAGTGCCCTCGGGCTGGCCGATGAGCTGATCGTGGTGGAACTGTCCTCGATGTGTGTGGAAGGTCTTGCCCTCGACCAGGACGATCGTGTGGTGGCGACCCTTGGGGTCCGTCAACTGCACGCGATCTCCGGCCCGCAAGAGCCCGCGGCGCGCGTCGGCGCCTGTAGGCGCTGGGGAGTTCATGCGGGCAAGTCTACGGCGCTATCTCAGGGCTTCCACGGCCTCGGAGATGACCACGACGCCCTTGGGGACCTCCCCGTCGAGCGCCACGAGCGCGTCAGTCTTGCCGAACCACTCCCGCACCGCCACCACAAGGTCAGAGGAGGTGCCAGCCGCCTGCACGGTGGCCCCCCGCGGCATCGGCGTCGTGACTGCCTGCAGGGAGGTGGAGGGCCTCTCCGAGGCCGGTACCTGGGCAAGGGTCGCGGCATCGAAGCGGCCCGCCGGCACGCCATCGGCCGCCATCACGATCCCGTAGCGCGCGTCCCCCAACGCCACCACGGCATCGGCCACGGAGACGTCGTATGTCACGGGCACCGCGACCTTCATGACGGTGGCCACTGACAGCGCCTCGCGCTTGGCGACCATCTCGGCGAAGCGGATAGCGGCGCTCGAGGCTGGCCACAGCACGGTGAAGACGATCACCGCGACGACGATGTCGAACAACCCGGGCCTGCCGCCGTACGCAAACGGGATGAGGAGCGCGTAGCCCGTCACCACCACCGCGACGAGCCGTCCCGCCCACGCGGCGACGAGCATGCCCTTGTGGTGCTTGCCGGTGGCGCGCCACACGAGCGACTCGAGCACTCGCCCGCCGTCCATCGGGATGCCGGGCAACGCGTTGAGGATGCCGAGGAAAAGGTTGGCCTGCACGACGTAGAGCAGCACGAGGCGGCCCACTCCGCTCGGGTCGAGGAGGTTCAAGGCGACAGCACCCACGCCAGCGATCGCGAGATTCATGAGGGGGCCCGCGACCGCCGTGATCGCATTGACGGACGGCTTGGTGGGCGGCGTGATGAAGCGCGTCTGGCCGCCCCACAGCGTGAGCACCACCTCCGCGACCTCAAGCTTTAGCAGCCGCGCGGTGAACGCGTGCGCGAGCTCGTGCAGCAACACGGACGCGGAGAGGGACAGCGCAAGAATCAGGCCGATGACGAGCGTGCGCGACGTCGTCTCTCCCGTCGCCTGCGCGAACACGTAGGCGAGCACCGCGAGCATCAGCAGCGAGCTCGGGTGAACGATGATTGGGGCGCCAAAGACGCGGCCGACGACGAGGCCAGGGGTGCGCTGCTCCTTCATGCCCTCACGGTAGTCGCTCGCCGACGTGTCACCCGACTGCCCTACCCTGTGGCCATGGCTGCTCGCCCCGGATTGTCGCCCTCGCGCGCGAACGACTTCGCCCAGTGCCCCCTGATGTTCAGGCTGCGCGTCATCGACAAGGTCCCCGAGACCCCGCAGCGTGCCACCACGCTCGGCACTCTCGTGCATGCGGTGCTCGAGAACTTGTTCGATCTCCCGGCTGCGCAGCGCACGCCCTCGTCCGCTCGGGACTTGCTCGCGCCGGCTTGGGACGCGATGACCACGCGGCAGCCCGAGTTGCTTGACCTCGTCTCGGACTCGGCGGAGCGCCATCAGTTCTTTGACGATGCACGGGCGCGGCTTGGCACCTACTTCACGCTCGAGAACCCCGCCCGGCTCGAGCCCGCGGCACGTGAGGAGCGGTTCGAGAGTGCGCTCGACGATGGGCCTCTGCTGCGCGGCGTGATCGACCGCATCGACGAGGCTCCCGACGGCGCAATTCGCGTGATCGACTACAAGTCAGGTGCCAGCCCGCGAGCCGGATACGGCGAGCAAGCGGAGTTTCAGATGCGCTTCTACGCCCTGCTCGTGGAGAGGGTGAAGGGCAGGCGCCCCTCGCTCATGCGCCTGCTCTACCTGAGGGACGGCGGCGTCAAGGAGCTGGTGCCAAGCGAGGCCGACGTCGCCGCAGTGGAGAACCAGGCGCGCACCACATGGGCCGCGATCGAGTCCTGCGCTGCCGCCGGAGAGTTTCCCCCCAAGACCTCCAGGCTCTGCAACTGGTGCTCGTTCCAGTCGCTCTGCCCCGAGTTTGGCGGTACCACTCCTGCGCTCGACCCCGGGGCCGTGGAACGCGCGATCGGCGTCGCTCCGACGGCCGGCTAGCGGGCCGCTAGCGCCCCTGGCCCACCGCCTCGCGAAGACGTGCAGCAGTGTCGGCCAAGCTCTGGGCGGAGTGCCGCACCGCGTCGAGTTCGCCGACAGTCCGCTGGGAGGCGGCGCTCACCTGCTCGAGCTCCGCGGCCATGCGCCGGCCACCGTCGGCCACCGAGCCCGTGCTGGACGACATCGCAGCGGTGGTCGCCGTCTGCTCCTCCACCGCACCCGCGATGGTGGCCTGGTAGTCGCTGATGTCGCGCACCATCTCGGAGATGCGCGCAATGTCCTCCGCGGCTCGTTCCGCCGTCGCCCGAATCCCCTCCACCCGAGCGGTGATCGACTCTGTCGCCTCGGCCGTCTGGTGCGCGAGTGCCTTGACCTCGCCCGCCACGACCGCGAAACCCGCCCCCGCCTCGCCCGCACGTGCGGCCTCGATGGTCGCGTTCAAGGCAAGCATGTTTGTCTGTTGCGCGATCTCGCTGATCACCTTGACGACGTCACCGATCTCAGCCGACGAGGTGCCAAGTTCCACGACGGTGGCATTCGTGGCGGTCGCCGCGCTGACGGCCTCGTGAGCCATCTGGGATGCCGTCTGAGCGTTCTCGGCGATCTCGCGAATGGAGGCTCCCATCTCCTCGGTGCCGAGCGCCACTGAGTCGATCGCCGTGGACACCTCCTGAGCCGTCGAGTGCGCCACCTGTGTGGTGGTGCTTGCGCTCTCCGCATCGGAGGCCATCGCGTCGGACGACGCCACCAGTTTGCCGACCTCGGCATCGAGCGCACCAATCGCCTGAGTCACGTGTCGAGCCACGGACGACGACCTGTCCAGGGTGTCGTTCAGCGCAGAGGCAAGCCGTTCCAGCTCGGTGCGTCCGCGTCCTACTGGCAGGCGCGTCGCAGAGTCGCCGGACTCGAGAGCCCGCGTGACGTCGGTGATGCGGGTCACGATCCCTCGTCCCACGAGGTAGGCGAGGGCCGCTCCAATCAACAGCAGCACGAGCCCCGCTGCGGCGGGGATCGCTGCGCGCGTCACGGCCGCCGCCTGCACATCGTCGACGTACACGCCCGAGCCGACGATCCAGCCCCACTCCGGCACGCCCTGGACGTACGACACCTTCGGTTGCGGTGCGTCCACTCCCGGCTTGGGCCACTGATACTCCACGTAGCCTGCTCCGTCGGCCCGGACAACGTCGACAAACTTCACAAAGAGGTGCAGGCCGTCGGGATCCTGAATGCCGCTGAGGTCAGTGCCATCGAGCTCGGGCTTGATGGGATGAACGATCATCGTGGGACCCATGTCGTTGATCCAGAAGTACTCGGACTCGGAGTACCGCAGGCCCTTGACTGTCTCGATGGCCGCTGCCTGCGCCTCAGACCGCGTCATGTCGCCCGCTGACTCACGCGCGACATACGACTCGACCACAGCGGCCGCAGTTTCCACCACCTGCCGCGTCGCCGCCTGACGCTCCGCCATGATCGTGCGGTCGGTCTCCACAACCGACACCACAGTGAGAGCCGCCACGCTGAGTCCCAACGCGGCCACGATCCACATCAGTCGAGCTCGAATTGACAGCGACCCAAAACGTCTGACCACGACGGCCACCTCCCTAGTTGGGTGGCTCATCGGCGCGAGACGCCGCGTTGGCAAAGGTTTCCGCTTAGTTGCGGTCGAGCGGCATGCCCGACGCCACGCGTCGCAGATCCTCCACCGTGAGGCCGTCGAGAGTCGCGAGGCGCGTGAGCCCTGGCAGATCGGGAAGCTCCGCGTATCGCTTCACGGCGATCGTCCTCGCCCCCGCGCGATGCGCAGACGTGATTCCGGCCGGCGAATCCTCGATGGCCACACAGTCGGCCGGCGCGACGCCCAGCAGCTCGGCCGCCCTGAGGTAGGCCTCCGGGTCGGGCTTGCCCCGCGACACGTCCTCGCCCGAGACCACAACCTCGAAGTACTCGCCCGCCACGTCAAGGAACGCGTCGACGAATCGCCCCTGGGACATCGTGACGAGCGCGCAGCGCACGCCCGCAGCGTGGACCTCATCGAGCAGCCGCCTCGCGTCGGGCATCCAGGGCATGCTGTCCTGCACGGAGGCCGTCACCGAGTCGATCATCGTGTCGATGATGGCCTGCTCCGGAAGGTCGATCCCGCGTGCCTGCAGGATCCGCGCGGAGTCGAGCAACGGATTGCCCACGAGCGTCATGCCGTCGGCGTGAGTCCATTCGACGCCAAACCGGGCGGCGATAGCTTGCTCGGCCTCGATCCAGAACGGCTCCGAGTCGATGAGAGTGCCGTCCATGTCCCAGAGAACTGCGGCGGGAAGGTCGCTGTGGCTCACGGTGTGCAGTCTAGGCTGGTCGAATGACCGACCAGACACCCGCCGCCCCTGGCGGCCCCCGCGAGTCCATCATGATCGCGGCCTTCGAGGGCTGGAACGACGCGGGTAACGCCGCGTCACATGCGGTGGATCATCTCGCCGAGATCTGGAACGCCCAGGAGTACGGCGCGCTCGATCCCGAGGACTACCACGACTTCCAGGTGAGCCGCCCGCAGGTCTCGCGTCTTCCCAGCGGCGAGCGAGTGATCTCGTGGCCGGGCACAGTCGTCTCGACGTGCGCGGCGGTCTCGAACGCCGATCGCCGGGTGTCACTCGTGCGCGGCATCGAGCCGTCGATGCGGTGGCGCCAGTTCTGCACCGAGTTGCTCGACTTCGCGGAGGACCTCGAGGTCACCACGCTCATCACGTGTGGCGCGCTCCTTGTCGACGTGCCACACACTCGTCCGCTGCCTACCTTCGTGTCGTCCGACGACGCGGCGGCGCGCAGGCTGTATGGGCTCGAGTCGTCTGACTACGAGGGCCCCACTGGCATTCTGGGCGTGCTCGCGCACGAGGGGGCGCTGCGGGGCATCACCGTGCTGTCGATGTGGGTGGGGGTTCCTCACTACGTCGCTCACCCGCCGAGCCCCAAGGCCACCACCGCCATGCTGAACCAGCTCGAGCGGTATGTGGGCCTGCCCATCGACCTCGGGGACCTCACCGAGGATGCCGAGGCGTGGCAGCGAGGTGCCGACGAGCTCGCCGAGGACGACGACGAGATCGCGCAACACGTCGCCCAGTTGGAGTCGCTGCTGGATGAGACGAGCTTGCCGGAGGCCTCCGGCGATGCCATCGCTGCCGAGTTTGAGCGCTTCCTGCGCCGACGCGACCCCGGCCCGGGCGGGTCGGCGGGAGGGTCCACGGGACCAGGACCCTTTGGGTCGTAGCACCAGGCGGCGCTCCCACGCGGCGGACTAGGCGGTCGCGGAGATCGCCCCGCCGGCAACGAGCGCCACGATCACCGCAGCAAACAGCACGCGGTAGATGACGAACGGCATGAACGACCTCGTGGTGACGAGCTTGAGGAACCACACGATCACCGCGTAACCCACGCCGAACGCCACCACAGTCGCGATCACTGTCGCAAGGATCCCCACGCCGCCCGGAGCTGTGATCTCCCCAAGGTTCGTGGCGAGCTCGAAGAAGGCCGAGGCGATGACCGCGGGGATGGCGAGTAGGAACGAATAGCGGGCTGCCGCCTCGCGCGTGAGCCCAAGCCATCGACCCGCCGTGATGGTACCGCCGGAGCGCGACACGCCGGGGACCAGCGCGGCGGCCTGCGCGAAGCCAAGGATGACGGCGTCCTTGGCCGTGAGGGTCTCGAGTCCGCGCTCTTGCGGCCGGACGCGGTCGACCACGCCGAGCAGCAGGCCGAAGACCGCGAGCACGGCCGCCGTAATGAGGAGGTGACGCAGGCCGTTCTCAATCACGCTCTTGAACAGCACGCCGAGCACCACGATCGGCACGGATCCGAGGATGACCCACCACCCGAGCCGGGCATCGGCGCTACGGGCGCCCCAGCGCGAGGCGCGATCCTTGCCGTGCCTGCCAGCCAGCGCCGCGAGCCACGCGCCGACGATCCGGACGAGGTCCTTCCAGAAGTACACGATCACCGCAGCCTCGGTACCCAGCTGGATGATCGCCGTGAAGGCAGCGCCAGGATCGGCGCCGTGCGGCAACAGCGGCCCCAGCACGCGAATGTGCGCCGAGGAGGAGATCGGCAAGAACTCGGTGAGGCCCTGAATGAGGCCAAGGATCGTCGCTTCCCACCAACTCATGTTGGACAGGTTACTTCCCGCGCGTCGCGCCTCCCGACCGCCGTGGCCCAGGTAGGTTCGCTCGCATGCAGGTCAGGCGGTTGGGTCACAGAGGAGCTGAGGTCTCGCGCCTCGCGCTCGGAACGATGACGTGGTCGCGTGACACGTCGCTCGACGAGGCGGCGGCCCTGATGGAATTCTTCCTCGACGAGGGCGGCACGCTTGTCGACACTGCCGCCACCTACGCCGATGGCGGCGCAGAGTCCGCGATTGGCGCGCTCCTCAAGGGCGCCTTCGATCGCGACGAGATGCAGATCTGCACCAAGGCAGGGGTGCGCCGCACGCCGGAGGGCGGCGTGATTGACGCCTCCCGCGGGGCGCTGCTCGACACCCTCGACGCGTCGCTGACGCGCATGGGAACCGATCACGTCGACGTCTGGCTTGTGCACACCTTTGATCCCGTGACGCCGCTCGACGAGACCATGCACGCCCTTGAGGTGGCGCTCACCACGGGTCGCGCGCGGCAGGTAGGCCTGTCAAACTTCCCCGGCTGGGCGCTTGCTCGCGCGGCCACCCTCGCTCGCCCGGCCGCGGCACCCGCCGTCGCCCAGATGGAGTATTCGCTGCTCGAGCGCGGCATCGAGCGCGAGGTGCTGCCGGCGACGGACGCGCTCGGGATGGGCATGCTCGCGTGGTCGCCCCTTGGCCGGGGGGTGCTCACCGGCAAGTACCAGCACGCCATTCCTGCTGACTCGCGCGCCGCATCGGACCATTTGGCGGGCTTTGTGGAGCCTTATCTCACGCCGCGTGCGGCGGCGATCGTGGCAGCCCTCGTCACCGCATCTGAGGGCCTTGGGCGCTCGCCCCACGAGGTCGCCCTCGCGTGGGTGCGCGACGCCCCTGGCGTGACGTCGGCGATCGTGGGCGCGCGGACGGCCGACCAACTCACGGCCAGCCTCGCGGCAGAGGACCTGGTCCTGCCGGCAGCGATCAGGCAAGCCCTCGACGACGTGACGGCACCGCCGATGGGATATCCGGAGCGCCGATGATGCGGCCAGCGACCGCTGAAGGGAAGGTGACCGCAATGGGCTATCGCAGGTCAAACTCCTCGATGTCGTCGTCCATCTCGTCATCGTTCTCGTCGGCATGCCCGTCGATGTCGTCGGCGTCAGTATCGTCGTCGTACTCAGCGTCGTCGTACGGGCCGCCGTCCTCATCGAGAATCACCGGAAGGCTCTCGCCAAACGCGGAATCAAGAGCATCTTCGTACCGTTCAAATGCCTCGGCGAGCGCATCGAACGCGTCATCCACCGCCGCGTCCTCTGGGCTTCGGCGGGCGGATACCGCCTCAAGGTGTGCCTCGAAGGCGGCGGTGAGGTGTCGCAGTGCCTCGCGGGCATTCGTGCTCATGGAGATGACGTTACCCCCGGAACAGGGTTAGATGGGAGCGAAGATGACAGACGCAACGCAGATCGCTCACGGCCACCTGATCAGCCCGCGCAGCGCGACTCCCCCGTCCAGCAGCCATATGCAGTGGCGCATCGTGGACATCCCCCGCGACATTACGAGGGCTGAAGCTGCACAGATGCTCTCCGAGCAGGCGGAGTACGGTCGCTGGGAGTTGGCGCGCTCGCAGTTGTTCATCGGCGGCGCTCGACGCGTATGGCTGCGCCGCCGCGCGATGCGTGTGCAACGGTCAGACGCCGCCTAGCCTTGGTAGTGACGCACCCGGTTGCGTCCCGCATCCTTGGCCTCGTAGAGCGCCTGGTCAGCGTGAGCGATGAGGACGGCCGCGCCCTCGGCGGCGCCTAGAGCGCCTAGCGACACCACCCCTGCAGAGGTGGTCTGTTGCAGCACGTCGCCGCGCACCTCGATGCGCAACGCCTCGCACGCCGCGCGCAGATCCTCTGCGATCTCGACAGCGCGAGCGGCACCCACGCCCGGCAGGATGGCGAGAAACTCCTCGCCCCCAAACCTCGCGAGCTTGGCCTCGTGCGGCAGCGCTCGACGCATCGCGCACGCCACGTCGCGCAGGACCCTGTCACCCGCGCTGTGGCCATGGCGGTCGTTGACCCGCTTGAAGCGGTCGAGGTCAAGCAAGACGATCGACAGCTCCCTCCCGCTGCGTCTCGCATCGTCGAGCATCCTCGGCAGCTGTTCGTCGACGTAGCGCCGGTTGAACAGGTCAGTTCCCGCATCGCGCACAAGCTGACGCTCCATGTCTCGGCGCACCTGTGCGTCGTGCTCCATCTCGGCGCTCAGAGCGCGCCGCTGACTCTCGAGGCGACGCCGTTCGGTCGCCTCGGCGGTGACGTCGTCCAGTTGGAGAATCTCCCCCATCCAGTGACCCTCTGGGCGCAGGTCGCTGACCGACACGCGGAGCACCACGCCGGGCGACGCGCCGGGGATGTCCCACTCGAACGAGGCGCGGTCGTGAATCGCCGCACGACGTGTCGCGAGGGCGGGCCAGGCATCGGCGAGCGGCGTTCCCACCGCGGCGCGCTCGGGACGCCCGTGCGCCGTCACGAGGGTGTGCGCTGCGCGGTTCAGATCCGCGATGCGTCCAGCCGCATCAGTGACAAGCACGGCGGAGGCCATGTGTTGAAAGACCCACGTGCGCGCCACGGGAACCACGTCCAGGAGTCCGCGCCGAAGAAAGGCGATCCATGCAAACCACGCCGTGGCGACGAACGCCATTGACGTGACGTCCGGGTGCGTGGGTCCCCTCCAACTGATGGACAAGAGGTTTGCCACGGCGGGCACGGCAATGGCCGCGACCAGGGCCCACACGCGCACCGACTGCAGCGCGGGCACGTCGTCCCGCACGGTGATCACCCGCACCACTGTGGACGTCAGCAACGCGTAGGCGAAGGCTGTATGCACCCAGAAGCCCCACGCCAGCGACGGCGCGCCATCGGGCCCGGTCGAGACGATAGCGTCGCGCCCGGCGGGCGTGAGGGCCACCCCGACCATCACCAGCGGGTGCAGCGCATACATGTACGACGAGGCTGACGCGTACCGGGGCGCTGGCCGTGTGAGCGACCTGGCGAGCAGCGCAAATCCGGCGATCGCTGCCGCCACCCAGGGAAGCGTCCAGACCCACCCAGTCGCGTACGCATCGGGCGCACCGTTGTCGCGTTGGTACCAGACCTGGAACGCCCACAGCGCCGACCATCCGGCGAGCGACACCATGGCGATGACCAGGCTGGCCTTGGTGTGCCACGCGGCCCGGTGGCTCAACGCGGCGATCGCGAGGGCTGTGGACGCTAGCGACGATGCCGCGTACATGACGACGAGGAGCACCATGTCAGGCGGTCCCACTACCCCTCAACAGCGCGCGCGAACGGCCCTGAGCACTGCGTACGGCAGCATCGCTCACGGCCATCGTGACCTCCCCGCATGACGCGCGTGCGCCAGGTTGCCCTCCCTATCGAACCGGTTGCTCGGCCAACGTTAGGCCGTAGGTCCCGACGCGCTAGCAATCGAGCAAGAATTGCTCCATGACATCGGCACCAGCCTCGAGACTGTCGATCGGGACGCGCTCGTCGATGCCGTGGAAGAGCGATCCAAAGTCCAGGTCCTTGGGCAGCTTCAGCGGCGCGAATCCGTAGCCGGCGATGCCCAACGAGGCAAGGTGCTTGTTGTCGGTGCCGCCCATCATGAGGTAAGGCAGCACCGCGGCGTCCGGATCCACGGTGCGCAAGGCGCTCACCATCTTGTCCACCAGCGGGCCCTCAAACGGCAGATCGAGAGCCTGCTCCTCGATGTACTGCTCCACCTTGACGTGCGTGCCCGCGAGCTCCTCAATGGTGCGCAACACCTGCTCCTGCTGGCCGGGTAGATACCGGCTATCCACGTAAGCACCCGCGGTATCGGGCACCACGTTGACCTTGTAACCGGCATCGAGCATCGTGGGGTTCGAGGTGTTACGAAGCGTGCCCTCGATCATGCGAGCGACCGGCCCGAATCCCTCGATGATCCGCGCGACGCACTGCTCGGTGGGCTCGTACTCGATACCGAGGATCTCAGCGGCGCCTCGCATCAATCTGTCAACGGTGGGAGTCACGTCAAGCGGCCACTCATGCTCGCCGATTCGTGCCAGCGCGTTTGCCATGTGCACCACGGCGTTATCTCGGTGCACGAGCGAGCCGTGGCCCTGAGTGCCCTGCGCGATCAGGCGCAGCCACTGGATTCCCTTCTCGCCTGTCTGGATCAGGTAGGTGCGCTTGTCTCCCAACTGGATCGAAAAGCCGCCCACCTCGGACACTGCCTCGGTGGCGCCGCGGAAGTCGTCCGGATGGTTCTGGACCATCCACTTGGCTCCCCTGCGGCCGCCGTGTTCCTCGTCGGCAAAGAAAGCGATGACGATGTCGCGGGCCGGCTTGCGCCCAGACTGAATCAGGCGCCTGAACGACTCGAGGTAGATCGCGTCCACGCCCTTCATGTCGACGGCGCCGCGGCCCCAAATCATGCCGTCCTTGATCTCCGCGCCAAACGGGTCAACAGACCAGTCGTCGGCGAACGCTGGTACCACGTCGAGATGCCCGTGCACCACCAGCGGAGGCCGGGAACGATCGGATCCCTCCCAGAACGCCGTGAGGCTCGCGCGGCCAGGCTCCGACTCCCGGATCACCGGGTCGAGCCCGAGGTCGGATAGGAAGGTCGCGACGTACTCCGCCGCCTCACGCTCACCCGGGCCAGGATCGTCGCCGTAGTTGGAGCTATCGATGCGAATGAGGTCCTGAGTAAGTGATGTCACCGAGACGTCTGCCATGCCGCCAGGCTACCTTCCGCCCAGACGCGCGGCGCGCGTCGGCCATGCTCAGTGCCGCGAGCTAGGCGCGCTGCAACCCCACCGACACCACCACTCCCACGACCACGATGCCCACGAGCGCTATCGCGTACATCGAGCGCCGATACCGGGCCTTGGTGGCCGCCATCACCAGACACGCGATCGCCCCGGGGACCAGCGCGAGGCCGTAGCGTCCCGTGGGGTTGGGGAAGTACTGCGGAACCGCCGTGTTGAAGTAGGCCTGTACCTGGGTCGCCAGCGGGTACAGCACCATGCCAAGGCCTAGCAGCCACCCCAGCGATCGGCGGGCCGGCTCCTTGGCAAACGCCACCACCATCGCAAACATCGCGCCGATCACGAGCACGTTGAGAAGGCGCGTCCAGGCCACCAGCAGCGCAATGTCGAGCGGCGGCTGGATGTAGTAGTCGGACGCCAGGTTGAACCCCACAAAGAGCGTGGAGATCCATTCGGACCCGGGCAGGCCCTGCACGTCGCGCGTATTGAGACCCACGAGCGGGTTCTCCCACGACATGTCGCCGCGGCCGCCTTGGAAGGCCTGCCAGGCCAGGTAGGGCACCAGAATGGCCAAGGCCATCGCACCCGGCAGGATCCACGTCTCACGCTTCAATCCCCGCCAGCCGCGGTCTCGCAGGTACCGGGCGAGCATCAGGATGGCCAGCGCGATGAAGGGGATCGTGGTGATGGTCTTTGTCATGCCCACGATGCCGGCCGTCACGGCAGGCAGAACCCACTCGTGGTTGTCCTCGAGAAAGATACGGGCGGCCAACCACAGGGCTATCGCGCCCGCGAGCGGCGCGACGGCGTCGGGGTTGACGGTGGTCGATGCGTGGATGACCCGTGGAAACGTCAGCAGGATCATCGGCGCCACCACTGAGATCGCGGGATCAACCCTCCACCGCCGCAGCGCGACGAACAGCATGAACATGCCCGCCGCGAGGAACGGAATGCCCGTCAAACGGGCGGCGTCCGTGAAGCCCATCGGAGTCACGGCGTCCAGCGCGCGAGCCGGCAGGCCCACCATCGCGTAGTACAGCGGGGGGTGGCTGAAGTTGTACTGATCGGCGTCGAACGGAAACTGCCACGGCCACACCGGCGCCCCGCAGTCAGGCAGCGAGTACCGCTCCTGACCCTTACACGCCCACTCTTCACGGATCTGTGTGGCGATCACGTCGCCGCGAGCTGGCACGTGGAAGTGGGCTATCTGCCAGGCATAGTCCGCGTGAGTTGGCTCGTCGATACGCGACATTGCCGTGCCGCCGCCAAAGACCACCAGCACCACAAGCACGGCCGAGATCGCCGCATAGATGCTGGCGAGAATCACTCGATGACTGCGCTTGGTGTCAAAGCCGGCCACCGCGTCCTCGACGCGTCGAAGCCACATCAACTGCCAACGCTCACGCGGCACGGGCGGGGCTTGTTGGGGCACTTGACCTCCCGAGGACGTGAGGAAGGGACCCCTTGCGAGTATCAGGATGTTCGAAAAACGTGGTGTCCGAGGGGGGACTTGAACCCCCACGCCCTAATACGGGCACTAGCACCTCAAGCTAGCGCGTCTGCCAATTCCGCCACCCGGACGAGTGGACCCGAGGCCCGTGGGGGGCCTCAAGTGCGTCGGTAACTCTAGCACGATGCGGGACCCGTCAATGCACCACATCCGCACAGAAGCATCGACGGGCCCCACCTTGGGCTGTCGGCAGCGCCTAAGTGAACAGGCTCACGCCTCCAGGGCCGATCAGCAGAGCCGCCACGATAAGCAACACACCCCACATGATCTGGCGCTGGAACAGCCTCACAATGCCGGTGATGCCCACGATCACGCTGATGATCCAGAGAATCGCGTCCCACATGGTTCGTCCTTCCTTTCGTCTCTTGCGTGCGCTCAGTGCAACCGCGTACAGGCGATTGAGATTCCCCCTCGCGTTCTTACACCCCCATTGCGCCTGGTGAAAAGACGTCCCGGGACCACCCCAGGGACCTATGGCCCCGGGCCTACGGCTTCCACGTGGATAGCGTCAAAGCGTCGTCATCGTCGACGAGGAGGCTCGCATGGCCACGTACGTGTATTTGTCGCTTATCCCTGAGGCGCTTGTCGCTTCAATGCTTGCGCCCGATGATTTTGGGTTGTACTACGCGATTGGCTCGGCCAAGCGATCGCGCGGCCAGGCATTGTTCTTCTCAGTGGACCGCGACAAGCTAGACCCCAAGGAATTTCCCTTGGAGAAGATCGATGCGGAGTGCGTTCCGCATCCCGACGGCAGCCCCAAGCTGTCCGTCTACCTTTCGATCTACCGAGTGCTTGAGCGGGTGCCTCGAGACGCACTCGTCGCACTGCACCTTGCGACTGATGACGGCCGCGTGCTCACCCTCAAGCCCGAGGCATTTGAGCCTGACGGCGAGAAGCGCGCCCACCTTTACCAGGAGTTCTGCCCCGTGACGCCGCGCGTGGTGTCGCGCCTACACCCCGGCGAGTTTGCGGAGTTCATCACTGACACCGCCAAGAGCGTGCACATCCCGCGCCTCGTGTACGCGGAGCTCACGCTCGGCAATCTCAAGAACAACGCCGACCACCCGGATATCGACAATCTGCCGTACCCCAACATCGGGCACCTGCGGGACTGCCTCCGCGAGCTGGCATTTGGCCCGGAGAAGGCCACCAAGACCGTGCTGCGCCAGATGACGCAGGAGGTGCTCTACCGCACGATCCGCAATGGATTCTTTGTGGCCGACGCTGACGGCATCACCTCGTTCCCGTTGCCAAGTCGCGACGCACTTGAGCGCGAACACCTTGCGTGGTGGCGCTCCGCCCAATCCACCTTCGGCCACTGAACGTCTAGGAAAGGTTTTCACCATGCCCGCCTGGTTCTGGCTCGTCCCCGTCGCATCGATTGCGGCGCTCGGGGCGGCCTACGGCTTCTTCCGCGCGATGATGAAGGAATCGGAGGGTACGGAGACGATGGCGCGCATCGCCGCACACGTGCGCGCCGGCGCCATCGCGTACCTCAAGCAGCAGTACAAGGTGGTGGGCACCGTCCTGGTCTCCCTCACCCTCGTCTTCTGCGTGCTCGCGTACGTGCTGCACATGCAGAACCCGTGGGTGCCCTTCGCATTCCTCACGGGAGGCCTGTTCTCTGGCCTCGCGGGCTTCATCGGGATGCGTACGGCGACATATGCCTCGGCGCGCACAGCAAATGCCGCGCGTGACTCGCTCAACCACGGACTGCGCGTCGCATTCCGCTCGGGAGCCGTCATGGGCCTCACGGTGGTGGGCCTCGGACTCCTTGACATCGCGATCTGGTTCCTGGTCCTCACGAGGTTCTACGGCACCGACGACGCGCACCAGGTGGTGGTCATCACCACCACGATGCTGACGTTCGGCATGGGCGCCGCCGTGCAGTCGCTGTTTGCTCGCGTGGGCGGCGGCATCTTCACCAAGGCGGCCGACGTGGGCGCCGACCTCGTGGGCAAGATCGAGGCTGGCATTCCCGAGGACGACCCGCGCAACCCCGCGACCATTGCCGACAACGTGGGCGACAACGTGGGCGACGTGGCGGGCATGGGTGCCGACCTGTACGAGTCCTACGTGGGCGTGATCCTCGCCTCCGCGGCGCTCGGCGCGGCGGCCTACGCCTCCCACGGCGCTGACGTGCAGCTCAAGGCAGTCATCGCCCCCATGGTGATCGGCGCGCTCGGCACCATCCTCTCCGTGGTGGGCGTGTTCTTTGTCCGCACAGGAGAGAAGGCCACGCAGAAGCAGCTGCTCGGCTCGCTCGCGCGCGGCGTCAATGGCGCCGCGCTCCTGATCGGCGTGCTGTCCATCTTTGTCATGTGGGCCATGGGCCTCGACAACATGTGGGGCCTATGGCTGGCACTGCTCGTTGGCCTCCTTACGGGCATCACGATTGGCCAGGCGGCGGAGTACTTCACGTCGCAGGGCTACGCACCCACCAAGCGCATCGCCGATGCCTCCAAGACTGGTCCCGCCACCGTCATCATCGGCGGCGTGGGCGAGGGCATGATGTCGGTCGCGATCCCCGTGCTCGCGGTGGTCACCGGCACCGGCCTCGCCTACTTCTTTGGCTCGCACTTCGAGTTCTCGGTGGGCACCATGAGCATGGGCCTCTACGGCATCGGCATGGCCGCCGTAGGCATGCTGTCTACGCTGGGCATCACGCTCGCCACCGACGCGTACGGCCCCATCGCCGACAACGCGGGCGGCAACGCCGAGATGTCTGGCCTGCCGCCGGAGGTGCGCGAGCGCACCGACGCCCTCGACTCGCTGGGCAACACCACAGCCGCCACGGGCAAGGGCTTCGCGATCGGCTCGGCCGCCCTCACGGGTATTGCCCTGCTCGCGTCGTACCTCGAAGAGGTCAAGATCGGCATCTCGCATGTTCTCGAGCGCGGCGACGCCTACACCTTCCCCGATGGCTTCTCGATCGCATCGAACGCGATGGACCAGCTCGAGGGCCTCAACCTGATGGACATGATGACCCACTACGAAGTGGTGCTCATCAACCCCAAGGTGATCATCGGCATGTTCCTGGGCGCGATGCTCGCGTTCGTGTTCTCCGGCATCACCATGAAGGCCGTGGGCCGTGCCGCCGGCCAGATGGTCGACGAGGTGCGTCGCCAGTTCCGCGAGATGCCCGGCATCATGTCGGGCACCGAGGACCCCGACTACGCGCGCTGCGTCTCCATCTCTACTCGCGCAGCTCAGCGCGAGATGATGGTGCCGTCCATCCTGGCCATCGCCGCACCCGTGCTCGTGGGCCTCATCTTCGGCGTGCCGGGCGTGCTCGGCCTGCTTGCAGGTGCCGCCGTCGCAGGCTTCTCGCTGTCGATGTTCATGGCGAACGCCGGCGGCGCGTGGGACAACGCCAAGAAGTACATCGAAGAGGGCCACCACGGAGGCAAGGGCTCCGAGTCGCACAAGGCGGCCGTCATCGGCGACACCGTGGGCGACCCGTTCAAGGACACCTCCGGCCCCGGCCTCAACATCCTCGTGAAGCTCATGTCGATGGAGGCCATCGTGGTGGCCGGCGTGACAGTGGCGGTGCACCTGGTGTAGATCGACGCGCGCCCTGCACACGGCGTGCGCAACCGGCGAGAGGGCTCCGACCACAAGTGGGGGCCCTCTCGTCACGCCTGGAGGTTGCCGCGGGTAGCGGACTACTGAAAGTCCCTGCTCTTGCTGGGCACGCTCAGGCTCAGCGGAGCCAGGTGCTCGGCCACCAGGTTGGTTGCGCCGTCGGCACGCTCGATCATGCCCCTGATCACCAGCGCGGGAGACTTGCGCGCCACCGCCTGATACCGCCTCCACACCGTCTGCGAGCAAATGATGTTGAGAAACCCCGTCTCGTCCTCGAGCGAGATGAACGTGACGCCCTTGGCGGTGCCCGGGCGCTGACGATGCGTCACCACACCAGCGACGCTCACGCGCCGCTGCGCCTCGTGCCCCAGTACCCCCGCGACCGTGAGCACGCCATTGCGGTCGAGCCCCTCGCGAACGAACGCCGTGGGGTAGGTGTCCACCGAGACCCCATGCGCCCACACGTCGGCCACTGCCTCCTCGACCTGGCTCATGCCGGGCAGCGTGGGGGCCTCGAGGCCGGGCACCACGCCCGGCAGGGTGTCGGGCCCCTCGAGCGCGATCAGCCCGGCCGCCCACAGCCCCTCGCGGCGCGTGATGCCAAAACACTCGAGCGCGCCGGACGTGGCGAGCGCCTCCCACTGCGCCTGCGTGAGCGCCTTGGTGCCGATGTCGCTCAGGCCCACGTCCTCTCCCCTGGCCATCGCCTCGGCACGCCGCAGCGCGCCCTCGAAGCCTCCGGGTCGCACCCGCACCCGCCGCGCCATGTCCTGCAGCGACTCGAAGCGCCGCTCGGAGCGCGCGTCCACGATCGCCTGCGCCGCGTCCGAGCCGAGTCCGCGTACCGAGGCCAGACCCATGCGCACCGCAAGAGTGCGGTCCACCTCCGTAAGCGCCACGAGGTCCTCGCGCGCCTCACCCGGCACCGCGAAGGGCTCGCGCAACCGCTCGACGCACGCCAGCACGTCGGATCTCTCCACCGACGGCCGCAGCACCACCTGGCCGTGGCGTCGGGCATCGGCCGCTAGCGACTGCGGCGAGTAGAAGCCCATCGGCTGCGCCGCGAGCAGGCCTGCGTAGAACGCCGCGGGCTTGTGCGCCTTCAGCCAGGTCGAGGCGTACACGAGGTACGCGAAGGAGAACGAGTGCGACTCGGGAAAGCCAAAATCGGCGAAGGCCTTGAGCTTGTCGAAGATCTGGTGAGCGACGTCCGCGGTCACGCCACGCTCGTTGGCACCCACCAT